>CALFML010000595.1 GCA_937879845.1 uncultured Myxococcales bacterium
TCGGGCTGCGCCGCGGGTCCTGTCACCTCCGGCACCCCGCTGCTGGCGCAGCAGGCCCCCCGCCTCCGGCGCCACCCGCTCTTTTGGCAAAAACTTCGGGGTTCAACTGAGGCGCGGTTTAGTCGCGAAGGTGGCCGATGGCGGCCATGAAACCCAGGGGTATGGCGCCTAGGCCCAGGACCAAGAGATCGCTCTCGGTGCCGAGCTCTTTGACGGTGAGGACTTCGGACAGGGCGGCGATGATGCGGCGGGCCAGGGGGTTCTTGGCGAGCTTGGGCAGCTTGAGGAGATCGAGGACGAACAGATCGCCTTGGGCCGAGAGGATCATGGCTGGCTTCATCGGCATGAAGCCCATGAGATCGCCGGGCTTGGTCAGGTCCATCACGGCCAGCATGCCGCCGATGGGGCTGTCGGGGGGAGGCTTGATGGCGAGCTCGCGGACGCGCAGCGATACGCGCAGGCTGTCGACGCCGAGCACGACCTGCTCGACGCTGATGACGGCGGAGACGAACATCGCGGCGCCCATGACGTTGGCGGTGGCGGAGACGCGGAGGCCGGGGGGGACGGCTTCGAGGGTGAGGTCGGGAGGCAGCTTGCCGCGGGCGGCCTTCTCAAGAAGCCACTTTACCCCGTCGAGCGGCACGCCGATGCGCATCCGGGCGGCGTTGACGGCGCTGCGGATAAGGTAAGAGGGGTTGGCGGCGATGTAAGAGAAGCCGCGCTGCAGGTCGTCCAAGGTGATCACTTTCATGCTCCGTACGCTAACGTAGTTCAGGCGCTGGTGTCATCTGTCGCATGCGGGAGAAGGGCTAATCGCCGGTCTCGTAGCTCGCGGGGACATCGATGTAGTAGTTGAGGTCGAGGAGCTTCTTTTCGCCGACCCGCAGCGGGACCTTCCAGGTGACGATGCCATCGGCGGCGGCGAGCTCGTAGCCGGCGGTGGTCTTGGGATCGAGGGCGACCTTGACCTCGTCGATCTCGGAGACGGGGATGTGCTCGGCGAGCTCCAGGGTCTCGGGCTGGGAGAGGAAGTTCTGGACCTCGAAGCGGTAGTTGTAGCGGGTGCGGCGGGTGGAGCCGAAGACGCCGCGGTCGCGGGCGATCTCTTCGACGATGGTGCGCTTGACTTTGAGGCCTTCGGCGATGCCGAAGCTCAGGAGGAAGCGCTCGCCGGCGGCGACGCGGGAGAGGTCGTAGCGGGCGAAGAACTGGCCTTTGCGGAAGGTATCGACGGGGCCGGCGAGCAGGGGGAAGCCGGCGGTGTTGGTGAGGTCGGCGACCCGGAAGACGTAGGGCAGGAGCTTGGGCACGGCGCGGTACTTGAGCTGGCCGCGCAGGCGACTCTCGGCGATAAGGAGGCGGGCGGGGGTGCCGTCGCCCAGTACATCGGCGGGGGTGGGAACCACGAACTGCACGGACAGGCCCTGGCCGACCACTTGCGGCCGGGCGCCGCCGGTGTTCTTGGTGGAGGGCTCGGCGCCGGCGGGGGTGTTGGCGTGCTCCTGCAGCTCTTGGCGGCTGACCAGGACCTTGCGCGGCGGCTGGCGCTCCTGGGCGTAGACGCGCAGCGGCGACAGGTCGGGCGGGGTGGCGTTCTGGCGCGGGATGGCGGTGGACAGGGTGATGCGGGCGCTGCGCCAGTCTTCGCCGGTGGACTGGGCGACGGTGGCGTAGCTGGCGAGTGCGACTTCGGCGCCGGACTCGGACAAGCGGGCTTCGTAGGCGGGGGACCAGCGGGCGCCGCCGACGGTGTAGGACAGCTCCACGGTGGCTTGCTGGCCGGGGGGGCAGGAGACCAGGACCTCGGCTAGCAGCTCGCGGCGGGAGGCCGCCTCTTGGATCTGCTGGCGCTTGCGGCGCAGCTCGTCGAGCTTCTGGGTCAGGTCGCGCTGCTTGATGTTGAGGTCGACCTGCTCGCCGACGCCTTGGAGGCGGGTCTGGAGCATGGCGTCGAGCGCGGCGGTCCAGCTCTTGGTATTCTGGGCCTCCAGCATCTCGCGGCTGATGAGGGTGGCGGCGGACTCGTTGAGCTGGGCGGCGAGACGGACGGCGGCGTCCTTGTGCGCCCGCTGATCGCGCAAGGCGGCGAGCTGACGCTCGATCTGGTGGATCTTGTCGTCGAGCTCCTCGACTTTTTTGTCGTAGGCCTCGTGCCGGACCTGCTCCTGGCTGCGCAGGCCGTCGACGTGGCCGACGCTTATCTGGGCGCGCAGGGAGGCGGCATCGGCGGCCGGGGGCAGCCCGCCCAGCGGCAGGAGCACGCGGTCGCCGCAGGCCACCGCCGCTTCGCGGGTCACCTGCGCCCGGTCGGGGTAGAGCACGACCTTGGTCACCCGCGCCGACTCGGCGGCAGCATGGGCCGGGGTGGAGGACTGACTCAGGCCGGCGGCGGCGGCGAGCGGGATGAAGAGGAACAGAGGCGCAGTTCGTGCGCGCATGGGAGTCTTGGGCACGGTCGCCTCCTACTGGCTCAGGCGGTAGCCCTTGGGCCGCCGCAGCGTATAGACGAACTGGGTGACGAGCTTGCCGCCGGCCGGCAGCGACTGCCGCCACTCCAGGGAGCCTTTGATCGGGTCATGCTGCGCCTGCGGCTGGGTGCGCACGAGCTTGATCTCGACGTGCTTGTCGCCGGGCAGCGGAATCTGATCGAGGATCTTGAGCTCGATGGGCAGCGGGTAGGGATTCACAAGCTCGGTGGTGACCACGTACTCGGTGATCTCATCCTTGCTGAAGACGCCCTTTTCTTCGGTGGTGAGGCGAACGTTGCGGATGGGCTTCACCGCCCGGTCCAGGCCCAGCGGCAGGGTGAAGGTCTCGCCCGCGGCGACCAGCGGCAGCGTGGCGACGCCGGCGGGATCGGCGCCGACGAACAGGTTGGCCTGGCCGCCGGGCAGCGGCTCGGGGGCGGGGTTTTTGAGCTCGGCGACCAGGAATGCCTCGGGGGCCAACGCGGGGGTCAGCTTGCGCAGCACGGACACCGGGAAGCTGCGGGCCAAAAGCGCGACGCGCCGCGTGCCCTGGCCGCTGCCGATCGAGTCCTTGTATAGGCTCGGGTAGCTCAGGTCGTAGCCGCCGGCCAGCGCCGCCGGGAGGTTGCGGGCGTAGCGCGGGGCCTGGTAGCCGGCGGGCGGGGTGATGCCCACCGCGAAAAGGGGCGGGCGCGGCTTGGACGGCGCATACTCCCCGGCCGACTGCACCCCCTGGGAAACCGCTTCCGCCTTGCGCACCTGTTTCTCCGCCGTCTCCAGCGCGTCCACCGAGTCGGGTATGCCGTCGGCATCGCGGTCCCCCTCCCCATCGAGGGTGCTGCCGGCGACATCGCTCTTGTAGCGCACCGCTTCTTCCGGCGCGGGCGCGGCCGGCTGAGCCGGGGCGGCGGTGACGGTTACCTGGGCCTTGCCCTTCTGGAGCTGCCGGGCGTAGAGCTCACGCCGGGGGATCTCGGGTTCTTTCGTCTTGTCCGGGGCTTCCTTGGCGTCCTTGGGCGCGGTCGGGATGAAGTTTGCCTGATCGTCGGGGAGGCTGATGCGGCGGGTGCGCTCGTCGATAAGGCCGGTGCGGGCGAGGAGCTGGGAGCGCAGGCTGGCGGCCGCGCTCGGCGCCTCACGCAGGGTCGGGGCCGGCGGCGGCGGCGGCGTGACCTCGGTGAGGGGCTGCGGGGTGGGGATGAAGCGCTCCCGCATCCCTATCTTCCAGCTGAGAAGCTTCGGCAGCTGGGTGGCGGTGGCGGGAACGGCGGTGCTGAGGGTCAGGGCGACATCGTTCCAGTCCTCGCCGGTCTCCTGGCTGACTAGGCCGGCCAGCGAGAGCTCGACCCGGTTCTGCGCCGGCAAGAGCTGGATATCGTAGGTCGGCAGCCAGCGCGCCCCCGCGGTCATATAAGTAAGCGCGACCTGCGCCGCCCCCTGCCCTACCAGCGTCGCCGCCACCCGATAGCCGGCCCGATGCGCGATCCCGCCCAGGAGCCGCGCCTTATCGACCAGTTCCTGGCGCTGCCGCCGCAGGGTGCGCAGCTGCTCATCTTCATCCGCCACCTTGCCGTAGAGCTTCTCCTGGCCGCTGCGGATAAAGGCAATCACGGCCGCCCAGCCGCTTGGGTTCAGGCGCGCCGGCGGCTTCTGCACATCGGTGCCTTGCGGCGGGACGGCCGGCAGGAGCCGCTGCAGCAGGTTGAGCTGGGCGCGGTAGATCTCCTGCTCGCCCTGGATGCGGCTCAGATCGTCGTCGATCTTCTCCAGGCCTTTGAGCAGCCGCTGCGCCTCGTCTTCCGGCAGGTCGCTGGCGTCGACGTAGGTCGTCTCGATGCGCAGGACCTCGGCCCCTTGCGACTCCAGGCGGATGCTGCTGGGATCGACGCTGCCCTGAAGGAGCGGCAGGAGGATGGGCTGCGTTCCGCTCAGCTTGATGCGGGCGCTGCGGGTCACGCGCGCCCGGTCGCTGTAGACCACGACGCTATGAATCGGTGCATCTACCGTGAGCGCGGCATCGGCCGGGTTCGTGGCGGCGCGCGACGGCGGGCTGGACCCGGCCGCGCCCAGCGCCGCAGCGAGTCCGGCAGCCAGCGAAATCCGGGTAGCGCGACGGGCTTTAGAGTGCGTCCTCATCGGGAATCCCTTGCCTGTTAGGTGCGTCGGCCCAGGCCGGGAGCGCATGCAGCCGCGCTCATGCTCCAAGCCGCCGCTCATTAAGCGAAGGGATCGCCCTGAAAGTCAACGCTATCGCTGAGTTAACCGGAGCGCAGCCGCGGCCGGGTCGTGGTCCGTTCGGTGCGATGGGAAGCGTAGGGCGAGACAAAAAAAATACGCCCCGCCGGCATGGGCTGGCAGGGCGTAGAAATGAGGCGGGCCAGCGCGGTCGTCGTCAGGGGCGACCGCGCTCGATGGACGGTCTAGCGGTGGTAGGGAGGCGGGACCGGGCGATAAGGCGCCGGGGCCGGACGAACTCCGCCGCCGCCCGGAGGCGGTACATAGACCGGCGCGGGACGGACCGGCGCCGGAGCCGGGGCCACGTACCCGCCGCCGCCGTAGGCCGGCCGAACCGGCGCCGGGGTCGGGGCCACGTACCCGCCGCCGCCGTATACCGGGGCCGGCCGAACCGGCGCCGGGGTCGGGGCCACGTACCCGCCGCCGCCGTACACCGGGGCCGGCCGAACCGGCGCCGGGGTCGGGGCGACATACACGCTGCCGCCACCGCCGTACACCGGGGCTGGCCGAACCGGCGCCGGAGCGACATAGCCGCCGCCGTACACCGGAGCCGGACGCGGCGGTGGGACATACGTCGTCCCGCCATACACGCCCCCTCCGCCATAGACCGCGCCGCCGGGACGCCCCCAGTGTGCACGGTAGTACACACCGTTTACGTAACGCGGGGCTACATAGACATAGCCCGGACGCGTCTCCGTGCAGTAGCCGCGCGCCCAATACCAGTTGCTGCGAAACTCCCAGCGACCCGGGAACCAGATCGAGTTAAAGCCGCACGAGCCCACCGGCTCATAACGCAGCGGCGGCGGCGCCACGGTCACGGTCACCGGACCGGGATCGTCGTAGGGCGCGTACTCGGTCGTGGTCTGATACGACGTGTTCGCATAGCCCGGGTTCGACTCGACATAGGTCGTCCCATAACAACCACTCATGCCGGCGAGAGCGGCCACAGCTACAAGGATTCGCTTCATAATCGATCTCCTACTAGTTTCTAACTATACCTGACTCGACGGTGGGCGGCTTCGGTTTTTCTTCGCTCCGGCGTCGGTCGCGGACCCGGTCGGGCCCCGGTCAGGGTCAGCTAGAGGTCTGGTTTTGATCTGGTTGTTTAGTGCTTCTACCTGTTCTTAGCTCCTAGCAAGGCTGATGCCTGATTTGCCGCGCCGCCCTGATGCGCCTAAGTTCAGCCTTTTTTGCCTGGACTTTCGCCACGTTGGTGGACTTGGCTTACTATGGCTCCTGTTATGAGCGTAACCACAAGTTCCGATCCTGTTACCCCAGAAAGTACCGCGACTGCCGGCTCCGCCTCCGCCAACGGGGCCGTGACCGCCCGTCCGGGGCGCGAGGTCGTGTTCTCCGGCATGCAGCCCTCGGGCGGCTTCCACATCGGCAACTACCTTGGGGCCGTCCGCGACTGGGTGACGCTGCAGGACCAGCACCGCTGCTTCTACTGCGTGGTGGATCTGCACGCGCTGACCCAAAGCTATGATGCCGCGGAGATGAAGGGGCGGGTGCTCGACATGGCGGTCGAGCTGCTGGCGTGCGGCATCGATCCGGAGCGGGCGACCCTGTTCGTCCAGTCGGAGGTCGCCGAGCACTCGGAGCTGGCGTGGATCCTAAGCTGCGTCGCCCCCTACGGCGAGCTGTCGCGCATGACCCAGTTCAAGGAAAAGGGCGAGCGCGCCGAGTACGTCAACACGGGCCTGTTCACGTACCCGGTGCTCATGGCCGCCGACATCCTCCTTTACCGGGCGACGCGGGTGCCGGTCGGCGAGGATCAGATCCAGCACCTGGAGCTGACGCGCGAAATCGTCCGCCGCTTCAACAACCGCTGGGGCGAGCTATTCAAGGAACCGCTGCCGCTGCACCGGGAGCCGCTGCGCATCCTGGGCCTGGACGGCAAGCAGAAGATGTCCAAGTCGCTCAACAACTACGTCGGCGTCGGCGATGCGCCGGAGGTCATCCGCAAGAAAATCAGCAACGCCTTCACCGATGAGACGCGCCTGCGCAAAAAGGATCCCGGCCATCCCGAGAGCTGCTACGTCTGCGGCCTCCAGCGCTTCTTTTCGCCGGAGGCCAAGGTCGCCGAGCTGCACGAAGGCTGCCGCACCGCGCGCATCGGCTGCGTCGACTCCAAGCGCGCCCTGGCCGAGGCGATGGTCGAGACGCTCGCCCCCATCGGCGAGCGCAAGCGCCAGCTCCTTTCCCAGCCCGGCCGCGTCGAAGAAATCCTGCACGCCGGCGCCGAGCAGGCCCGCCGCGTCGCCCGCGAGACCCTCGCCGAGGTCCGCGAGCGCCTGGGCCTCTTGCCGCGCCGCCCCTAGTCCCCATCCGGAAACGTACTGCGGGCCCCGCGACAGTTTCCGGATGGGAACCAGCCCGTCCGCGGTTCCTTATCTACTTGTAGAGGCAGGATCACAAGCCGTCCGGTGCCGGCCAGGCGCCCGTGCATGAAAAGTCGCGCCAGGTTCGTCAGGGTGCCGGGGTTATCCGACGGGTAGTAGGAAAGGATCTCCTGTAGGCGCGGGGTCACGGTCGAACAAGGGGTCGTCGACATCGGGTTCCTCGTTCGGGTTCCTCGTTATTGTCAGGCGATTTTTGCGCAACATGCCCTATCGGGCCCGGCGCAGACAAGCTCAAGGCAGGTTTTCGTTCCGCCGACGAGGTTTATAGGATAAAATCGCCAGGGGCCAAAAAGCGGCGCACCGGCGCAGCTTCGGCCCAGGTAAACCATGCGGCCGCACGGCTCCTCGATTTCTATCGCCAAGATCTTGCTACTGCCGGTGCTGGCACTGGGGCTTTGGGGCGGCTGTGCCGCGGTCAAGGCCAAGCCGCCGGCCCCCGCCGTCGCGACAGCCGAAAAAACCGCGGCGCCAGCGGGCGGCAAGAGCCGCTTCATCACCGACCTGGAGCTTCTGAGCTTCGAGTCGCTTGCCGACTACGACTTCGCCCCGGAGGCGTTCGTCGCCTGGGTGCAGCGGCTGGGCTCCCGCGTCGATGCCCAGCTCGCCGGCGATTCGGCCGACCGCACGATCCAGATCCAGGTGACGATGCACCGGGATCGCGACGCCGAGCTGCAGGTCGCCGCCAGCCCGCCGCTGCCCGAGCTGCGGCGCAGCCAGCTGACCGCCGACCTTTTGAAGAGCCAGCCGCCGCGCACCCAGGTGACCGACTATGCGGTGCGCTTCATCGCCACGGTGAAAAACGGCGCTCCGGCAAGCGATGCGGGCTGCACCGGCTGCACGCCGCGGCTGGAGCGGCCGCTGCCGGCGCTGGTGCAGCGGATGCGCGCCGCCTCTTTGAAAGATCGGGTCGCGCTGCTCAGCGCCTGGTCGCGCCGCGAGGTGCTGCCGGTGCTCACCCGCGTCATGCAGAGCGCCCCCGAGCGCTTCGAGGGCGTGCGCAGCCTCGGCCAGCTCCTGGGCGGACTGGATCTCAGCCGGCCGATCTCGGTCGCCGAGGTGCTCGATCACAACCCGCAGTACTGGCGGGCGATGACCGAGATGCAGACCGGCAACCCCCTCGTGCCGGCGGCGCGCATCTTCCTCCACGTCGCCAACGGCGAGCTCGATGTGGCGCGCCTATATCTGAAGCCGGTCTACTACTTCAGCAAGACCGACAACCTCGCCCACGACTACATCGAGCTGTTCAAAGAGCTCATCATCATCTTCCAGGCCGACCTGGAGGAGCGCATCAACCACGGCGTCGAGTTCCACGACCGCGGCATGTATAGGGAAGCCATCGGCGTCTATGAGGACGTGCTCAGCGAGTACCCCTGCTCCTCGCTGGCGCTCTATGAGTCGTTTTTCTCGCGCACCCTTTTGCGCAGCCGCCAGCAAAACCCCGACGTTGCCGCGGCGACGCCGAGCGGCGCCCCGACCCGGTCGGCGGAGCTTGCGACCGAGTGGCAGAAGTACCGCCCGCGCGTGTACGCCTGCAACCCGATGTTCACCATCGATGCCCGCTCCAGCACCCGCAGCGAGACCTTCCAGGCCGCCCGCCGCCACTCCATCCGCACCTTGTTCAAGCGCGAGCGCGACTCCGCCAGCGACTGGGTGAAGATGGCCGACATCGCCCTGGACGTCGAGGAGTTCGGCTTCTCCGCCCATCTTTACTATCTGATAAACAGCCTGATGGATCCGGCGGTGTTCGATAACCGCAACCTCACCGCGTACTGGCTTTACTGCTTGGACAAGCTTGGCGTCACCACGCTGAAGGCGCAGTTCGCCGGGGATCTCGACAGCGAGTTCCGGCGGATCGCCGATGAGCGGCAGCGCCTCATGGAGTCGGGCGCCGCGCCGCCGCCGGCGAACCGCCCGGGAATCTAGAACGGGAATCTAGAAGCGGAACTCCGGACCGCCGCCGGCGTAAAAGCCCGCCAGGCGGAAGCCGCCGTCCAGGTGCAGGTACACGTGGCGGTAAAGCTTAAACCGCAGCCCGAGCAGCACGTTGAGCACCGGCACCACCCGCACGTTGAACGGATACACGTCGGTGCGGCGGTAGCACGGGCTCTGCGGGGTGTCGCGCCCGCCGTCGGTGAAATCCGCCGAGCAGCGGCTGTCCTCGAGCTTGGTGAGGGTCTCGGGGTTGCTGTTTGTGACAGGGCCGATCTTGGTCGGGTAGCACTTGCTCGGATCGCCGGCGGTGTCGGCGGTGCAGCCGGCGGAGTTGCCGGTGATCTGGTAGATCTCGCCGAAGACGTAGCCGGCCCCGAGTCCGGCGCCGAAGCGCAGCTCCATCCAGCTCGTGAGGTTCCAGTGGCCGATGAGCGAGACATCCAGAGACAAGGAGCTCAGCTTGTCGAAGTGGACAAAGTGCGTCTCGGTCATCGGGTTGTTGGTGCCGCCCAGATAGTTGCCGTCGCGCGCCTGCAGGGAGCTGTAGTCGAGCGAGACCACGACATCAAAGCCGCTGTGGCGGTACAGGTACTCAAGGCCGACGCCCCAGCCGTCATTGAGCTCGGTGTGCGCGGCCAGGTACGGCGACAGCGCCCAGCCCGGCAGGGTGACCCAGCGCGCCCGCAGCGCCAGCGCGTGCGCCGACTCCGGCTGGCTGCTGGGCGGCGGAGGGGCGAGCATCGGCCGCGCGGCGGCCGTCTGGGCCAAAGCCCGCGACGGGGCGGAGAGCGCCGCCAAAACGCCCAGCGCCAGCAGCAGGCCGACCCTAGCGGCGCGCCGGGACCGCGTTCCCCGCGCGGATTGCAGGCCGACCCCGCCGGTCGATGGAGCGCCGACTCCGCGGGTTGATTGAACGCCGGTTGATCGAACGATCGAGCGTCGCATGAGAGTCCTCCGGTTCAAGTTCGCGCCAGCGAATAAATAAGCGGCCAAGGCGCCGAAACGAAAACGCCAACGCCAAGGTGGCGCCAAAGTAGCACTTTGGCCCCCTTGTACATACACTCTTCGTCTTTTGCCGTGCGCGGCTCCGCTGCACGGCCGCTGTGACAAATCCCGCCCCGCTGCGACTAATGAATCAAGAACCAAGCTGCAGCCGCTCGCTGCCGGGACCTACGAAACCATGACCGCGCCCCGCCCTGCGTTTCCGCCCCTGCCGGCCGATCCCGCCGCCGCATCGCCTGCGGCACCGGACCAGGCCGACGCCCGCTCAGTCACCGAGCGGTTTCTGGCCGAGCTGGAGGCGCACAAAAAGATCCTCTACAAGGCCGCGCGCCTGTACTGCGAAAACCCCGCCGATCGGCAGGAGCTGATGCAGGAGATCGTGATCCAGCTCTGGCGCGCGTTCCCGCGCTTTGACCGCCGCAGTAAGTTCGCGACCTGGATGTACCGCATCGCGCTGAACGTCGCGATCTCGCACAGCCGGCAGCAGCGCCGACGCACCGGCGAGGCGACCGCCTATTCGATCGACGATGCGGTGGTGGAGCTGGCGGCGGTCGAGCAGTCGCCGAGCGATGCCGCCGCCGATATCAGCGTGCTCAATCAGCTCCTTGGCCGCCTGAGCCAGCTCGATCGCGCGCTCATGCTGCTTTATCTGGAGGGGCACGACTACGACAGCATCGCCGACATCCTGGGTCTGTCGGCCACCAACGTCAGCACCAAGCTAAGCCGCATCAAGGGGCGGCTGCGCCACGAATTCGCCGAGCAGTCTTGACTCGGCAAGAAGGAGGAGCCGTCATGGACATCCAAGATTTACAAGCCCGCTGGCAGGAGTACGACCGCAAGCTCGACGCCGGTCTCCGGCTCAACGCGCGGGTCGTGCGCGACCTTGGCATAAACCAGGTAAGCTCGGCGCTGCGCCGGCTGTCGCGGTCGATCACCGTCGAGCTACTCATAAACCTGGGCGGACTCCTGTGGCTCGGCTCCTATGCCGCCGATCGGATCGATGAGCCGCGTCACGCCGGGCCGGCCGCGGTGCTGGGACTGTTTGCGCTCCTTCTTACCATCTCCTGCGCGGTGCAGCTTGCGCGGCTTGCGCGGATCGACTACAGCGCGCAGGTGCTGGGAATCCAGAAGCAGCTGGAAGCGCTGCGCATCCACCGCTTGAATGAGACCAAGTGGGTCCTGCTGCTCGCACCGCTTTTGTGGACGCCGCTTCTCATCGTCGGCCTGGATGGGCTGTTCGGGCTTGATGCCTATGCGCTGTTCGGCTACGGCTGGCTGGGAGCGAACTTGCTGTTCGGGGTGGTGGCGATTCCGCTTTTGCGCTGGCTGGCCCGCGTGTATGCCGGCCGTGCGGCGGGGACGCCCTTGATGCAGCGCCTTTTGCGCGACATCGCGGGACATAATCTATCGGCGGCGCGCGATGCGCTGACGCAGCTGGCGGAGTTTGAAAAAGAGCCGGAGCCGGCCTAGCTTCGCGTCGCGTCGCTCACTCCAGCGCCGCGATGCTGCGGCCCGGGTTGAGGCGGACGCTCACCCCATCGCCGCCCGTATCGGCGACGCCGGCCGGGGTCAAATAGCTCACCACGCGCAAGCCGGGAATAAGCTGCGCGGGGTGTCCAAGATCGATGATCACTTCCAGAATCTTGGTGTCGATCCGCTCTGTCGGATCGTCGGTACGGATGTTCTTGCGGCCCATGCGGCGGCCGACCTCCAGCACCGTGCCGGAAAACTTTATTCCCGGGAAGGCGTCCGCGGTCACGAACGCCGCGGCGCCGAGCTTGATCTTGCCGATGTCGCGCTCATCGACGTCCATGCGCACGCGCAGCTTGTGCGTGTCGCCCAGAGTCAGCAGCGGGTCGGGGTTGCCGGGGCTGTAGTACTCGCCGACGCGGTATTTGATCTGCAGGATCTCGCCATCAAGCGGCGCCCGCACGGTCAGCCGATTCAGCACCGCTTGCGCTTGCGTACGCCGCGCCGCCGCCGCCTGGAAGCGGGCGCGCGCGGCCAGGATGTCTTCCTTGCGGGAGCCGGTCACGGCGGCGCGGCGCCGCGCATCCGATAAGCGGTACAGCGAGCGATCCGCGGCGGCCTGACGGCGCAGGCGATCCAGCTCATCCGCGGTCACCGCCCCATCTTTGGCCAGCTGTTCGTTGCGCAAAAGGACGCCGGAGGATAAGTCGGAGCGGGCCTGGGCGGCATCGGCATCGGCGATCGCGGCGTCGATGTCCTCGTGGCGCTGGCCGCGCGTCACGCGCATGTAGTCGACCTTGGCCGCGGCCAGCTCCGCCTCTGCCGCCGCCAGCGCTGCGGTCTCGCTGGCGCCGGCCAGCCGCACAAGCTCGGCGCCGGCGCGGACGAAGTCGCCCTCTTTCACCGCCAGCTGCTCGATGCGGCCGGGCACCTCGGCGGCGACCTTGGTCTCGCGCTGCGCCGGCTCGACCACCCCGTTGCCGGCGACCAGCTCGCCGTCCGGAACGGCCGCCCGCTCATCGCGGCCGTGCGCCGGCTGGACGCTCCGCGCGGCCAGGTGGCGATCGCTGCCCCGCGGTACGGTCGGCGGCCCCGCCAAGACCGAGCGCAGGATCAGACCCGATAACAGGACCCCGAGCCCCACCATACAAACCAGAGACCAGGGAATACGCGCCCGCTTCATGATACATGCTCCTTGGCGTGGGAAGCCGCTGCGGCCTGAATCTGTCCGTCTTCGATGTGGACGATCCGATCCGCAAGATGAAAGATCCGGTTGTCGTGCGTCACCACGACCACGGTGTGTCCCTTTTGCCGCGCCATGTCCTTTAGCAGTCCGGTGACCAGGAGTCCGCTGTGCGCGTCCAGGCTGGCGGTCGGCTCATCGGCCAGGATGAGCGGCGGCCGACCGGCCAGAGCGCGCGCAATCGCCACCCGCTGCCGCTGCCCGCCCGACAGATCCGCCGGCTTGGAGTCGAGCTTGTTGCCTAGCTCGACCCGCTCCAGAAGCTCGCCCGCTTCGAGACGCGCCTGGCGCGGCGAGTAGCCGCGGAACTGCAGCACCAAGGCCACATTCTCTTGCGCGCTCAGCGAAGCGATGAGGTTATGGCCCTGAAAGATAAACCCGATATAGGCGAGCCGCACCCCGGGCAGGGCGGACTCCGGAACGCCGGAGATCCGCTCGCCGAACAGCTTGACCTCGCCCGCAGTCGCGGTCAGCACGCAGCCGAGGATCGATAGGAGCGTCGTCTTGCCGCTCCCCGACGGCCCGGCGAGCATCACAAACTCGCCGCGGCGGACATGGAAGTCGACTCCTTTTAAGGCATGGAACGCCAGCGCGCCGTTCCCATACACCTTGGTCACATGGTTTGCGTCGATCGCCAGATCTCTTAGTGAATCTCTCATCGGAACACCATTGCCGGCTCGACCTTGCGGATGCGCAAAAGGGCAAGGCTTGAGGCCGAGATGCACAGCACCGTCATAAGAAGCGTCGTGCCCAGGAGCAGCTGCGGCGGCAGAATCACCGCCAGCTTGGGCGAGCGGATGGCCTCCGCCAAGCGCGTCACCAGCGCCAGCCCGATCAGCGACCCGAGCCAGGCATACGCCACCGATTGCACAAGCAGCAGCTTGGCCAGATCCCAGGTCGTGGCGCCGATGGCTTTGAGCGTGCCGAACTCGCGCAGGTTATCGACCACGGCGGAGAACATCGATAAGGCAACGATGACAAAGCCGACGATCAGCCCAAACAACGTCGAGGTACCAAACGTGACGCCGATCGGGCTGCGCGTCAGGAGGAAGCGGACGATCGAGCGGCTGTACTCCGCGCGGGTCATCACTTTGGTCTCGGGCAGGCGCTGCTGCAGCTCGGCGCGCAGGGCGCTGAGATCGGTGCCGGGGGTGGCACGCACCAAGACGAAGTTGGTTTGATCGGGGGCGGCGTGCAGAAGCAGCCGCGCATAGTCAAACTCGGCGAACGCATACGAAGGACCAAACGGCAGGAGGCCCCAGGTGAAGCCGCCGACCAAGGTCCGGTGGCCGCTTACTTCGCGCACGCTGCCCAGGTTCAAGCCGCCGAGCTTCTCCCGCTCCGAGTCTTCGAAGATCATGGTGTCGGCGTGCTGGAGGTTGGCGGTGCTGCCGGCGACTAGGTTCCAGGGTCCGCCGGCCAGGTGCGACAGCTTGATGCCGATGAGCGTCACCGTTTCCGAGCCGCCGTCCGGCAGGGCGACCGCGGCACCACCGACCAGCAGCGGCTCGGCCCACCGCACCCCCGGCGTACCGCGCGCCCGTAGCAGCGCCGCGGTCGAGATGGCCCGCCCGGCTTGAAACTGCTCCGTCGCCGGCGGCGCGATCCACAGGTCCGCCTCGGTCTGCTCGATGAACATGACGTTCTTGTAGATGAGTCCCATGAAGGTTCCGGCCTGCTGATTGGACAGCACCACCGCGAACACCGCGCCGACGAGCGTGCCGAGCATCTTGAGCTTGTCGTGGAACATCATGCGCAGCCCCACCTGCGCCATGGAGCGCCACCGCAGCGCCAGCGGCGCGCGCCGACAAAGCGGCTGCAGCGGCAGGATGGGAGTCGCGGGCTCGGCGCTCATGATGCCCCTCCTTGCACAGCCGGCGCCGGCGCAGCGGGCAGTACGGTGTCCACGGGAGTCTGTCCCGCGCTGAGACGCAGGCTCACGCGGGCATACGCCAGATCGGCATCGGCCTGGATACGCGCGACCTCAGCCGAAAACGCATCGCGCTCCGCCTGGATTACCTCGAGCTGGGTCGCGGTGCCGGCGCCGTAGCGCTTGTGCGATAGCGCGGCCGCAAGCTGTGCCGACTCGCGCTGCGAGCGCGCGGCGCGGCTGCGTACAAGGTAGGCGCGGACCTGGCTCCAGGCGTTATAGATTTGATCTTCGGCATCGCGCCGCGTGCGCTCGCTGCGGACTTGCGCCGCAGCACCGGCCGCCTGCAGCGCCCGCGCGTTATACAGCGTCGCCAAATCAGCACGCCACGCAAGCGACACCGCAGCCGAAAACGTCGCGCCCTGACCAAAGCCGGCGGCATTGGTCAGCCGCTCCGATAGGGAGCCGGACAGAGTGGGAACATAGGTCAATAAGGCCGCACGGGCGTTTTGCTGCGCCGCCCGCACTTCGGCTTCCGCGGCGCGGATCTGTGGCAGGCTGCCTGTCTGCCAGCTGGCGAGCGCGGACTCCTCTTTCAGATCATCGCCGAGCTCCGTGGCAGGGCCGCTTGGCGCAAGACCGGTGAACGTCTGCAGCGAGCGGGCCGCGAGATCGCGCGTCAGCTCGGCATCGGCAATGCTCTGGCGCGCCCGCTCGGTATCGGCGCTGGCGCGGGCGCCATCGAGCTCTGAAGCCAGCCCGGCCTGGCGCCGCTTGCTCACGGTCTGCTCGTTCTCGCTGGCCGCATCGCGGGAGCGCTCCGCGGCAGTGACCAGCGCGCACGCCGCCACGTACTGGAAATAAGTGCGCGCCACATTCTTTTGCACCTCGAGCCCGGTGGCGCCGGCGCGCTCCTTCGCCGCCTGCGCGGTGGACCGCGCCGCCCCGATCCGCTGCCACGCCCCGGCATCGATCAGCGGCACGCTCAGCGAAAACACCGCGTCTACCTGATCCTGCGGCGTAATGACCGCGGTGCTGGACATACCGGTGGGCATGCCGCCGGCAAAGGCCGGAATGTTCACTTCGACCTGATATTGGTTCCGGGTATAGGAAGAGGTGGCGCTGACCGCGGGCGCAAGCTTAGCGTAGGCGTTTAGAAGCTCCTGCTGGCGCTGGGCCGCGAGCTGCATCGCCTCGCGGCTGTCGAAGCTGCGCTGGGCGCCGGCGCGCAGGAACTCAGCCAGCGGCTGCAGCGGCGGCGCCGGCTCGGCGCGCAGCCCGGTTCGCCCGAGCGCGAGCAGCGGAATGAGCGCCAGCCCGAGCCCGAGCGGCCTCGCTATTTGGTTTTTTATTGAGTACACACTCATTAATTGGGCAAAAAAATTCGCCGCTCGACGCGGCGCGGCGCTCGCTTGGGCCATAATGCTATTTGCTCCTTCTCTCATCGGCTTGCTTGCCGGCCGGCAGCGGCGCAATGCCGCTCCATAGGACCTGCACCAGGCCGCGCACGAACGTCTCCGGCGGCAGCGGCAGCTCCTCAGAGGCCGTCATGAAGATCTCGAACAGCGCGTAGTTGGTGATCGAGCCAAGGAACGTCCGCGCCACGATCTCCGGATCATGCCGCCGCAGCCGGCCGCGGCGCATCTCCGCTTCAAAGTAGGCAGTGAGCCGCTTCAGCGCGAGCAGCGGCGGCGAGTTCGGCACCCGCAGCTTGTCCGGCAGGCCCGATGAGTCGGAGTTGGACCACGACATCATCATAAGCGGCATCATGCGGCGGAAAAACGCCAGCGCCCGATGCGCCAGGTCGTCCAGCTCAGCGGCGATCTCACCGCGCCCGACCCGCGCCTCCAGCCCCTGTACCCACTCGGCGGCAAAGTCATCCGCGCTGATGTCCATGGCGGCCCGGAACAGCTCCGCCTTGCTCTTGAAGCGATGGAAGATCGTGCCTTCGGAGATCCCCGCCCGCTCCGCCACCTCCGCCGTGGTCGCGGAGATGCCACGCGCCAGAAACACCTCGCGGGCGGCGCGGAGAATCTCTTCGTCTTTGATCGTCGCCGGACGTGCCATCACGAAGCTCGCGAGTTATTGTGTCTATACTTAATAACCCACGGACTGGTGCCTGTCAAGCGTCCTTGCCGCCTCGGCCTGGGGTCGCGCGGCGCACCCTTCGAGGTGATCGTTGACAAGGCCCATCGCCTGCATGAACGCATAGGCGGTGGTCGGTCCGACAAAACGAAAGCCGCGCCGCTTCAGATCCTGGGCCAGGCGGGTCGATGCGGGGGTCGTCGCCAGCCCGCGCAGGGCGCTGGCATCGGCGACCTTGGGACGCTCGGACGTGGGCGGCACGAAACGCCAGATGTAGGCGGACAGCGATCCCTCCGCCGCGATCAAGGCGCGCGCGGCCTTTGCGTTGTGAATCGCCGCCTCGATCTTTCCGCGGTGCCGCACGATCCCGGCATCGCCGAGCAGCCGCTCCACATCGCCGGGTCCGAAGGCGGCGACCTGCTCAATCGCAAAGCCGCTGAAGGCGCGGCGGAACCCTTCCCGCTTGCGCAAGATCGTCAGCCAGCTCAGCCCCGATTGGAACCCTTCCAGGCACAGCTTTTCGAACAGCCGCACGTCGTCGTATACCGGCATTCCCCACTCTTCATCGTGGTAGCGGCGGTACAGCGGATCATCGGTGGCCCAAAAGCAGCGCACCACGCCATCCTCTTCATGTCGTCTCAGGCCATCGGGCAGGTTCATCGCCTGCTCCTATACCTTTTTCACCGCGCTCCGCCAACAGCAACAAAGCCCGCCAGCGGATCTAGGCGCGGCCGGCCAAGCGCTCTAAAATAAGCAAAGACAAGCTCTGAGACGAGGCATCGTGATCCACTACAACGAGCGCTGGCTGACCATTCACTGGGATGACTCGATACAGGCCGTATGGATGCAATGGCAGTCCTACGCCGAAGGGGAGGAGTTCCGCTCGGCGCTCGACGCGGGGATTGCGCTTGTCCGACACAAGCGGGCGTGCCGGTGGCTCGCCGACCTACGGCGCCTGGGGCCGGTGCGGCAGGTCGATCAGCAGTGGACCAACGACGACTGGTTCCCGCGCGCCATCGCCGCCGGAGTCCGCTTCATGGCGCTAGTTTCCCCGACCGCCGCGGTATCGCGCCTCTCGGTCAAGCAGATCATGAGCAAAGTCCGCGACATCGAGCTTGTGACCTGCAACTTCGATGATCTGGAGCAAGCGCGGGCCTGGCTGCAGAGCGGGACCAAGTCAGCTTGACGAGCGCGACCCGCGCTCATGCGGCGCGGCGTCAGCGCCTTTCGGCATGCGGGTTGAAGTGCGACGCATCAAGCGCCGGCTCCGGCAGCGCGGGCCGCGGGGTCTTGGACGCTTCGGCGCCGCTGCGGCGGGCGAACAGCAGGCTGCGCACCCGGACCTGCAACAGCTCCAGGGTCGGCGTCTTGAGCGCCACGTCATCGAACCCGGCCAGCATGATGTCGGCCCGCAATGAGGGAACATCGCTGGCGGTGACCGCCAGCACCAGCACGTCGCGGCAGCTCGGCAGCTGCCGCAGCTGGCGGCAGGTCTCAAGGCCGCTCATGCCCGGCAGCGTCAAGTCGAGCAGGATGCAGGCAAACGTCTCGACCGCCAGCAGCGCCAGCGCTTCCTCCCCGCTGCGCGCCAGCACGACCTCATGGCGGTCGCGGCGCAGCTGCTGCGCCGCCGCCTGGGCAAACGTCGGGCTGTCATCGACGATCAGAATCTTCTTCCCGAGCTGATCGCGCCGCACCCCATGGGCCGACGCGGGCTCGGACATAAGGCACAGCTCTTGCGCCACGCGCACCAAAGAGTCGCGGTCGTACGGTTTGCCGATGTAGCGATCGGCCCCGCAGGCAAGCCCCTGAAGGCGCGAGGCAACCTCGGTCTCCGTGGTCAAAAGGATGATCGGAATCGCCGCTAACTCTGGATCACTCTTTATCTTATTTAGCAGATCAATCCCGTTGCCGTCTGGCAGCTGGATGTCCAAGACCGCCAGGTTGAATCCGCCGCCCTTGAGCGTCGCCCATGCCATGGCCTTGGTGCTGCAGGCCACGACCAGAAACCCCGCTTTGGAAAGCGCCGCCCGCAGATCCATGCGGACGGTCAGACTGTCGTCGACAATAATAGCTCGTGTGCGCACGTTGATTCCTTGCTGTCTAGCGGCGCATTGTCGGCTTTTATCAAGTGGCAGCCTGCACTCAGCAAGCAAGTCAGAGCTGCGCGTTGGCGGCGCCGAAGTAGACGGTCCCCACAACTAAGCGTGACCGATCAATTTAGATGGCGCTTGAAAAATTTGTGAATCAGATCATCTTTTGTTGCGGCGGCGAAGCCACGACAGAGCCGTACTTAGGGACCAGCCGGGGGGCCAGAAGTGCTTGGTGGGCCCGATCGGGTCAGCCGCACCAGGGCCGGACCGATCTCCGCAAGAGGCAGCACGCGCTCTGCCGCGCCCAGCCGGATCGCCTCCCGCGGCATGCCGAACACCGTGCAGCTTTTCTGATCTTGCGCCACGGTCGCGGCGCCGCGCTGGCGCATCAGTAAAAGTCCGTCCGCGCCATCGCGCCCCATGCCGGTGAGCAGACAGCCGACCGCCCGCGGGCCGACGTGCTCCGCCAGCGATTCGAACAAGACATCGATGGCCGGGCGGCAGGAGTTGCGCTCCGGCGCATCGCTGAGCCGCAGCCGTCCGCCCTGCACCACCAGGTGGCGATCGGGCGGGGCCACGATCACCCGCGCACTGCCGGGCAGCGGCAGCGGCAGCCCGTCCACCGCCTCGACCACCGGCATCGGCAAGACGCGGGCGAGCCAATCGGCAAGACCTATGGCGAAGGGCTTGCCAATGTGAATGACCAGCAAGGTTGGCACCCGCGGCGCGTGGCGCAAGACCTCGACCACGGCGCTTGGACCGCCGGTGGAGGCGCCGATCGCGATAAGCTCGCGGCGGCCGCCGGCGCTACCGGTCGGGCGCGGCCCGCCGTCGCTCGGCTCGTTGGCGGAGCGGCTCATCAAAGCTGGCGCAGAGGGACGCTCGACCTCCCGCAAGCTGCGCAGGCGCGAGCGCGGATGAGTAATCACCTTGATGCGCGCGGCGATCTTGAGGGAATCCAGAAACTTGCGCTCCCAGACCCCGCGCTCCTCGCGGCCCGTGGGTTTCTCGATGACCTCCACCGCCCCGGCGGCCAGCGCATCCAGGGTCCGGACCAGCTCCCCGCGGTTGAACGAAGAGGAGACGATGACGATCGGCGTCGGACAGTAGGCCATGATGTGCTCAGTGACCTCAAGCCCGCTCATGCCGCGCGCGAGCATCATGTCGAGCGAGACCACATCCGGCCGCAGCGCGGCACACAGGCGCACGGCCGTCTCGCCGTCGGCGGCTTCACCTATGACCTCACACCCGGAGTCGGCCGCGAGCGTGTTGATAAGACGCGCGCGCACGGTCAGGGAGTCTTCCACTATGAGAATACGCAGTCGGGTCATGACGCATGCAAAAGCTGCGCGACTTTGTCGATGAAGCGGCCTTGATCGAACTCGCTCTTGACGATGTACGCGGCGGCGCCGGCCGAAAGGGCGCGGCGGGAATGCTCGATCGAAGAGAGGGAAGTGACGACGATGATCGGCACCTGCCGCAGCTTCTCATCGGCGCGGGTCACCGCGGTAAACTCGAACCCGTTCATTCCCGGCATCTCGATATCGACGATGAACAGTCCGTACGCGCGCTCCCGCGCCTTGTGCAGCGCTTCCTCCGCCGACTCGGCCAGCTCGACCTCGTACCCGGCGGCTTCCAATATGCTCTGCTCCAGCGTGCGCGTGGTCAGTGAGTCATCGATGACCAGGATCGGCGGGCGCGGCGGCCGCACCGCGGTGCTGCCCGCCGACCGGACCGCGCTGCCGCTGTGTTCGAGCAAGCGGCGCGGATCGAGCACCAGCAGCGGATTGCCCTGCGCATCCAGCGCCGCGCCGGCGATGAGCTGGTGCGGACCGGCGGCGGGCGGCAGCGGCTTGACGATGACCTCCATCGACCCCTCGATCCGCTCCGCGCCAAGGGCGAACAGCTGCCCTCCCACCGCCAGGATGATCCCCGACCACTTGTCCGGCGCCGACCCCCGCCGCCCGAGCAGGGGACCGAGCGGCACAAAGGCAATCGTCTTGCCTTCATAGACGATGCTGTCGCCGGTCGGCAGGGAGATGATCTCGCTGTGACCCAGGCGTACGGCGCCGCGCACCACATCTAGAGGCAACAGCACGGTCTGTCCCGACACCGCCACCGCCAGCACGGTGAGCGAGGCCAGCGAAGTCGGCACCGTGAGGCTTATCGTCGTGCCGGCACCGGGCGCGGACGCGGCGCTGGTCTCGCCGTGAAAGCGCCGGGCAATCTCGCGCACGACATCCAGGCCGACGCCGCGTCCGGACATTTCGGTGATGGCCCGGCTGGTGCTGACCCCGGCGGAAAAAACGAGCTGCAGGGCTTCCTGCGGCGCCAGCGCAGAGGCCTCCAAGGCGGTCAGGACGCCGCGCCCCACCGCCGCACTGCAGACCGCCGCAACGTCAATGCCGGCGCCATCGTCCGCGCACAGAAACGTGACGCGCCGCCCGCGCTGCTGCACCGTCACGCGGATCCGCCCTTGCTCATTCTTGCCGGCCGCACGCCGCTTCGCCGGCGGCTCGATCCCATGATCCACGGCATTGCGGACCATGTGCAAGAGCGCGTCTTGGACCGCCGAAAGGACGTTGGCTTCGATGCGCACCTCGCCGCCGTGCAGCTCCAGCGCGGCCTGCTTGCCAAGGAGCTGCGCGGCATCGCGGATCGCCAGCTCCAGCGGCGCCGTCAAGGCGCTGACCGGCACGAGCCGCAGCGCGCTGGCCAGGGCATGGGCCTGCGCCAGCTCCTGCTCACTGCGTCCCAGCCCCGACTCCGCATCGCGCTGCGCCAGCGTCAGTCCTTCGCGCAGCTCGTGCAGCGCCGCGCGCTGACGCTGGCGTTCGGCCTCGGTGCCCGACCGACCTGGGCCATCCAAGCTCGGCGACTCGAGCAGGGTGGTGGCCGCGTGCTGGGCCCGCGCCAAGTGCTTGTGCAAGGCATGCAGACCGCGCAGCTGCGCCCGCGCCTCTGAAAGCGCCAGCAGCAGCGCGTCCATGTCTTCAAGCTCCACCCGAATGGTGGCGAAACGATCGATTGTGAGATCCGGCGCAAGCTCCGGCGCCTGGCTTCCGGGAATCGTCCGCTCGGCATGGGCCGCCGGCTTTTCCAGATCGATGCGGATGCATTCCAAGACCTTCAAAAGATCGCTGACGCAGTCCGGCTCGATCGACTCTCCGCTTTCGCGGTAGACCGCGAGCGTCTCCTCCATCGTGTGCGCCATCTCGCTTATATCGGTGCGCATCACGGTGCGCGCGGCCCCCTTGAGGGTATGCGCGAGACGGAAGCAGTTGGCGATGAGATCGCGGCGGTCGGGCGTCTTCTCCAGCGCCAGCAGACTCTGGGTCAGTCCCGCAACCAGCTCGCTCGCCTCCAGCCGGAACAGTCTCTCGAGATCGTGGGCCATCTCAGGCTCGCTCGCCGCTCCGCACAAGCTTGATGAGCTGCTGGGACAGACTCGCCAGCTGGTTGGCCGTCTCCATGGTCTGGGCGGAGCTGGCCTCGGTCTCACGCGCGGTCTGCGCGACATCGCCGATGGCCGTGCTGGCCTGCTCCACCGCGGTGGTCTGCTGCTTGGTACTAAGCTCGATCTCCCGCGACGCTTGCGCGGTATTTCCCAACAGCTCGACGATGCGGCGGAAGCTCGCGGCGACCTCGCCGAACTGCCGCGTGCTGGCATCCACCGCCTTGGAGCCGTCCTCCGTAACCATCACCGTGGTCGTGGCGGCGGCGCGCACCTCTTCGATGAGGCTGCGGATCTCCTTGGTCGATCCGCCGACCCGATCGGCGAGCTTGCGAATCTCATCCGCCACCACGGAGAAACGCCGCCCGGCCTCCCCGGCGCCGGCGGCTTCGATGGTGGCGTTGATGGAGAGGATGTTGGTCTGCTCCGCCAGCTCATTGATGATGTCCAAGATGCTGCCGATCTCCTGGGTGCGCTTGCCCAGCACCAGCATGTGCGAGACGATGCGGTCCACCTGCCGCTTGACCTGCTCCACCGCTTCCTGCGCCCCTTGTACGGTATGGTCGCCGTTGCGCGCGGCGGTTGTGGTGTCGGCGGCGACCCCGGTGACGCGATGGGCGCTCTCGGCAATCTGGCGGGAGGTCGATACCAGCTCGCGCATGGTGGTGGCGACCTCGGTGGCGGTGGCGGCCTGGCCTTTGGCGCCTTTTGTCTGCTGTCCGGCGGCGGCCTGCAGCTCGGCGGCGGAGCTGCGGATGTGCTGCACCGCGGTGCCGATCTGGCGGCTGAGGTTGCGGCTTATCAGGATCACCGCCGCGACCATGACTGCCAGACAGACGGGGACCGACACCATCGGCAATAGCAGCGCGCGGCGGGAGGCGACCGCGTTGTCGCTGCTGCGCTGGCGCAGCATCTCTTCTTCCGCGCTGGTCATGCTCACCGCCAGCTGGCGCAGCTCCTCCATCGTCCGCGCTCCGCGTCCATCGCTCACCACGACCACCGCCTGCCCAAGGCCGAGCCGCCGCCGCGCCTCGATGGTCTCCTGCAGCTCGCTGCGCTTATCGCGCCACAGCGACCGCATGTGCGTAAGGCGCTGCTGCTGATCCGCATTGTCCGCGGTCAGCTGGCGCAGCTCCTCCAGCCGCTTCTCCAGACTGCCGGCCAGGCTCTGGTAGGAGCCCAGATATTCCTCTTTGCCGGTCAAGATGTAGTTCCGCTGCGCGACCTCCGCGTCCTTGATTCCCGACAGGAGCTCGCTGACGTGCAGGATCACGCTCTGGGTGTGAGCCACCGTCCGGCCGGTCTCATTGATTGCCACTGCGTTGTAGTAGGACACCGGGATGAGCGCGATGAGCAGGAACACAAACGGTACCAGCACTCCGGCAGCAATCTGTTGACCGATAGTCAAGGCCCTGAACATCTAGAACTCCTTTGAAGGCGGCAGCGAGCCGTGGCGGCGGACCGCGGCGCACAGCGCTGCGATGCTGAGCACGGGGCGGGCGATGGTGCGGTGGAGCAGCGTCTCGGTGCTAAACGGCTCGGACTGATCGGCGTAGGTCGTGGAGGGATAAAGCTCAGTGGCCGCGACCTGCAGATAGGCTTCGATGTTTTCCACCGCGAAGCCGACCTGCTCATCGGCGCGAGCGACCAGCAACCAGCGCGGCAGCGCCGCCGGATGGCCGACGCCGAGCAGCGCCGCCAAGCGATACACCGCGGTCAGCTTGCCGCGTACCCCGGCAATGCCGAGCAGCGCCGGATGCGCCGCGGGCAGCATTACGACCTTGGGACACGAATGGATGCCCGCGCACTCGCCGAGCCGCAGCGCAAACCGGCCTTCGCCGGCCTGAATGGCCAGCAGCTTATGCACCGGCGCATCGGTGCCGGCCAGAGGTCTTGAGAATGAAGCATCGAACTGCTGGCGCATCGCCAAAAGCCGCTTGTCCAGGCTGTCCAGTGGTTCCTTCACGGTTCCCCTCCGAGCCCGCGCAGCTCGGCGCGGCACAGTGATATGAGGGCCTCACGCTGGAAGCCGCCGCCGAACAGGATGATGCGCTCCTTTGGTTCGTGCGCCAACAGCTCCAGCGCCTGCCGCAGCGCGCTGCGGGCCTGCCGCCGCTGATTGTTGCGCCGCAGGAGGATGCCGCAATGCAGGTGGGCCATGGCGAACTGCGGCGCGGCGCCCAGGGCCTGCTCATAGCTGCTCTGCGCCCGCGCCGTGTCGCCCCGGTGTTCGTAGCTCAAGCCAAGCAGGAAGTGCGCCTCGGCCACATGTTGGCCGCCGTCAAGCAGCCGCTGCCCGGCCTGCTGCGACGCGGCGCGGCGTCCCTGCCCGCACAAGATCGTGGTCGCGATGAGCGTCGCCGTGGGACTGCGCGAGAGCGCTGGCGGCAACTTCTCCAGCCGCTCCAGCGCCAGATCGAACTGCTCCGCCGCGATGAGCTCCAGCACAGGCGCAAACGGCGCCCATCCGGACTCGGCATCGCTGCGGCGCGGCGGCTCGGTGCTCCGCTCAGTGCTCCGCTCGGGCTCGCGCAGCGCTTGATTGCTGGTCAACTCGGCAACCCGCTGGGTCGATTTCTGGATGCGCTCAAACCACGCGGCGTCCGCCGGCGCGTCCTCCGGCTCGCCGGGACTTTTTGCCGGTGGATAAGGAGTGAGCTGCGGCGCCGGCAGTGCGGCCTTCTTACGATAATAGAATGTGTCGTGGCCGTAGTGCTGTTCAAAGTCGGTAGAGGTGCCGCGCAAGGTCTCACTATGCCCCAGGAAGAGGAATCCGCCGTCGGCGAGCGCCGTCACGCGGCCGTGATAGAGGTAGCCGCCGCGGTCGA
>CALFML010000596.1 GCA_937879845.1 uncultured Myxococcales bacterium
CTGCGCCTTGACGGGGAGCAGCTGGCGGCGGGGGTGCGGTTTCTGCGGATTGTGAAGGAGGGGCAGTACGATCTGGTCGTTGGGAATCCGCCCTATCAGGGGACGGCGCGGATGAAGGAGGCGGAGTACATCGCCAAGAAGTATCCGCGGGGGAAGGCGGATCTGTATGCGGCGTTCTTGGAGCGGGGGCTGGAGCTGGCCAAGCCGGGGGGGATGTCGGCGCTGTTGACGATGCGGGGGTGGATGTTTGTCGGGCAATATGCGGCTCTGCGGGAACATTTGCTCAAGAACTTTGATCTGCGGTCTGTCGGGGATGTGGACCGAGGTGCGTTTGAGGATGTACCGGACGAAATTTTGTCGACGGTGATGACGATTTTCAGGGTTCTGCCGGGGGAGGAGCACCGGAGTATCGCCCTTCAACCCACGTCGCCTACGGATGCGTCGCGGGACGCTAATCGCACTAAGCGAAAGCGTGCAGCTATTTTGTCACAGTTCGGGCGTTTCGAGTTCGACACGGCAAGTCTCAATGCAGTTGCTGGGCGCCCGCTACTTTACTGGTGGTCAGCGGAGCTCTTAGAAAAATATGCATCCGCGCCCAAGCTAGGAGATGTCAGTCCCGCCCGCAAAGGGCTCTGCACCGGCGATGATGTTAGATATCTTAGGCAAGCCTGGGAAATCAAACTCGATTCACCACTACAACGATCTGACTCTAGCCTGGGACAGGCTGCGTGCCTGCACTACCGATGGGCACCCTCCATAAACGGCGGAAAAGGCCGTCAGTGGTTCGAACCGCTCTTGGAAGTTGTTCAGTGGCGCAACTTTGGTCTCGAGATCAAGACTATGCATCAGTTTGTTTATGGGTCGTTTTCAAAGCGAGTCCAAAATCAAGCGAAGTACTTTGCGCCTGGCGTTGCTTTTGCCATGATCGGAAGTGCCTTTTCAGCGCGTATTCATCGCTTTCGCAGTGTCTTTGGAAACATGGGTTCATCTGTATTTCCGACGGAAATTGCGTCAATTCTATCTATGATGAACAGAGCCCAATCGAGATTCATCTTGCAGTCTTTGAACCCCGGCGTTCACTTCGAGGTCGGCGACGTCAACCGCCTCCCCATCTTCCCCGTCGAGTCTGCCGACCAAATCTACGCCACTATTGATCAAGCCTTCACCGAACATGAAGCCGCCCGCGAGAGCTCTGTCGAGTTCCGCAAGCCTGGCCCCTCCCCCTGGAAGTACGCCCAAGCCTGGGCTCAGCGCGCTGTCGATCGCCCTTCAGGTGAGCCGCTGCCGCCCTATGTCGCCGAGTACGAACCGGCGCGGCCGGAGCAGATAGTCTCCTTCGCGGTCGGTGTCGCGCTCGGTCGCTTCGCCGCCGACGGCGCTGGCATCCTCGACCGCGCGCCCGATTCCGCCCTGCCGCACGGCATCCTGTTTCTGTCGGCCGCCAGTGAGCGCGACAGCCTCTCCCACCCGGCCTGCGCCCTGCTCCGCACGACCTGGGACGAGCACGGCAGCGCCGTCGGCGAAGGCGATGATCTGCGCACCTACCTGCGGACTTCCTTCTTCAAGTTCCATAAAGACCTGTACGAAAATCGCCCCATCTACTTCCCGCTGTCTTCGGCCAAGAAGAGCTTTGTCGCCTGGGTGGCGATCCACCGCTTTGATGACAGCACGCTGCAGACCCTGCTCGCCGAGCACCTGAATAGCGAGCGGCGGACTCTGGATGGCGAGCTGGAAGATCTGCGCAAGGCCCGCGCCAGCGCCGACAAGGCCGCCCGCGGCAAGGCCGAGAAGCGCTTCGCCGAGGTGCAGAAGCTGCTTACCGAGCTGGTCGACTTCATCGACAAGGTCCAGGAGTGCGCCGAGCACGGTCCGCCGGCGGCCGATCCCAAGGCCCCGCCGCGCCAGGCCGATGCCCGCTTCCGCATGGACTTGGATGATGGCGTGATGGTGAACAGCGCCGCCCTGTGGCCGCTGCTCGAGCCGCAGTGGAAGGACCCCCGCAAGTGGTGGAAAGAGCTGGCCACCGCCGACGGCCGCAAGGACTACGACTGGGCCCACCTGGCTGCCCGCTACTTCCCCCGCCGCGTCGAGGAAAAGTGCAAGAAAGATCCCAGCCTGGCGGTCGCCCACGGCTGCTTCTGGAAGCACCACCCGGCCCGCTCCTTCGCCTGGGAGCTCCGCTTGCAAGACGAGCTCCGCCCGGACTTTACGATCGATGAACCGGAATCCAACACCGCCCGCGTGCGCTTCTTGAGCGAGCAGGCGGACGAGGCGCAGGAAATCCGCCGTACAGAAGAGCGGCGCCTGGAGCGCAAGCGTCAGAAGAGCGCTCGCGCCGAAGAAGAGGGCGATGAAGCGGCCGACAGCGGGCCGCTGTTTGACGGCGCCGGCGCCGATGAGGAAGAGCATGCCTGATCCGGGCCTGTGCAGCGCCGCGCTGGAAGAGGAGCTGCTGGGCGAGCTGCGCCGCCACGGCATCGTGGTCTGGCTGGACAAGGACGCCGCGTACTCGGCGTTTGTCGATGCGCTGCAGCGCCGCGCCGCGACGGGCTCGTTCGCCTATCCGGTGGTGGCCTTCCGCGGCAGCTTCCTGCAGACAGTGCTGGCGCTGGAGCCCTACGGGAACAGCCTGGACAAGTCGCCGCTGCTCATCCACATGCCCGGCTTCAACGAGGAGTCGATCCGCCGCACGCCGGTGCTGGAGCTGTACGAGGCAGGCTACCGCTTCCGCAAGTCGCTCGACACCCTGGTGCAAGAGGTCGCGCGCGGACGGGTGACGCCAGCCGAGCTGCAGGAGCTGCTTGCGCAGCCGGGCCTGACCCTGCACACCGCCGATGCCTGGCTGGCCCAGCGCCTCAGCGAGTCGCGCGAAGGACTGGCGGGGCTGCTCGCGCAGATGAGCCTTGGGGTGGTCGTCGATGAGCTGCTGGTCAAGGACACGTTCCTGCTCGGCCGGCTGCGCTCTGCGCAGGAGTGTGAGGTGCTCAAGGCGTACCTGCAGCGGCAGCTGGGCATCGATGAGCCCTGGCACCAGTTCATCGCCAGTCACGATCCCCAGAGCACGCCCGAAAAGAGACTGGCGGCGGCGCTCGCGGCGTGGCTGCTCTGTGTCGAATATGTCCATGATCTGAAGCGACCCCCGCACCTTTTGGCCCTGCAGCCGCTGCGGGCGCTGTCGCCGCTCCTGGTCGAGCCGTGCGTGGCCCAGGTGCACGCGCTGCGCAGCCGCCACGCGGACCTCTACGCCCGCCTCGCCGATGAGGTCGAGACGAATTACCTGTTCGAGGAGCTGCCGGCGATCCGACCGGAAGACCTGGGCCAGGTGGATACCTTTCCCATCGAAGAGACGCGGGTCCTGGAAGCCGCCATCGCCGCGCTCAAAGAGGGCGCGTGGGACAAGGCGCTCTCCTGGGCCGAGGCGCGCAGCGGGGAGCGCTCGTTCTGGCTGCAGCGCGACCAGATCCGCCGCTGCGAGTGGTCGCTGGTCGGCGACGCCGCGCGGCTCGGGGCGATGCTGGCGCGCCACCCGACGGCGCTGACCGGCGCGCGGAGCCTGGGCGAGGCGATGGAGCGCTATGCCAGCTTGAGCAGCGGCGCCTTTGAAGTCGACCGCTGCCATCGCCGGTTTGAGCAGCAGCGGCTCACCCTGCTGGAGTCGCGCCTGCCGCACTATACGGCGCTGCAGGAAGTGGTCTTCGCGCTGCGTCAGCTGTACCGCAAGTGGGCGGACCGGCTGGCCCGCGATTTCTCGGCCTTGTGCAAGGAGCATGGCTTCCTGCCCGACGAGGCGCAGCAGCAGCGCAACCTCTTCGATCAGGTTGTGTTCCCGCTGACCCAGGGCGGCGACCGGGTCGCGCTGCTGGTCATCGACGCCTTCCGCTACGAGATGGCGACCGAGCTCTTGGAGGACCTGAAGAGCAGCGGGACCACGGTGGACTTGAAGGCCCGGCTGGCCGAGCTGCCCACCCTCACCGCGGTCGGCATGAACGTCCTGGCCCCGGTGGCGGGCGGCGGGCGGCTGCTGCTCGCCAGCAAGGACGGCTTCACCGGCTTTCGTCATGGCGAGTTTACGGTGCGCAAGCCCGAGGATCGAGCGCGCGCGATGGGCGTGCGCAGCGTGGGCAAGCCGGCGCTGCAGCTGACCCTGGCCGAGGTCTGTGACAGCGAGCCGGGGACGCTCAAGAACAAGGTCGCGCAGGCCCGGCTGCTTGTCGTCCACAGCACCGAGATCGACGATGCCGGCGAGGCGAACGTGGGCCTTGCGACCTTCGACCAGACCCTGCGCCAGATTCGCGGGGCGTGGCAGAAGCTGTACGCGGCCGGGGTCAAGCAGTTCGTGTTCACCGCCGACCATGGCTTCCTGCTGCAGGATGAGACAACGGCGATAAAGCCGTATGGCAGCAAGCGCGACCCGAGCCGCCGCCATGTGCTGGCCAGCGAGCCGCGCGCCGAGACCGGGATGGTCAACGTCTCGCTGTCAGCGCTGGGGTACGACGGGGCCGACGGCTTTTTGCTGCTGCGTGAGGACACCGCGGTGTTCGCCACCGGCGTGTCGGGCGCGACGTTCGTGCACGGCGGCAACAGCTTACAGGAGCGGGTGATCCCGGTGCTGGTGGTCGGCCGCAAGCGGGAAGCCAACACCGGCCTGTCGGCGTACCTCATCGAGGCGCAGCCCGAAGAAGAGGCGATGGGGCTGTCGCGCCTGCGCCTGCGCGTGCAGCTGGCGCTGCAGCAGACGGGCAGCCTGGGCTTTGTGGCGACCGCCAAGCTCGGGGTGGCGCTGCGGGTCCCCGACCGCCCGGACATCCAGGTGCTGATCAAGGGGACAACGCGGGCGCAGAACCGCGCTGGTCGGCTGGAGGTCAAGCTGGACGAGTGGGCCGAGGTGTTCTTCTCCCTGGTCGGCCCGCGCGACGAGCGGGTGCGGGTCGAGCTGTTCCACCCCGATGGGGTCGAGCAAGTGACCGCGTGCCGGTGCGAAGGCTGGTTCCAGGTCGTAGGCGGAGCGTTGCCGGAATCCGCAGCCGCTGCGCCCGCGACGACGCCCGCGACCCGCTGGCAGGACAACTTCCCCGATGAGGGGGCGCGCAAGGCGTTCGCTCACATCGAGCAGCACGGCGCGATCACTGAAGTCGAGCTGACGCGGCTGCTCGGGTCGGCGCGGGCGTTCCGCCGGTTCTCGCTGGAGTTTGAGAGCCACGCGCGCCAGGTTCCGTTCAAGGTCCGCATCGAGACCGCGGCCAGCGGCAAGCGCTACATGAAAGACGGAGAAGGGTAATGGCACTCAGCCGAAAAGACATCGAGCATATCTTCGAGCGCCTCCGCTCCGGGGTCGTGCCCGAGCGCGGGCTGGACACCTTCGCCGTCGGCATCGAGCGGCAGCGCGGCGAGCTGCAGCGCCTGCTGGCGCTCGCGGAGTCGGGCGAGGGCGTGTTCAAGTTCCTGCGCGGTGGCTACGGCTGCGGCAAGACGTTCATGGCGCGGCTGGCCGTGCTCGATGCGCAGGCGCGCGGGTTTGCGACCAGCTTTGTCGTCGTCTCGGATAATGATCTGCACTTCTATAAGTTCGATGATGTGTATCGAAAGGTGGTGCAGGAGCTGGGCACTGCCTCCTGCCGGCGCGGCGCGCTGGGCGACATCATCGACCGCTGGATCGCCAAGGTGGAGGCGGCGCTAATCGCCGGCGGCGCCGATGAAAAGGACGCCGGGTTTGACGATCAGGTGCAGCACCGGCTGGAAGAAGAGCTCACCGCGCTGACCGGCGGCAAGGCGCCGGAGGATATGGCGCGGGCGCTGCGGGCGGTGTTCGCGCTCAAGCAGCAGGGCAAGGTGGCCGAAGCGGGGGCGCTGCTGTCGTGGCTGAGCGGCAGCGAGAACGTGGCAGCGGCGGCCAAGAAGACGGCCGGGCTCAAGGGCGACATCACCAGCCGCGACGCGCTCGACTACCTCCACGGCGTGCTGGAGCTGGTCAAGGCGGCCGGCTACAAGGGGCTGCTCATAGTCATCGACGAGGCCGAGACCATCTTGCGCATGCGCACCGATGTCCGCGGCAAGTCGCTCAACGGCATCCGCCAGATCATCGACATGGCCGACCGCTACCACGGCCTTTTGTGGGTGTTTACCGGGACGCCCGACTTCTACGACAGTAGGCGCGGCGTGGCGGGCCTGCAGCCGCTGCACGATCGCCTCCAGTTCATCGCCCACGGCAACGTGGCGGGCCTGCGGCAGCCGCAGCTGGAGCTCAAGCCATTCGACAAGCCACGCCTGCGGGAAGTCGCGCTGAAGCTGCAGGGACAGTATCCGGCGGCCGACCGCGCCCGGCTGGATGGCAAGGTCTCGCCCGCCTACATCGAGCACCTGATCGACGAAGTGACCGCGGGCTTCCGCGGCGACGTGGGCGTGGTGCCGCGCCAGTTCCTCCGCCGCCTGGTCGACATCTTCGATCTGGTCGGCGAGAACGCGGACTTCGAGCCGACCGCCGAGGCAGGCTTCGCGCCAAAAGAGCCTTCCGATTTCGAGCAGCGGAAGCTGCGCGGGCAGCCGCCCTATGACGCCGAGCCCGGCGACGATCGCGGCTATCCAGCCGTGGCGGTCGAGTTCTGAGCGCGGCGGAGCCAGCGATGACGCAGTCGGTGTTTCCGCGCCTGCCGCCGAGGCTGCAGGAGGCCATCGTCTCACGCCTGGGCTGGAGCGCGCTGCGGCCGGTGCAGGACCTTGCTGGCGCGGCAATCCTCGATGGCCACAACGCGCTGATCCTGGCGCCTACCGCGGGCGGCAAGACTGAAGCGGCGATCTTTCCCTCTCTGGCCGAGCTGCTGCGGCGACCGCCGCAGGGAGTCGGGCTGATGTACCTGGCTCCCATCAAGGCGCTGCTCAACAACCAGGAAGAGCGGCTTGGCACCTACACCGAGATGGTCGGGCTGCGCCGCTTCGTCTGGCACGGCGATGTCGCGGAGAGCGCCAAGCGGGCCTTCGTCAAGGAGCCCGCGGAGCTGCTGATGACCACCCCGGAGTCCCTCGAGGTGATGCTGCTGTCCCAGCGCATCCCGGCGGAGACCCTATTTCGCGAGCTGCGGGCGGTGATCGTCGACGAGGTGCATGCTTTCTGCGGCACCGACCGCGGGGCCCATCTGCTCTCGCTAATCGAGCGGATCGCACCGCTGTGCGGCAGCGATCTTCAGCGCATCGGTCTGAGCGCGACGATCGGCAACCCCGAGCAGATCCTGAGCTGGCTGCAAGGGTCCTCCGCCCGGCCGAGCACCGTCGTCCGCCCGCCCAAGGCCCCGGCAAAGCGCGCCCTGCACGTCTCCCTCCACCCGAGCGCGCCCGCGCTCGCCCAGGCGGCCGCCGAGCGCGCCCTGGGCCACAAGAGCCTATTTTTCTGTCAAAGCCGCTCCCTGACCGAGCTGGTCGCACAGCGGATGAGCGGCTTGCACACCGAGGTCTTCGTCCACCACAGCTCCGTCTCCACAGAGGAGCGCCACGCCGCGGAAGAACGCTTCCACCGCGGCCAGAATGTCTGCATCGTCTGCACCTCGACCCTGGAGCTGGGCATCGACGTCGGGGACCTGGACCAAGTGTTCCAGGCCAACGCGCCGAGCAGCGTTTCTTCGTTCCTGCAGCGCATGGGACGTACCGGCCGCCGGGCGGGCCAGACCGCCAACACCACGTTCTTCTGCGAGACCGCCGATGCCGTGCTGCAAGCCATCTCGATCATCGAGCTGGCGCGCGAGCAGTGGGTCGAGTCGGTCCCGCAAAAGACTCGCTGCTGGCCGGTGATGGTGCATCAGCTGCTGGCGCTCACGCTGCAGTTTGGCGCCATCAGCGCCGAGCGATGCTGGAGCCAGCTCCATCGCGTGCCCGATTTCAGCGGCATCCGCGAGGCGGAGTTCCTGGCCTTGGTCGCCCACCTGAAAGCGCAGGACTTCCTGTTCGAGTCCGGCGGGCTCCTGTCGATGGGCCAGAAGGCAGAGCGCGTCTTCGGACGCAAGAACTTCCTGGAGCTGTATGCCGTCTTCACCAGCCCGCAGCTGTATCGCGTCGAGACGGCCGGCGGGCAGACGGTCGGCTCGCTGGAGCAAGGATTTGTCGACCGCCTGGTCGAGGAGATGAGCTCGTTTCTGCTCGGCGGCCGGGCGTGGAAGGTCGACAAGATCAGCCACAGTGACCGCGTACTGCACGTCAGTGCCGCGCCGCGCGGCCAGAAGCCAAGCTGGGGAGGCTTTGTTCCGCAGCTGCTCAGCTTCCCGTTGTGCCAGCGCATGCGACGAGTTCTGGCTGAGGAGACTGTATATCCCTACCTCGATGACGCAAGCCAGCGCGCCCTTGCCGACCGCCGCGCCGACCTGGGGCCGCTGCTGGCTCGTGGCGGCCTGGCCATTCAGCTCGATGACACCGCCGCCCGCTTGTGGACCTTCGCCGGCGGTTGCATCAACCACACCCTCAAGTACGCGCTGGAGTGGACGACCGGCTGGCGCGTCATCGCCGACAACCTGCAGCTTCGGATCGAGGGCGATGGCGTGCAGCATCAGAGAGTCGAAGCGGCCCTTGGGACCATCGCCGCTCTGGGGTTCTGGGACGATTCGGGGACGCAGCGCGCGCTCCTGGCCCGCTTGCCGGAGTACCGGCTGAGCAAGTTTCAACAGGCGCTGCCGGAGGCGATGGCGCTTGAGATGGTGGGGGACTATTTGCTGGATGTGGAGGGGGCGCGGGGCTGGCTCACGGCTGCGGCGGCACGTAGCATTTGACCGACCCATCGGTACTGTTTGTCTCGACACGCCGGTTGGGCTCGTTTCGTCGTCGCATAGCTCGGCGCCGGGGACGCTCTGCGTGATCGGTTAGCACAGCACGCGCCAGCCGAACTCCGTCCTCGACCTTCATATCAGCGAGGCTGGGACCCCGGGTACTCGGTCGGCGCGCCGCGTTCACCGGCGAGCAGCACCGCCAGGCACGCGAGAGCAAACAGCGCTAGCAGCACGAAGCCGAGCGTGAAGCCGCCGGTCAGCTGTTTCACCAGGCCGAGCAGGAGCGGCGGGAAGAACCCGCCCAGACCGCCCGCCGCGCCCACAAGGCCGGTCACGCTGCCAACGGCGTTTGGGAAGTACTCTGGCACGAGCTTGAACACCGCGCCGTTGCCCAGGCCTATTGCTGCCGCCATGCCCAGCGCGCCCAGCGTCACCGTGATCATGTGCGGCATGCACAGCAGCGCCGCCATCGCTGCGGTCAGCGGGAAAACCAGCTTGAGAATGCGCCGCCCGCCCACGCGATCGGCGAGCACACCACCGAGCGGCCGCATCGCGGTGGCGACGACGACGAAGCCAGCGGTGCGCAGGCCGGCGTCCTGTGGGGTCAGAGCGAACAGCTCCGTGAGCAAGAGCGGCAGATAGATCGCCATGGCGACGAAGCCGCCGAAGGTCAGAAAGTAGTACATGCCGAGCACCCAGCTCTGCTTGTCACGCAGCGGGCGCAGCACCTCGCCGAGCGCCTTGGGGGGCCCGCGCCGCGGCGGATCCTTCGCCAGCAGTGCGAACAGTCCGAGCCACACGGTGGTCAGCAGCGCGAAGGCCCAGAAGCCCCAGCGGAAGCCGAGCGCGCGCGCCAGCACGGGCGCTCCGAACGCAGCCAAGGACTGGCCGATGTTACCCGCGCCGTAGACGCCAAGCGCCATACCCTGGCGTGCCGGTGGGTACCAGCCACTGGCCAGGCCGATCGTCGACGCGAAGCTGGCCAGTGAGATGCCCACGAAGAAGCCGACGGCGACGAGCTGGGCGAAGCTGCTCACCTCGGCCAACGCCAGCGCGCCCAGGATGGTGCTCGCCATCACCGCGAGCGACACGCGCCGGCTGCCCCAGCGATCGGCCAGGATGCCCAGAGGGACGCGCCCGAGGCTGCCGAGCAGCACCGGCACTGCGATCGCAATGCTCGTCTGCACCGGCGTCAGGTGCAGGCGGACCTTGGTGATCGGCATCATCGCCGACACTGAACCGAAGACCGAGAAGCACACGGCGAACGAGCCGGTGCCGAGCGCCAGCTGGAGGGGGTTGCCGCGCGCGGGCACGGCACACGTGGCGGGATTGGGCGTAGCGTTCAACGGAATACTCACGACTCACCTCCTTCGCGGCGACGCCGACGTCGGCGAACCTCGCTGCGCCTGGCTGCCAGCACCAGGCCCAGGCCGAGCAGGAAGCACGCGGCCGACGCGAGCGTGGCGGCCAGGGGCAGCTCGCGGTCGCCGCCGTGGAACGCCTCCATCGTCGAGGTCAGGAGCCAGTACTGCAGGGCGCACAGGATCGCCACAATGGCGAGCCGCGCGGTGGCGATGCCGCTCGCGCCGGGGCGCAGGTCGTAGTCAGGACCGGCGATGGGCATGGCTCAGGCCCGCCCCGGATGCAGAATGCCCACTGCGAACAGCTCGTCGCCTGCGATCTCGAGCGCAACGCGCCCGAGCGGGCGCAGCTCGCGCGGCGGGCCTGAAACGCCCTCGCCAGTGGCAACGTTGAAGCGGCCGTTGTGGCAGTGACAGCTCAGACACTCGCCCTGCCCACCCGCGCTGCGCTGGTATGCCACCGGGCAGGCTAGGTGCGTGCACTTCTGCTGGAAGGCGACCAGCTCGCCTCCCTCGCGCCGGATCAGGATGGCGGGTGTGTCGGCATCGGGGTAGCCGAAAACGCGCCACTCGCCCGGCGCGAGCTGCTTGGCCTTGCCCAGCGCCACCCGCGGCTCTGGCGGCTGGCCTGGGGTGCGCGCGCGCACCCAGACCAGGCCGGTGCCGAGCGCCAGGCCGCCGCTGACCAGTAAGAGGAAGCGGGTTGCGTCTCGCCGTGTGATGTACTCGTCGTTATCAGACTCGTATGGAAAGTCTTCCCGCCACTTGGGAATGCGATCGCGTTCGCTCATAGGAATTCCCTCGCTTGCGCGCTCGCCGCCGGCGGCGCCGCCGTCGCATCTGCGTCTCCGATCTCCGCCACATCGACCTCGATCACGGTGACGCCCAGGGGCGCCATGACGTGCACACGCGTCCGGATCTCCTGCATGCCGAAGCGCCACAGGTTGATGGCGTGGCCCTCCGGCCGGCGCGCGGCCAGCTCGGCCGGCGTGCCGTAATAGAGCGCACCGGTCGGGCACACCGTCGCGCACATCGGGCCCTTGCCGGCGCTGGTGCGGTCGAAGCACATGTCGCACTTCTGCATCTGTTGGAGGCCGATCGAGATCTTGGGCACTCCGAACGGGCACGCGAGCTCGCAGTTGTTGCACGCGATGCAGCGCGGCTTGAGGCTCGAGTGCACGATGCCGTACTCGTCGACCTTGATGGCATCGGCCGGACACACTGAGGCGCAAGTCGGATTCTCGCAGTGCATGCACACGGTCGCCGCAGTCTGCGGCGAGACGCCCGGATCGACGGAGTCGACGTGGATCATGCTCGTACCGCGATGGGTGTCGCACTCGGAGCACGCCGCCTCGCACGCCTTGCAGCCGATGCAGCGCTGCGGGTCGATGTAAAAGTCGAGGAACGGACTGTTCATGGCGCGGGTGCCTCCAGGCGCAGCTCGGCGAAGAGGGTGCGCGCCTGCGCCGCCTCGTCCGGGCGCGCGGCGCGCACCCGGCAGGCCGCGACCTTGAACTCGGGCATCTTGCTGACCGGATCGAGCGCGCGCACGGTCAGCTGGTTGGCAGCGAGCGCCTCGGGCCAGTGGTAGGGCACGAACACCGTGTCGGGCCGGATCGTCTCGACGACCGCAAGCGGCACGGTCAGCGCGCCACGGCGCGTCTCCACGGTGACCAACTGCCGGTCGACCAGACCCAGCTGCGCGGCGAACTGCGGGTGCATCTCGCACAGCGGCCCGGGTGCCTTGTCGACGAGGAACTTGATGCGACGGGTCTGGGTGCCGGAGAGGTAGTGGAACACGCTGCGCCCCGAGGTCAGGTAGATCGGGTACTCGGCGTCGGGAGGCTCGGCGCTCAGCCGGTACGCAGTCGTGTGCAAGTGGAACTTGCCGTCGGGATGGTAGCTACGCTGGTCCTCGAACAAACGCGGCGTGCCCGGGTGGCCCTCGGTCGGGCATGGCCAGAAAACGCCCATCTCCTGCTCGCAGCGCTCCCAGGTGATGCCCGCGTAGTCGGCGGTGCCGCCCGCACTGGCGCGGCGCAGCTCGGCGAAGATCTCCTGGTTGTCGGCGTAGGTGAACTTGTCGGCGCGGCCAAGGCGCCGCGCCAGCGCGAGCAGGATCCAGGTGTCGGTGCGCGCCTCGCCCGGCGGGGAGACCGCGGCGCGGATACGCACCACGCGGCCCTCCGCAGTGGTCGATGTGCCCTCTTCCTCCTCATGCAGCGAACCGGGCAGCACCACGTCGGCGTAGCGCGCCGTCTCGCTCATGAAAAAGTCGATCACGCACAAGAACGGCAGTCGCTCGAGCGCCGCGCGCGCGTAGTTCATGTCGGGATGCGAGACCATGGGGTTGCAGCAGATGTTGAGGAATCCGCCGATCTTGCCCTCGTGCATGTCCTCGAACAGCTCGACCGCGGTCTTGCCCTTGTGCGGCAGTTCCTCATCGGTGATGCCCCAGACCTGGCAGATGTGCGCGCGGTGCACCGGGTTCTCGATGTCGCGGTTGCCGGGGAGCTGATCGCACTTGTGGCCGTGCTCGCGCCCGCCCTGGCCGTTTCCCTGACCGGTGATCGTGCCGTAGCCGCAGCCCTTGCGTCCGATCCGCCCGGTGGCGAGCACCAGATTGATAAGCGAGAGCACGTTGTCGACGCCCTTGGTGTGCTGCTCGACTCCCCGCGCGTGCAGCAGGAAGCTCGTCTTCGCCTCGCCCCACATCTTCGCCGCGCGGCAGATCTGCTCCGCCGGCACGCCGGTGATCGTCTCGGCCCACGCCGGGGTGCAGCTCGCCACCGATGCCGCGAGCTCGTCCCAGCCGGTGCAGCGCTCGCGCACGAACGCCTCGTTCACCCAGCCGCGCGCGATGAGCTCATGCAGGATCGCCTGGTTGAGCGCGCTGTCAGTGCCCGGCCGAACCGCCAGGTGCAGGTCGGCGGTGCGGCCGATGGGCGTGACGCGGGGGTCGACGACGATGAGGCGCGCGCCGCGATCGCGCGCCTGCCAGATGTAGTGCGTGAGCGTGGGGAAGCACTCGCTGACGTTCGAGCCCGCGATCAGGATGAGCTCAGCCTCGGGCAGGTCGGCCCACGAGTTGGCGGCGCGATCGATGCCGAACGCCTTCTTATTACCCGCGCCCGCCGAGACCATGCAGAAGCGGCCGTTGTAATCGAGGTTCGCGGTCTTGAGCGCCAGGCGCGCGAACTTGCCGACCAGATAGCTCTTCTCGTTCGAGAGCGAGACGCCGCTCATCATCGCGAAGGCGTCCTGGCCCAGCTTGGCCTGGATCTCGCGCACCTTCGCAACGACGAGGTCGAGCGCCTCGTCCCAGCTTGCCTCGCGGAAGCCGCCGGTGGTGCGGATGAGCGGCTTGGTCAGGCGATCCGGGTGGTGCGTCTGCATGTAGCGCTTGACGCCCTTGGGGCAGAGTCGGCCCTCGTTGAAGGGGAACTCCTCCCACGGCTCGAAGCCGACGACCTGGTTCTGCGCGACCTGCAGCTGGATGCCGCACTGCATGCCGCAGAAGCAGCAGTGCGTCTTCACCAGCTTCTCGACCGGCGGCTTGTGCGCCCACCCGTGCACGGGCGCATCGGAGACGTGGGGGCCGTACGTGCGTACGTAGTCGGCGATGGGGAGGTTCAGGCGGGCCATGAAGGACTCCTCTTCTTGGCAGCGGCGGCGTGCGCGCGCGCGATGCCCATGCGACGGCCGCGCGGCGACAGGCGATTCCAGGCCGGTCCGGCTCCGTCGCGCGCCGTGTAGTCGAAGCCGACCTCGGTCAGCACGGTGCTCAGGTCTTCCACTTGCAGCGCGGGAGCGAACGGCTCAGCGGTGACCGGGCAGACCGCCTGTTCGCCCTGCGCGCCCGCGGCCTTATAGAAGGTGATGCCGATCGACGCCGGCCGCTGGAAGACGTGGAACAGCTTGCCGAACGGCAGGTAGATGAGCGTGCCGATCACGGTAAACGCATGGATATGCGCGGACACGCTGTAGTAGTAGCCGTGCAGCCACTCGTAGCTCACCCACAGCATGAGTCCCGTGATGCTGACCGCGAACAGCAGGATGAGAGGCAGGAAGTCGCGGCCGAAGCGCTGGACTGCGAGCGCGCCGCCCTCGCGCATGCGCCGCCACATCGCGAGCATGACGCCTGCGATGACCATGAACGCGGAGACCACGAGAGCGTGGAAGATGAACCACGCGAGCCCGCCGCCGAGCGGGATCTCGACGACGCGCAGGTTGAAGAAGATCACATGGTAGCTCGGGTGGGGCGTGATCGCGCCCTGCTCGAAGTGCAGCCAGCCGAACACCAGCGGGAAGGTCACCGCGGCGGCCAGGACGCAGCCCCACGCGATCAGCATATGCGCGGCCCAGCGCACGCCGCCGCGCCGCAAGATGAAGTCCTGGGCCACGATCTTCGACCACAGCGCGCCCACGAGAAGCCGCGGACGGCCGAGCCGACGCCAGCGCGCCGGCGAGAAGAACACCTGGAACCCGCGCCGCCAGTACATGCGCGTCGGCGGCTTCGACAGCCAGACCGTGTAGCGGTAGACGATGCCGAAGGTGGCGAAGAGGCAGGCGAAGGTGTAGCCGACCAGAGCCGAGTCGAAGTCGGCCAAGTTGCCGCTGCCGACGACGATCGACGCGCCGAGAAGGAGCGTGGCGAGCGCCCCGTTGCGGAGTCCGCCGCCATGGAAAGGCGTTCGGGCACCCAGGAAGGCCCTCTTTTCGCCCTTTGCCGATGGATCAGTATTCATTGGCGGCGATTATGCAAGGCAGATGAGTTGCCGTCCAGCTGCGCGAAGCCCTTGATTGCAATCGCGTTACCGGCAGCCGTCGCCCAGGCGCAGCGTGTCAGGCGCCGGACCGCTGCGCCGATCTTGATGCAAGTATGAGGGACGCCGCAGTTGGCTACTGTCTTTCCAGAGATTCGACATCTTCGATCGTGAGCCGCTTCAGGCCCTTTGCTGGCGATGAAATTCGACGAAGAATCGCACCGGTCCATCGGCTGCGACGTGGTGGAGAACCTCTGGCAACACGATGCCGGGGTTCCCCGGGTCCAGGACCAGTTCACGACCATCAAGGCCATCGAGGTGATAGCGGAGCCGCCCTGAGAGGACGTGAATCACCCCCCAGACGCCTGCCTTCGTCGAGTGATTCTTCTGAAGCCCGAGTGGGATCGAGGCCTCGTCGAACTCAGGCGTTCGCTTGTAGGCAGCGAAGCCTTCGGGAAGCTCGAACCGATCGCAGCGCAGGCAATCGAGCTTGCTGTGGAGCATCGAGCCATGCCCCTCGGGGCTGGCGACCCAGGGGCGCAACAAGAAGGGCGGCTTGTGGCATATATGCTGCCCATGACCGCAGGATAGCTCGGCCACCCAGTCGCTCTTCTCATCTTGGTGATACGCTGTGATCGGTCGCTGCATCGGAACGGCCTACCCTTCGCTCCCAAGGATGCCACAAGCCGATGGTTCTTTTCGTTATTCTGTTACCCGCCTATGCCGGGGCCTGCCATGCTCATGCTGGCAGACCTAGACTCGGTATGCCTTCTTTTTCGAGCGGCTCGCGTCCCCCCTGGTCCACGCTCCAGTCACAGTCAGGCTTTCGTGCTGTTGGGCAGAGTGGCCAACCGTGTTAATCAACGAGGCGATGTCGGACGTAGCCTACTGCGGACTGTACAAAGATGAATTGGCGTTCCCTAAAAGCTTTCGCAACACGGCCCTCGGTAGCAGACCCACCGACAGTAGATCACTGAACACTGCCCCCAACCGGTCACGGCTCGGTCAAAGGGTTCATGGTGGGCCATCAGATCGCGATGACGTCACCCGCGCTTCTGCCCCTGCGGCGACCTGCTGTCCCCAGATGGTTCAACTTGCTTGAGCGAGCTCGGTGTTTGGACGGATGGGGGATGCAGCGTCTGCGCAGAAGGCACTGGTGAGACTTTGCCAGCCCCAACAGGCATGGGCGTCTTGCCGGAGCTGAGCGGCGGCGTCTTGCCCGAACTGAGCAGCGGTGCCTTGCCCGAGCTGATGGGCGGCGGCGTCTTTCCCGCGCTGAGCGGCGGCGGAGAGTTGAACGGCGGTGTCTTGCCCGCGCTGAGCGGCGGCGTCTTGCCCGAGACAGCGTGCGACTTGCTGGTCGCCGCCGTCGGCTCCTTGGCGGACGCACTGGACGAAGTCTTGACCGACTCGGAAGTTGGCTTCGTTTCCACTGCGGCCTGCTTACGGTCGCCGGCAATCTCCTGCTGGATGTCGACGAGGAAATCCTTGAGGCTCTCCGGGCTCTGGAAGGCGCGGGCCACATCGACGTCACCCATGCGGGCGAGCACGCGGCGAAGCTCGACACTCACTTGCGGATCCCCATCAGCGCCTGCGGCACCTTGGGGCTCGGATTGAGCTGGCTCGTCGGGTTGTTCCTGCCGGTCCTGCCCACTGGGCTCTCTCACCTCGGCGTCGCGAATCTCGGGCAGTTCCTGAGCCCTGCGGGCAGGCAGCGGGCGACGCATGTACCCGGAGTCCATCGCCTTCATTCCCAGATCGCGAAGGATCTCCAACAGGGTCTTGCCGAGCCCCACGTAGTCTGGTGGCGGCGGCGGTGGCGCCGGCACCCGGGTAAGCTCCATCTGCTTCTGGACCGCCTGCATGGTCATGCTCTGCAGC
>CALFML010000597.1 GCA_937879845.1 uncultured Myxococcales bacterium
GGCGAGCGCGCGATGGAACTGGCAGTGGGTCTCAACCGCCAGACCGATGATCGGCCCGGCGGCGATATCCAGCCCTCCGGCATCGATCAAGTAGCGGTTTATCACCGTATCGAAGAAAGAATAGTACGTGGCGTTATTGACGTGGCCGTAAATGTCGTTGTCCATCCAGCGGGTCGGAATCTCCAGCCAGTGATGGTAATCCGCGCGAGTCTGTTCAGCCGGCATCGCACTTGTCCCCTTAGGCGCGCGGGTTTACCGGCGGCGGCGCTTCCTGCTGCCCCGCCGGGGAGTAGTGCAGCGCGGCGCCGAACAAGCCGGCAAGCGCCTGGTCGTCAATGGGCCGCGGCGCATTGTCCAGCAGACGCCGCTGAAGCCGCGCCGCGGCGACAAGCTGCGGCAGATCAGCAGCGCGGAATCCGACCGCCGCCAGATCCTGGGGTTGCTGACCCGCCGCCATCAGGCGCAGCAGGTGCTGGCCGAGAATCTCTCCGGCATCCGCGGCGGTGGCGCCGCGCAGCTCCGCGCCCAGAAGTCCGGCGGCTTCCAAGTGCCGCTCTGGACAGGCCGCCGCGGTAAACTGAAACGCCGCCGGCGCCGAGAGAATCACCGAGACCCCGTGCGGCAACAGCGGCCGCGCCGCCGGATAGCCGGCGATCCGCACTTCCGGCGCACCACCGGCGACCGCGTACGCCATGCCGTGCGGCGCGTGGACCCCGGCGTTGCCGAAGGCGATCCCGGCCAGCATGGCGGCGAATAGGAGCTGCTCCCGCGCCTCCGTATCGTCCGCCGCGAGCGCGCGCAGCAGGTACCGGCCGCACAGCCGCAGCGCTTCGCGGCAGCCGATGTCGCTATAGGGGTTGGCCCCTTGACTGAGCGGCCGCAGCTCGGGAGACGCCGGCGGGGGGCGCCGGGTATGCGGGCGCGCCGTATAGGACTCCAGCGCATGACACAGCACATCGAAGCCGCTGGCGGCGACCACCGCGGCCGGCAGAGTCGTCGTCACCACGGGATCGACCAGCGCGCGAGTGGGACGCAGCAGGCGGTGCGCCACCCCCGCTTTGGTCCGCCTGTCCGGCAGCGCGCAGACGGCGATGCCGGTGCACTCGCTGCCCGTGCCGCAGGTCGTCGGACAGGCGATGTGCGGAATGAGCGGCGCCGCGACCGGCTCGCCCTGTCCCAGCGGCGGCCCCAAAAATCGCCGCAGCTCGCCGGGATATTGGCCCAAGAGCGCCGCCGCCTTCGCCGTGTCCATCACCGAGCCGCCGCCGACCGAGATCACCCCGTCAAACCGGCCCTCGCGAAAAAACTGCGCCGCGTGTTGGAAGGATGCTTCGTCCGGTTCGATGCGGACTTCGGTATAAAGCGCGGCGTCCACGCCGGCGCGCTGCAGCGACTCCGGAACTGCGGTGAACCACTCGGTGCGGCTCACCGCGGAGTCGGTGATCAAAGCGACGCGGCGGCACCCGAGGAGCCGCAGGGCGGCGCCGGACTCGCGCAGGGCCCCGCGGCCAAAAGTTATGCTTGCGGCATCGACGGTGAAGCACGGATCGCCGGCGGGATTCTCAGCCGGGTTCGGAGCGTAGTAGTGCCAGCAGGACATGGTTTATTGCCGTCGCTATAACACGCCGGACGGCCGCTTGGGGCCGTTTTGTGGGCGATCCCTGCGGCGGCTTCCATCCTTACCTCTGGCATGACAAGTGCTTGGTGCTAGAGGCGCATGGAGCGAGGATCATGAAACGTTCGGCGATGTGGGTGACGGAGCTTGCAGGGCTTGTGACTGGCGCAGCGATAGCGCCGCTATTCGGCGTGGGCAGCCTGCTGCGGCGGGCCCGGTTCTTCCACCCCGAAGGCGCCTGCTACGACGCCGATGTCTGCGCCCTGACGACCGCGGCCAAGTACAGACCGCTGCAGCAGCGCTTGTGCGGCCAGGCGCTTATACGGCTGTCATCGGCATGGTGGCGCGATGAAAAAGAGTGGCCGGACGTACTCGGGTGCGCCGTTCGTTTCGGCGCCGTGGAGCCGCCCGAAAACTCCCCCGAAAACTCCCCCGGCGGAACGGCGCAGGATATCTTGTTCGCGACGATTCCCTATCCCATCCTCACTCCGCTAGGGCCGCTATTTACCCAAGTGCATGACTTTTTTGCCAATACCTATTGGGGGGTAGCGCCTTTTGAGATAGATGAGGTGGGGCTCGTGCGGCTGCGCCTCGTACCGCAGCCGCTTCCGCCGCAGCCCGAGCGGAGCCGGCAAAATAAGCTCGACGATGCGGTGGCGGCCCGCGCCGCGGCGTTGGATGTCTGGATAAAGCCGCTCTGCCCGGCCGGCGGGTGGATTCCCTTGGTCGAGATCCGTCTGCTGAAAAAACGCCCTGTGAATCAGGAAGCGCTGCACTTCTCCCCGTTCCGTACGGGTTGCGGCGTGAGGCCGCGCGGCTTCGTCCATGCCATGCGTCGTCCGGTATATGCGCTCAGCCAGGTTCTCCGCCCGACTCACGCGGCGTCGTCCGGTAGCGACGGATAAGACCATGACCGCACCGAAGCACATCACCCTCCATGGCGGCGATCCCAGCCCGTGTAAAGCGGCGCTGCTCCTTATCGACGTGATTAACGACATGGAATTTGACGGCGGCGCAAAGCTCAAAAAATATGCCGCGCCCGCGGCCAAGCGGATTGCCGCGCTCAAACGCCGCGCCAAGGTGCTGGGCATTCCGATCATCTATGCCAACGACAACTTCGGCCGCTGGCAGTCCGACTTCCATAAGCAAGTACGCCACTGCCTGGAGGACGGCGTACGCGGCGAGTCCGTAGCGCGGATGCTCATTCCGGAAGAGGACGATTACTTTGTTCTCAAGCCGCGCCACTCGGCGTTTTTTTCGACCACGCTGGGCATCCTCCTCAAGCATCTGGGAACCGAGACCCTCATCCTGACCGGCTTTGCCAGCAACTTGTGCGTGCTCTATACGGCCAACGACGCCTACATGCACGACTTCACGGTCTACGTGCCGCGCGACTGCATCGCCGCCGAGCTGCCCGTGAATCATCAGCGGGCGATTGCGCATATGGCGCGCTATCTCAAAGCAGATACCCGCGCCGCCGCCCGCATTCCGCTCAAGCGGCTGTTATGACCGCATAAGCGGCGTGCTGTGCATCTTTGACCCATGTGTCAATTCGCAACAGACTCTGCGTCCGCGTAAAGCTGGCGACTGGCGCTGCTAACGGCGGAACGCCGCTGATGCGAAGATCGAAGGTCACTCGGTGTCGTCGGACGCTGAGCCGGTCTTGCAAGGAGCGATGGCCGCGGCGGGACTGCACACATGGCCGACCCAATTGCAGGCATAGGCGCGCAGCTCACGACACGAGCGGCCTAGCTGCGGCAGAGCGATGCGCTGCCGACCGGCGTGCAAAGGCGTGGGCCGCACAAGGAGCTCGCCTTCCCGATATAGGTACAGCGAGCTTATGCCGCTGCCGCCGTCTTTGACGAAGAAGTTCACCAGCGTCGCTGCGCCGTCGGCAGATCCGGGAACGATGCTCTCCACGCGCAGCTCCGGGGGAAGGCCTAAAACCATCTCCTTGGCCGGAGCGGCGAGCGGCTGGCCGTCCAGGTACTCGGTCAAAAGCTCCGGACGGTAAAACAGGGGGGCCAGCTGATCGCCGCGCAGAAGGATGCTGCGCAGCGGATCGGTGCCGATGACATAGCGGCGCTCGGCAGCGACAGGGAGGCAGCTATAGTAACCGGTGTCGGTGGTCAGGCAGCCGCGCGGACCCACCCGCAGCCGTACGCCGTCATCCACCCGCTGTATTTCGTCTTTGGCCAGCCCGCGCATGCGGCCGCTGGGATCCAAGGCGTTGCGACCGCACGAGTCATAAGTATCCCTGGGATCGGCCGGACCCAGGAGGCGGCCGTCCGGTAGGACGCGGCGGCTCTCGCAGCGCAGCGGCGGCTCGGGAAGGTCTATGCGCTCAAGCCGCGGTCCGTCGAGCGCAGGCCGGGTGTAGAACCGCCACGCGGTGTAGGTGCGCTCGCCCTCTTCGGGAACGCGCGCCTCGATGGTCTCCCACAGCGGATGCGGGCCGGGGAGCCAAGCGCTGCGGACAAGCTCCGTGCGAGTGGGACTCTGCGCCGGATCGGCGGCCGTGCGGAAATAGAACGTGCGCTCAAAGCCGGCCCGCAGATCATAGCCTTCCAGACTCTGCGCCTGATGATCTCCGGTGCCGCTCAGAAAAAGGTAACGGCCCGCCGGATCAAGGGTCACCGCGTTGCTGCTGGTCTCCAGATCATCGACGGGGAGCGTCGCCCCGCGGCCCTGATTCACCCAGACATAGGCGCGCAGCGGCGGCATCTTTTTCTTGGTGAGCGTCCACTCCTCCGAGCCGAGCTCGATTACCGGCTCCTCTCCCTGCGCCGCCACCCGTCCGGCCACCGCCACAAGCCCGGTCGTGCTCCAGGCGAGCAGGCCCGAAATCACCGCCAGGCCCGGGCTCAGCCGGAGCTCGCGCAGCTGGGCGCCGTCGCGGGCGCGGATGATGAGCACGCGCGGGTCGGCGTTGTGGGCGATCGCCAGCAGCTCGCCATCCGGAGACCACGCCACCGCTGCAATCGGGCGGCACGGACCGGAGCAGCGCGGCACGTAGCGCGACAGCGGCAGCGAGCCGCCCCACACCTGGAGCTCGGCGCCGCGCCACACCGCCTCGCCGGAGCCTTTGGGAGAGCTCAGGTGCACGTCGGTAGCGTTGGGCGCAAGCGCCTGCTCATGCGGCTGCAGCTCGACAAACGATGCGGCGCGCTGGCGCAGCGCCGCGGGCCAGGCGCGGCACGCCGCCAAGGGATAATCCCCGGCAAAACCGCCGTTATCGGTGCGGTAGACCTGGCAGCGCTCCCCATCTTCCAGCCCGAAGAGGTGCCCGGAAGGCTCGAACCGATCCGGCGGCTGCGTCATCGCCCGATCCGTGAGCGGCTGCAGCGCCCCGAGCGTCACCTCCGCCGGATCCACCGCCGGTACCGTCACCTCGGTGCGGCTGGTCCGCGAGCCTGCGCACCCGGCCAGCAGGGCCAGCCCGACTAGCACGCCCCTTGCCCCCCGCCAGTGCCGCCGATCAAACGACATCACCCTGTAATTTATCACGGAGCGCGATTTGCCGCGCGCCGCTAGGGCCCGACGTATCGGGCGCGAGGGCGAACCAGCCCGCCGCTACGCCTTTGCTCAAAGACATGGGCGATCCAGCCGGCGGCGCGCCCGAGCGCGAACAGCGCGCTTGCCGATCCGGCGGGCAGGCCCATGGCCTCCGCTACCGCCACCAGCCCGAGTTCCACCGACGGAGGCGGCAGCCCGCAATCGGACAGCGCGCGGACGACCGCGGCCATCGCGCGGGCGCGCGGGCGCCGCGACCCCAGCGCGGCGGCCAGCGATAAAAGCGGCGGCGTGCGCGGATCACCGTCCGGGTACAGCGGATGGCCGACCGCAGGCAGACCTTCGCCGCGCCTCGCCCGCTCATAGATCGCCGCGGCGGCGCGGGACGCGGGGCCGATCTCGGAGAGCAGGGCTTCGATGCGGTCGCAGGCTCCGCCATGCTGCGGTCCGGAGAACACTGAGAGCGCCGCGCCCACGCAGGCGTAAAGATCGGCCCCCACCGAAGCGGCGACGCGGGCGGCGAAGGTCGAGGGGTTAAGCTCGTGATCGGCCATCAGAACCAGCGCGTGTTCGATCACCGCGGTCTCCTCCGCGCTGCCGGATCCGAGCGCCACGGCGGCGGCGGCGGCAACCCGATCGGCCCGCTCGGCGCGGTGGCGTCTTGACGCATCGCCGCAGCCCAGCGTCAGGGCGAGCGGCAGCCGCCGCAAGAGCGCCCGCGCCCGCGCCCGCTCGACCTCCTCTGTATGGCGGCTGCCGATAAACCGCCCTGGATCGCCCTGCGCCCATAGCGGCACCGCGCACAGAAGCCGCTGGACCAGCGAGATCGCAGCGGGAATCAGTGCTCCGGCCCCGGCGCTGCACAGTCCCTTGAGCCCCAGCGCTCCTTGCGGCCACCGCAACGCCAGCCCGGCCAGCTCCGACAACGGCTCGCTGCCCCCCGGCAGCGGCACGCCGCCCCACAGAAGCTCGGCGACCGTCTCAAAGCCCACTCCGCGCTGCGCCAGCTCCACCGCCCGCAGGCCGCGATAGCACGGTCCGCCGCCGGTAATCTTGGTAAGGGAAGAGTCGAGCACCGGCTCGCCCCAGTGCAGCGCCGCCGCCGCCACCGCGGTGTGTCCGGCCCGCGCCGCCGCCCGCCGCTGCAGCCGGAGCAGCTCGGCCCGCCGGTAGCGCCGGGCGCGTCCGACCGGAGCCGGCACGCTGTGCAGCAGACCGCGGCTCGTGTACGCATAAAGCGTCTGCGGCTTGACCCCGAGCAGCTGCGCCGCCGCGCGGACATCGAGCAGATCCTCTTCCTCCGGCGCCGCTGCGCCTGACCGCGCCGCGGACCGGGTCGGCGGCCGAATCGGCTTTTTGGTCATGACCTTGGGTCCTTTTTTGTCCCGCCAAGGGAGTTCTTGAATGTTGATTCAACTATGTTGATTGTTGATTCATTATGGCTGGCAATAGGGCGGCGCATCACTCTTTTGATTATCCGTTGCCGATAAAAAAGGAGTGCCACCATGTCCACCAACCCCGAGCTCTCTGTGCCGTCCACTGCCGACTCCAAAAGGCCGCTCAGCTCCGGCCTTGAGGGAGTCAATGTCGCCGAGACACGCCTGAGCGAGGTCGATGGGGAGCGCGGCCGGCTCATCATCGCTGGCCACGATGTCGAGCAGCTGGCCGGCCAGGTATCCTTTGCCGCGCTCTTTTCGCTCCTGCTGGAAGGGCGGTTTCCGGAGTCTGCAGCCACCGCTGCTACGGAAGCCCAGCTTGGCCAAGCGCGCGTACAGGCGGCGGCGCGGCTTACGCACTGCCAAGCCGCGCTGCGCCTGCCCGACGCGATGGATGCGCTGCGGGCGGCGCTCGCCGGGCACACCGCCGCCTTGCCGACCGGCGATAGCGGGCGCGAGATCCATGAGTCCCTGATGCTCATCGGCGCGCTGCCGGTCTACGCCGCCGCCTGGTTCCGCTCTCAGTCCAGGCAGAGCGCCATCCTTCCCGATCCGCAGCTCAGCCACGCTGCCGACTACCTGCGCATGCTGACCGGAGAGACCCCCGAGCCGGCGCGGGCGGCCGCCCTGGATGCGTACCTGGTCACGGTCAGCGACCACGGCATGAACGCATCGACTTTTACCGCGCGGGTGATTGCGTCGACGGGCTCGGATCTGGTCTCGGCGATCGTCGGGGCGCTGGGGGCGCTCAAGGGTCCGCTGCACGGCGGCGCGCCGGGTCCGGTGCTCGACATGCTGGACGCCATCGGCCGGCCGGAGTCCGCCGAGCCCTGGCTGCAAGAGCAGCTGCTCGCCCGCCGCCGCATCATGGGCATGGGCCACCGCGTCTATCGCGTTCGCGATCCCCGCGCCGCGGTCTTGGAGCGCGCCATCGAGCGGCTCGAGTCCGCCGGCTACCACACCCCGCGCCTGCTCCTGGCGCGCGCCGTCGAGCACGCCGCGCAGGACGTGCTGCGGCGCCGCTATCCCGACCGGCCGCTGCACGCCAACGTCGAGTTCTATACGGCCGTACTCCTTGACGCGGTGGGTCTGGAGCGGACGCTGTTCACCCCCACCTTCGCCGTCGGCCGGGTCGCCGGCTGGTGCGCCCACGTCGCCGAGCAGCGCCAGACCGGGCGCCTCATCCGCCCCGAGTCGCGCTATATCGGGCCGCGTCCCCTCTCAGTCTAAAGGACCGCGCCGCCGCGCCGGCGACCCGTCTACAATGACGGAGGTATGGCGAAATCCGATCCCCGGATCAAAGAGCTGCAGCGGCGCCTTGTACGGCTAAGCCGCCTGGATGGACGGCTCCTATGCTGCGCCGATGGCGCGTGGCTGGTCTGGCCCGACTATGTTCGGGAGCCGCGGGCGCTCGTCGCCGCGATAAGCCAAGACGCCCCGCTGACCGAGCCGCTGCTGCGCCGCGGATTCCAGTTCCAGCAGGCGCCGCGGCTCTTGGAAGCGCGCTGGCTCGCCGTCGCCCAGCGCGATCTGCGAGCCCTGCAAAACGATCTGGCGGTGCTGGAACCGACGCAGGCAGCGGCGCGTCTTTTCCGCGGCCTGCCCTCTCCTACTCCGGAATGGCTGGCCGGCCGCCAGCAGCGCATCACAGAGCTCGCCGCCGCCCTGAGCTCCGGGTTTGCCAAGTCGCCGCCGCCGATGCATACGTCCGGGATGCTGCCGGCTCAGGATAAGGCCCCACGCTGGTTGCAAGCAGTCGTGGAGCTGGTGCAGACGCTGCACGGTGAAAGCGCGGCGGCGGCGCTGCGGTCGCTGTGGCGGCGCAGCCTGGCAGCTGGCCCCGGGTTGACGGCGCGGCGTCGTCTGGCGGGACTCCAGGCGCGGCTTTCCGGGCAGCCGGATACCCGCCATGAGGAGCCGATGCTGCGCGATTTCTTGGATCAGGCCGCGGCCCAAGCGCGCAGCCTGCTTTCGTCCACCACGACGGTCGAGCCGAGGCGGCCGATCGGGCGGGCGCAGCTGCGGCGGCTATGGCGGCTCGTGCATAGCGTAATCTTCTGGCCGGCCAGCGCCGAGCGGGCGCACCCGCCGCTGCTAGACGGCGTCGCGCTGCGCGCCCATCGCGATGGCCGGCGGCTGCTGGAGGATCTGGCGGCGCCGCTTCTTGAATCCCTGCCGCAAGGACGCGACCCCCGTTATCAGGAACGGCTGGCCCGCGCCGTGGCGCATTATGGGCTGCTGTTCCGCATCGAGCCGGACTGCCCGGCCGTGGCCGCGGCCGATCTCGACTGGCTGGAGCAGCAGCTCGATCGCGCGGCGGCGCATCTTGGACCCTGCCCGCTGCGGTGGACGCAAGCGCTGGCGCTGCTGCGGGCGGCGGACGCGGAGCCGGACCTCGCCAAGCTGGCGCAGCACCTAAAAAACGGCGTGCCGGTGGAGCTGCTGACGCAGGCCTGCCAGCTTGGCTATAGCGCCGAGCTGCGCGAGATCTCCGGCGATACGGCGGCCGTGCGCGCGTACTGCGAGTGGGTCATCCGATTGGCGCCGCTCTACAAACGGAGCGGGCAGAAGCTGGCGCTGTCGCCGAGTGTGACCGCCCGATTCAGCGCCCTGCGCGAGCCGAACCTCGCGCTTCTTTTACACCATCTGGCCACCGCCGCAGCGACGGCGATTCCGCGGCCCGGCGAGGTCGAGCTGCAGCTTAGCGTCTTGGACTCCGCGGTCGGCCTGTGCGGCCGGGTGCCACAGCGGGCGGCGGCGCTGGTCGGCCTGCTCACCACCTGGCCGGAAGGTGTCGGGCGGGCCCGCTGCCCGGAGTTTACCGCCTGGCTCGGCGATGAGGCGCTGGTGGACCGCTACTTCCACCTGGCGATGCTGGCCGGGGAGCCGTCCGAGCTGTCGCGGACGCTGCGGCGCGACTTTGCCTGCGCCGAGAGGCGGCTCGGCGAGCGTAGCTACCTCGCCTCCTTGGCGGCGCCGACCGCCGAGCAGCTGCAGCGCCTGCACGCGGTCAACGCATTCCTAGAGTCGGCCGCGCTGCCAAGTCCCGCCTGGACGCACCGCCGCTTGCAGGAGCGCGTCTCCGAGCTGCTCGGCCGGGCGCTGCAGCGCCAGATGGATATCGCGCTGCGCGACGTGCTGCACAAGAGCCTCGGGGTGGCGCCGCCAGAGCTCACCCCGGCGTGGCGGGACGCGATCCGCTTCTATCTTCTGACCGAGCGCAACGCCGAGCTTCTCGGCACGCTGCTGCGCTTTGCCGCGGCCCATCCGGGGCGCAGTCCGGCGCGGACCCTGCCGGCCAACCAGCTGTGGCTCAGCCGCGCCGGCGCGCACCTTGCCATCGACGCCTGGCTCGCCCCGCGCCGCCGGGAGCTGGAGCTAGAGGGTCAGCGCTATGTCCTGGCCATCGAGGAAGATCCGATCGAAGTGCTGCGTATGGGCATTCCGTTTGGCACCTGCTTATCACTGACCGATGGCAGTAACGCCGCGGCCGCGGTGTGCAACGCCGCAGACGCCAACAAGCGCGTGCTGTACCTGCGCGACCGCCGCGGCGTGATCGTCGGACGCAAGCTGCTGGCAATCTCCGGCGCCTTCGAACTTCTGGGATATGAGCTTTATCTGGCACTGCCGCCCGACCTGCGCCCGCAGATCGCGGCGGCGGTGACTGCCCTCTGCCAAGAGCTTGCCCAGGCCGCCCGCATTCCTCTTTCTGCCGCCGGCGTGCCCGAGCGCCTACACGACGGCTTCTGGTACGATGACGGCCCGCAGCCGTTCACCCTGGAGCAGTCGGCCCCCACCGATGTCAGCGCCTACTGCCGCCACCTCGGTCAGCCGCCGCCGCGGTCGGCGCCGCCGGAGCTTGTGACGGAAGCGGCGCAGTGGCTGGCGCAGCAAAGGGGCGACGCGGTGCCGGCGATCGGTCTTTTGCGCGGCGGAATGCTCTCGCTGCAGGATGAAGAGTACGGAGCCTGGATCATCGATCGGATTGGGCTTTCGCGCGCCGAGCAGCTGGCGCGCCAATCCCCGCACCTGCGTCCTTTTGTCCTGCGGCGCCTGGCATGCGACAGCGGACCGGCGCTCTTGCGCACCGCCGGGGAGTGGGAAGACTGCGACGCCTACGACCTGCGCCAGAAGCTGTACGCGGTGCCGCCAAGCCACGCCGTGGCCGCAGCGCTCATCGCCGCCGCCGAGCGCTGCGTGCGCCGCCGCGCGCCAACCGATAGCCACGACCTGTGGCACCTCACCTTCTCGGATCTGGAAGCGAGCCTGGCGCTCACCGCAATCGGGCCGTTTTTCGCCCTGTGCGATCGCCTGCAAGTGCTGTGGGATCGGATCATGGCGGCCGAGCCGGGCTGCGAGATCTGTCGCGAAGGGGCCGAAGAAGCGGTCCTGCGGGCGGCGCAGCTCGCCTACTGTCAAAAGCCGGATCCGCTGGCGGTAATCAGCGCCCTGCGCAGCCGCCGCAATGCTGCGCTGACCCAGCGGACCGCGCTGCATCTTGCCGCGGCCTTCACGCTCTCGGACCGCGCGGAGCCCGCGGCTGCGGAGTCCGAGAGCCTGCTCTGGGCGCTTATCCGTCCGCCGCGGCCCGGCTCACATAAGGGACTGCACGCCGTACAAGTGCTGGGCGAACGGATGCCGCAGCTCACCACGGAGCCGGACTTTCTCGCCGCGCTGCTGCGTCAGGCCCCGCGGCCCCTGAAAGTCCATCTGCCGCGGCCTGACGCCGTTCCTTTTGAAGCGCTGCGCGAGCTGCTTTTCGATCCGCTGGTCCGTGAACAGATCGCCCCCCTGGTCTTGCACCTGACCAAAGGACCCGAGGATCTGTCTTCCTATTACCTGGGACAGTGGGAGCTCTATTACCACCGTCGGCACGACACGCTCCTACGCCAGCGCTTGGCGCGCATCATCGTGGAGCTCAAGGACGACGCCGCGCTGCCGTCAGCGGTGGTTTCTCTGCTCGCCCAGCTGGGAGACGTACGTACGCTGAGCGCGCTGGGGGAGCGCTGGACCCAAGGCGCGCGCGGTCGCCATATGCGCGAGGCGGTGGAAGAAGCGGCCGCGGTGAGCCGGCAGCTCGAGCTCGACGCGCACCCGCTCGGCGCGCCGCTTTCGACCCCTTGGCTGCCAAGCCACGACGCGCATCGCCGGCCGCCGCAGATTCCGCCGCATATCGATCGCGCGCTCCTGCGCTGGCTGCTGCACACCGTCGCCTCCGCGCGTGACGATCGGCCGGGCGATGATCCGGTGTACAAGTGGGCCCTGCGCGCCCTTGCTAGCGCGCCGCTGTCGCGGTTTGCCACCGTGGAGATTGTGCATACGCTTTGGCAGGCGCGCGGCGGCTTGCTCGATGCCGCAGAGCTTGAGTTTGTCAGCTCCTTTCTCGTGACCAAGACGACCTGGGAGCTGCCTGAGGTATCGCCGGAGCTGGCCGTCGAGCTGTGGCAGCTCCCGGCGATTCGTCCGGTCCTCGCCGCGACGCTGGCCAAGGGCTCGCAGTGGCCGCTGCGTTACCACCGGATGCGGCAGCACGCGGCAAGCAAGGCGCTGGGCCTTGACGACCTGCTGGCGCAGTGGCTGGTCGCGGCGATCGATCGCGATGTCGACACCACCGTCTCCGATATCGGCTCGCGCGCCGATCTGGAGCTGCTATTGGACGTGGCGTTCACCCACCTCCAGCCGTCCAAGTGGCTTCTTATCTACAAGGCGTTCTGCGGCTTTGCCGAAGCGGCCTGCTTCCTTGCCCGTCTGCGACGGTCACCGCCGGACAGGCTGGCGCTGACCAGCCTGCAGCTCCTTTCGGCGGAGGCAAAATTTCACCGGCCGGATGAACAAGTCCGCGGCGAGTGGCTGCGCGGCACTGTCGCGGAACTGCTTGCCGCAAACTCCTAGCCGGCGGCTCGCGCCGAGTCGGGTCCGTCGCTCAGGCTCTTGAGCAGGCGCTCCCCCGTGGTCGTGATCTCTTCGTGCAGGAGTCGGCAGCGCGGCTCCGCCCGCTCGAGCCAGCGCACAAGGACCTCGCGCCGCTCCGGGTGGGTCTGCGCCTGGGCGAGCAGGAGCTCGGCGACGTGCTGATCGGTGAGCAGGCGGGTCAGGCGCTCAGCGTGGAGCAGCGCCAGGGCGAAGTCGCGCTTGGGATCCCAGCTGCCGCGCAGCGCCTGCGGCCACTTGTGCAGCGCCACATCGGACAGTGCGCGCAGCTTGCCCGCCGCGGTGCGGGTCAAAAGGTGCTGCTGCGCCGAAGCGGCCAGGCTCTGCAGGCGCGAGACCCGCCGATCCAGCTCATCGCGCGCCGACATACTGCGCCAGCGCGCCTGCGCCGCGCGGGTGACAAACTCCTGCGGCCGGCGGATGATCCCGAGCAGCGCGTCCTTCATCGCCATGAGCGACTGGATCTGGCTCGTGCCTTCGTAGATCGGCATGACCACCGCATCGCGCAAAAGCTTCTCCGCCCCGTAGTCGCGGGTGTAGCCGACCCCGCCGTGAATCTGGATGCAGCGCCGCGCCATCTCGACCGCTTTTTCGGCCGCCAGGTACTTGAGCAGCGGCGTCGCCCGCCGCGCCTGCGCCCGGTGCCAGGCCAGCCGCTGCCCGAGCTTCGCCGAGTCCCCGAGCCCCCCGGCGATGCGCTGCATCATGTTGAGCTTCTGCGCCATCTCCTCATGGAAGGCGCCGTGCACCGCCAGCGCCCGGATGCCTTGGATGTCGGTGCGCATCTCATCCAGATAGTCAGCCAGGAGCTCGTGCCGGGCGATCGGCTTGCCCATCGACACCCGGTCCTGCGCGTACGCCGCCGCCAGGCGGTACGCCGCCTCGCACAGACCCAGGCACTCAAAGCCGACGCCCAGGCGCGCGTTGTTCATCAGCGTGAGCATGTAGCGGAAGCCCTCGCCGCGCTTGCCGATGAGCTGCGCCGGCGAGCGGTCAAACGACAGCGCCGCCGTGACCGAGCCGTGGTGGCCGAGCTTCTCCTCCACCCGATCGATGCTGACGAAGCGCTGCCGCTTACCATCTGGTAAGTCCTTGTAGCTTTCGACCAGAAACATCGACAGACCGCCGAGACCGGCGCGCGGATCGGCGGCGCTGGCCGGCTGCTCGGTGCGGGCGATGACGAAGTGGTACTTGGCGTGTCCGGAGCTGATGAAGATCTTCTGGCCGGTGACGTACCACATGCCGTCGGCGCCGGGCTCGGCGACGGTGCGCAGGGCGGCCATGTCGCTGCCGGCGCCGGGCTCGGTGATGTCCATGCAGCCCCAGGCATCGCCGGCGGCGATCTCCTCGATGGCGCGGGCGAAGCGGGTGCTGGCTAGGCTCCCCTGCTCATGATCGAAACGCGTGGTGCCTTCGTGCACGGAGTAGGCGAGCATCGCCATCGCCATGCCGCCGTGGAACGAATGATGGGTCATCACCGACACGTCGGCCCGCGCCAGCATCTCCGCGTTGAGGAAGTAAAGCAAAAGCGGCGCGTTCAACCCGCCAAGTTCCCGCGGGATGCACAGGCGGTGCAGATCCAGCGCCTTGATGCGGGCGAACAGCTCGTCCATCGCCGGGCTGACCACGGCCTCGCCGGCTTTGAGGTGGGTGCCGTCGCGATCAATCTGCGCCGCGCGCGGCGCGACTTCCTCCGCCGCCAGCTCGCCGACCAGCTGCGCCACGTCGCGATAAAAGACCAGGGCGTCGGCGGCGTTCTTATAGCCGTCCTTGGTCCGGTAGCCGTACTCGGTGACTTCGACCAGCGGCGCCCAGTCGATGCCGTGATCGAAGTAGTAGCGCAGATCCTCGTTGTCGTGGAAGTAGCTCGCCATCGATTACCTCGTCGGGCGCGGGCGCCGTTTCGCGGCGCGGCGCGGGGCAATAGGAGCGGTTGGAGGCGGCGCAGCGGGGGCGGACTCGGGTCGGAACAGGCTCGCCCGGGCGATGCGCGACAGCTCAGCATGAAATCGGGCCCGTCCCGTGGCGCCGGGTGCAAGCGCCACAGCGCTGGTGGCGGCACCGGCCGCGGAGGTCAAGACCAGGCTCAGGATGTGGATGAGGTACGCTTCCGGATCGACTTCGGCGTAGTGCAGGCCGCGCGCCTGACCATCCCGGATATACGCGGCGACGGCGCCGAGCCAGGGGCGAACCGTGTGCCGCATCAGGTTGCGGATCGCCTCCGGCCGGTCGAGCATCTCCCGCACGAGCAGCCGCGCGCGATCCGGATCGGCCATGAAGAATCGGTGCAGCTCGCCGAACAGCGCGTCGAATCTCTCATCGCTGGCGCTGGCAGCGACAAGGAGGCGCGGCAAGGTGTCGCGCCAGTGATCGAGCATCGCCGCCAGCACGGCCTCGCGCAGCGCTTCTTTCGACGCGAAGTGGTGCAGCACCGCCTGCTTGGTGACGCCGAGCTCGTCGGCGATCGCCTGCACCGAGGTGCCATCGAAGCCGTGCGCCGCGAACAGCCGGGTGGCGACGAGGATGCAGCGGCGCGGCACTGCCGACTCGGCTGCTTCGCTGGTACGAGGGGTGACCATGTGGTAGGGGATTACTTACCACATGGTAAGCGCGCGGGCGATAGTTTTGCTATCCCGCCGCAGCGCCTGCCTGCGGCTCCAGCGGCACCGCTGCGGCGCCGGCGGCCGGAGCGCCCGCTACCAGTACTTCATCCGCAGCTCTTGCGTCAGCGTGCCGCCGCTGAAGTCGAAGGCCGCCGCTTTGTATTTGGGCGGACCCAGCGTCCCTTTGGCGTTGTTGGAGGTGCAGAAGCCCTCGACCGGAATCCCGAACGTGCCGGTGTCGAGCTTGTCGTTGTTGTTCTGATCGTGGAAGGCCGCCATCGAATAAGCGCCGGGGACGATGTGGGAAAAGACGCAGACGGCGCGGCCGTCGGAGACGGTGCCTACGGACTCGCGGAAGGACTTTTTCATGTAGTCGGCGGGGGTGGCGTATAGGGCGCAGCGGACGACCCCCTGACCTTTTAGCTGGACGAACTGAAACCGGATCTCGCCTTCGGCTGCCTTGACTTCGCCGCCGCTTGCGGCGGGCGGCACCTGGGCCCAGGATGCGGGCAGCGGCGACGAAAGGATGCTGACAAAGCCGACGGTCAGACCGCTTAGGAGCAAGCTACTTTGGTGTCTCACGGTGATCCCCTGCGCCGCTTGGGCGCTCATCTAATAATATCGCCGCCGCGGCCCGGCGCCGGCGGATAAGCGCCAGCAAGCTCAGGATGGAAAATCCGCCGACCGTGAGCCAGCCAATGATGTCGCCGCGCCGCGCGTAGGCCGTGGCGACCCCCTGCATGGGCACCTGGACGAGCAGCAGTCTATCTAGATGGGTCCCGGTCTGCTCGTCCGGCAGCGACGCCAGGACCCGGCCGCGCGAGTCGGCGGCGATCGACAGCCCATAGCGCGCCGCGCGCACGACGGCATAGCCGCCTTCGATGCCGCGCAGCCGCGCCATATCGCTATGGTAGGGAGTGATCCCGCGCCAGTCTTCCGCCGGCACGAGCACGAGGTCGGCGCCGGCGGCGCGGCGCATGAGCTGGGGAAAATCCATGTCAAAACAGATGGCCAGACCGATGCGGCCGTAGGGAGTCTGGACGATCGGGATCGTGCCCGGCGAAGGCACGAGGAGCTCGGCTTCCGGGCCGGGGACGGCGATGCTCTTGCGGTATTGGGCGACGGGCTCCCCGCTTGGACCGAGCAGGACGACTTTGTTGTCGAGCGCCCCGTCTCCAGCCGGCCAGGGGCGGGCGCGATGGCGAACCACCCCCAGGGCCAGCGCCAGGTACATGTCGTGGGCGCGCGTGAGGGCGCCGGCTGCCTTGAGCAGCGACTGTTCCGACTGCTCCGTCACGATCGCCGCGGTCTCCGGCACGCGAAAGCCGAGCGCCGCCGTCAGCTCCGGGTCGAGCGCGGGCAGCGTCGCCGCGAACACCGGGCCCTGGCTGGCGATGCGCTCGAGCTGCTCCGGCAGGTACAGCTCCTCGGGGCGGTACAGGCGGTCCTCGGGCGCCACGAAGCCGGCGGCCGCGCTCGCGGTCACGGCCGGCAGCCAGGCGCGCCGCTGCAGGCCCTCGATCAGCAGCGTGGACGCGCCGAGCCCGGACCAGCGCCCGTGGATGTGCACGAACAGCTCGGCCAGGCCGCTGCGCGCGGCGGCGGCGTCCTGCTCGAGATGCGCGAGCAATGCATCGATGTCGGCGAGCAGGGTCTCGGGCGGCGGGTCACGGCGCAGGCCGAGCCAGGT
>CALFML010000598.1 GCA_937879845.1 uncultured Myxococcales bacterium
AACCTGCGGCGCACCGCGCAGGGTCTTGAGGCCAACCCGCTGACGCGGCTGCCGGGCAATGTCTCGATTCAGAGCGAGATCGAGACGCGGATCGCCAGCGGCGCGTCCTTTGCTGTCTGCTACGCCGATCTGGACCGCTTCAAAGCGTTCAACGACCACTACGGGTTTGAGCGCGGCGACCAGGCGATCCGCCACACCGCGAACATCCTGCTTGAGTCCGTGCGCCGCTGCGGCAACCCGGATGATTTCATCGGCCACATCGGCGGCGACGACTTCGTCATGGTGACCACGCCCGCTCTGGCGGAGAGCGTCTGCCGCGAAGTCGTCCGTCAGTTCGACAGTACGATCTCCAGTTTGTACGATGAGGCGGATCGCGCCCAGGGCCACATCATCCACACCGATCGCCAAGGGAATCCGCTCCGCGTCGGATTTCTCACGATCTCCATCGCCATCGTGACCAACACCCGCTACCCCCTCCATCACTTCGGCGAGGTCGCGCAGATCGGCGCCGAGCTCAAGGCCTACGCCAAGCGCTTCGATCACAGCCTGTATGTAACCGAGCGCCGTAACTCCGGCGTCATTCCTGTCAATCGTACCTGAGCGCGAGCTCAGGAAATCGGCGTGATTTGCTTGACCCTGGCGATCCGGCGGATCGCGGCTTGGGCGGCAAAGAATCCGCACATGCCGTGCACGCCGCCGCCGGGAGGGGTGGAGGCGGAGCAGATGAACAGCCGCGGGTGCGGGGTGGTGTAGGGATTTAGCCGCAGCACCGGACGGCTGAACAGCTGAAACAGATCGGCGACCCCGCCGGTGATGGCGCCGCCGACGTAGTTGGGGTTGTGGCGGGCGAAGTCGGCGGTGTGCATGGCATGGCGGGCCAGGATGCGGCTTGTGAAGCCGGGGGCGAAGCGCTCGACCTGGCGCTCGATCGCGGCGGTCTGATCGAGGGTGGAGCCGGCGGGCACGTGGCAGTAGGCGTAGGCGGTGTGCTGGCCGGCGGGGGCGCGGCTCGGGTCGAACTGGCTCTGCTGACAGAGAAGGACGAACGGCCGCTCCGGGTGCGCGCCGCGCCACATCTGCCGCTCCGCCGCGCTGATCTCTTGCAGCGTGCCGCCGACATGCACCGTGGAGGCGGCCAGGCACTGCGGATCGCGCCAGGGGATGGGTCCGGACAGGGCCCAGTCGAGCTTGAAAACGCCCGGGCCGTAGCGGTAGCGGCGCAGCCGGCGCAGATAGCCGCCCGGCAGGACCCCAGCGGCGATGGTGGCCAGCTGCTCCGGACTGGTATCGAACAGGTACACGCGCGCCGGCGGCAGCTGGGCCATAGAGGTCACCCGCACGCCGAGCCGCAGCTCTCCGCCCAGGCTTGTGAGCAAGCGCAAAAGAGCGCCGGCGATGGCCGCCGAGCCGCCCTGGGCGACCGGCCACGGCTCGAGGTGCCCGGCCAGGAGGAAAATGAGTCCCAGCGCGGCGGTCAGGCGGTGCTCCAGCGGCTGAATGGCATGCGCGGCGCAGCCCGCCCACAGCGCTTGCGCCCGCACGCCGCGGAAGCGCGACCGCGCCAGCCCTACTGCCGAGCGAATCGCCAGGAGCCCAAACCGCGCCATCCGCAGCGGATGCCGGGGAAGACGCAGCGGCGCCAGAATATCACCTAGGAGCGCGTGCGGCGCGTCCAGAAACGGCTGCAGCAGCCGCTCATACGCCGCCGCATCGACCTGTAGTTCCTGCGCGGTCTGGGTCAAAGAGGGCCACAGCATCACCGCGGGCTCACCGTCGAGCGGATGCGCCACCGAGGCGCCCGGCTTGATCCAGGTGAGGCCATGCTCGTGAAGCGGCAGGGTACGAAAAAACGGCGACAGGATGCCGAGCGGATGGACCGTGGCGCAGATGTCATGATGGAAGCCCGGCAGGGTCAGCTCGGCCGTGCGCGTGCCGCCGCCCGGAGCATCGGCCGCCTCCAGTACCAGGACCGACGCGCCGGCCTGCGCCATCGCTACGGCGGCGGCCAGGCCGTTGGGACCGGAGCCGATGACCACTGCGTCATGACCGCTGCTCATTCGCTTGGCCAGGGCTGGAGCTCGCGCAGCTCGGACACGGCGAGCTCTCCTTTTTCCATCACTCCGGTCTTGGCATCGGCGATCCGCCACCCCAAGGTCGTGCGCAGGAGCGGCTGCGATTCGACGAACACGCAGCGCAGCTCCCCTTCGGCAAAGTCGCACTGCTCCTGCACGGCGCGCAGCAGCCCCTCGTCATGCAGGTGTCCGTCGCCGAAGTTCCAGCCCAGGGCCAGCCCGGCAATGAGCTCGCCGTCCACGTACTCGTAGTCGGAGATGCGCTCGACCGCCCTAGGCAGGAGCCGCTGCAGGGTGCGGCCGTGCAGGTGCATGGCGCGGAACGCCAGCACTCGACCGAGGAGCCCCACGGACGTGCGCCGATCGTAAAAGCGCGTCAGCTGATCCATCAGCCAGGCGGAGCTCTTGGTCAGCCGCTCCAGCTTGCGGTAGCTGTCGCCGCGGAACAGCCACACGCTATAGGCCCAGTTGCCGGCGTAATAGCGCATCGCGCACAGAAACGATACGGCACCGGGAAAGAAGTTTCCCAAAAGCGGCACCGCGAAAAGCGCCGCCGCCAATACCACCATCAAGATCGGCGACCCCAAAGAAAAGACGCTCACCTCCGCGTGCGCCCCAAACAGGAAGAAGGCGCCATAGACCACGACCACGTTCCACTCGATGGGGACGCCCATCGGCACCGAGCTTGTGATAAAGCCGTGCAGCGCCACCATCATCAGGAGCCCGATCAGCGTGCCGATGCCGCCGCTGCTCAGTCCGAGCACGATTGGGACGCCGAGCTCGAGGAGGGTTCCCATGTGCGCCATCGTGACGGCGAGCTGGCTCGGGCGGAGGTCGGTGGGAAAGTGCCGATACATCCGCTTGCGCAGCCACTGCCAGCGGACCACCGGGCTGTTGCTGATCATTACGCAGACCACCGCCGGGAAATGGTGGTTGAGCTTGGACACCCCGGCCCAGAACCACAGCGCCAGCTGCACCGCTTTGGCACCGGCGATCCAGTTGCCGGCAAATAGGAAGCAGAGCGTCATCGTATAGTAGTGCTCCGCCCGCGCGACCAGAAACAGCGTCTTGTCGCAGAGACCCAGAATCGGCAAAAGGATCACGATCGGCCACAGCTCCGCCGGTCCTATCGCCGGCGCCACGAGCGCCCGCGCCATGGCCCCCAGGCTCAAGACATACAGCGCGACGTCCAGCCAGGTCCGCCGCGGTCCGCCGAGGAGCGGGAGGTTGGGAAGAAGCGGCCGCTTGGTCGTGCCCGGACGCAGAAAATAAAGCGCTCCGCCAAGCGGCGGAAAGTAACGCCCGGTCAGCGGTCCGCTGCCGCAGCCAAGTCCCAGGCTCTCAAAAAGCATGCTCCACAGGATGGCCTTCTGAAACGCAATCGGCTGCAGCCACCAAGAGCTTACCGTCTGCCAGCTGCCAAGCCCCGGAGTGAAGCTGCAAAAGACGCTCCACATCCAGACATAGAATGCGACCTTGAGCGCATACAAAAGGAGCGTGCTGCTCGGCGACCCGTAGCCTTGCACCGCCCAGGCTTCACACACCATGCGGCACTTGCGCGGAAAAGGCAGCTTTTCCCACTCGAGCGGGTCGTACGGCGGAGCGGTCGGGGTGAGAAGTTTTAGTCCCATTTCCGGCATCGTAGGGTCACCGGGCGCCGCAATGCAAGGCGCCGCAAGCGGCCTATTCTTTTCCCGCGCCGGGCGTCTGCTGGGCGTTTGGCAGGCTGCGGCAGGCTGCGGGCGCTTGGTTGCCGTCGACAGGGGCGAGCGCTTTTGGCGGTCGCGACTTGACCCGCCTGGCGCGGCAGTCGAAAATAGCTCAAGGTGCGTCTAAATAGACGCCGGGCGGCCTTCTATGGGAGCGGAGAGCAGTACCAGCGAGCCAACCGACCTTGTGCCTGCGACCGGGCCCAGTGCAGGCGCCGGTGCGGGGGCCGGGACGGGTGCCGGCGGCGCGCCGACCATCGGGTCGAGCATCGGCCCCTATCGCGTCGTGCGCAAGCTCGGCTCCGGCGGCATGGGGGTCGTCTATGAGGCCGTCCACAAACAGATCGGACGGCGGGCGGCGATAAAGCTCCTGCACGCCCAGTTCGCCGTGCAAAAGGACATCGTCACGCGATTTCTCAACGAGGCCCGCGCCGCCAACCTGATCCGCCACCCCGGCATCGTCGATATCTACGAGTTCGGCCAGACCCCCTCCGGCAGCGCCTACATCGTCATGGAGTACATCGACGGCGTCTCCCTCACCGCGCGCATCGCAAAGACCCGCGGCCCGCTGGGCGTCAGCGTCCTGCCGCTCTTCCAAAAAATGGCCCTGGCCCTGGCCGCCGCCCATGAAAAGGGAATCGTTCACCGAGGCCTGTCAGAACCAAAATCTCCGTCGAGAAATGTATCTTCTTATGGCTTTCTGGAAAGTCTCTGGAAACGAAACACAGTGCCTCTAATTCGCCGTCTGAGCTGCGACGGAGCGAAGTAGTACACTAAGAGTCTCGGCCGGCAAAGCGCGGAGACGCTCGATGAGCCGGGTGAGATCCTCATCTCCGTTATCCATAGCCGCGAGGGAGCTGGAGAATCTCCGGACGTTGCTATTGTACAGCGTGTCCGGATCTACGTAGTGCTTGGCAGTGATCGCGAAGCTGCCATGGCCTAGAGCAGAAGCTACGGCATTAGAGGTACACCCGGCCGCCATGGCCAAGCTCGCGTGCAGTCCGCGCAGCGAGTGCGGACAGACGCGGAGCAGGTTGGCCTGCTTGCAGTAGATTGAGACCTGCTTCCAGAGCCAAGGGATCTTGTGCGGGGTTTTCTTCCGACCCTCGAAAATCATCCGCTCAGGCGTCTTTCCCTCAACCAAGCGTAGCAAGAAGGGGCGCAGCACGTCGGGCACTTCCAGACGGCGGCGCGCGTTCTTGGTCTTCCCACTGGGAATCCACAAGACCTTTCCTTCGTCGTCCAGATCGCGCACTTCCCGCAACAGGACCTCTGATGAGCGCAGACCCAGCAGCATCTGACACAGCGTCGCAATCGCGCCCTCCTTCCCTTATGGCCGGGTTTATCGTCCGCACCAGTATGTCGCCCTAGCCGACGAACACGCCTTCACGAGAGGGTGGGCTCCAGGGGGCGACGGCCGGAGCAGGCGGGGGATGGTCTACGGCAGGGAGCTCGGCGAAGCCGCGAAACGGCAATTCTGTTAAAGCCGCTGATCATGCGGACCACGTCGACGCGACACCTCGGAAAGGGAAGACTTTCCGCGGAGGGAGCAAGCAGACCCGCGACAATTGGTATGGCTATGACCGAGATCAGCGCTTTGTCAGGTGGTGGCACCGCCAGGGCAAGCAGGAGTTTGGCGGAAACGATATTGATAGTGCGGCGGAGGCCAAAGTGATCTATGAACACTGGGTGCAACTTGGCAAGCCGGTACCAAAGTGAGCAGCTCCGTCACCACCGCTGAGCTACTGCAAGCGCTCGATAGCAGCGATGCTGATGTCGTCGCTGGCGCTGCCAGCAGACTGGCCTTGTGCCATGCGGCTAGTGCTGCCCCCCGTCTCTTAGAGCTGCTCCGCACGACCGAGAGCCCGATAATCCGCAACGCTGCAGCGCTGGCACTCTCGGATCTGAATGAGCCACAGGCGTTTGCGGTGCTCGTCGATCTACTGCGGGACGAACGTACCCAGAAGAATCGCGGAACGCTGCTTTACGCCCTTGGGGCCTATGATTGCTCAAGCATTCTGCCCCTACTCGTCGACCTGGTTACTGACGGTAACTTCGAGGTGAGTCGGCAAGCTCTGAGTCTCATCCAGGGCATTGAAACGGAACTTGATGACCGAACGTGGAGTGCTTGCGCGGTACGACTGCGAGCCGCACTGGCCTCGGCTTCCGAGGAACGGCGTCCACTTATTAGCGAGCTGCTGGCACTGTTTGAAGATGGGGACACGTAGACGCGCCGCCCTAAATAAAGGGCACATGGATGTGATATGTTGGGTTGTGAATCGTCGCAATCCAGCCCACTGACCCTCGCTGACGCTCGGGTCTTCGATTCGGAAGGATTTGGCTGCTCATGCCCCGCGCTCGATGCCGACGACCTCGCACCGGCTGCGCACCGGCAGACTCGGAACGCCGATAGAGCCGCCGCGCGCCACCAAGACCCCTGAACGACGCCGGTTCAAGTCATCGAGCCGCACTTTCCGCCACGAGAATCCATGGCGACCCCGCAGGACGGGTCGCCTACACCATCGGCCTCGCGCGCTACGAGCTTGGCGAACTGGACGAGTTTGTCGAGGGGGGTCTTCGCCTTGGCGACGACGAACCATTGCTGCCCCTTTAGGGTCTTCAGCTCCCTGACCGTCGCATCACTTCGCTTGCTCTCTTCCTGAAATCGCTGAGCAAAGATGAAAGCGTGGGCTCTCCCCAGTCGGTGACAGCGTATGAATCAGTTCGTAATGAAGATCGCCGTTGCGACTCGCTCTGAATCCAAGAACAATCGGCTATCGCACTGGCTGCTGTGTCCGGCACCCGATGCAAGCTGCGCCGTCTACAGAGAAGTTATCGAGCCATACCGTTAGCCCGCCCGACTCCCGTCAGGCTGCTGCAGCCACTTGCGAGCCGCGTCCCGGGCTTCAAACAGCTCATCCCATTTGAAGTTCTGACCCGTAGTCTGATTGATGAATTTGAGGCAGGCTTCCAGCTCGATATTGTAAAGCCACTTCTTGGTCGCCTCCGCCGGCAGGAACTTATCGAGTTCGGCGACGGAGATTTCCATGAGCTCGCGGCGCGGGGCATCGGTTTTGCGCTCGGCCAGGCGGTTAAAGAGGCTCCAGCGCAGCTTGCCGGGCCGGCGGGCCAGGTCAAGCAGCAGCGCGCGGAACCAGGGCTGCTTGCTCGCACTCTCTGCAACTGCGTTGGAAAAATCGACGGCGCGGTACTGATCGGCGCGCTCCGCTGCCTGGCGCAAGGCCTCTGCGGTCGCCGGGTCAGCGCTCCTGCTGAGCGCGACCACGAGGGCGCGATACACCGCAGAGTCAGTTTCCACAAGGATGCGCTCACGCAGCTTGCCGCTAAGCGAGGAGTCGGCGAGCTCGCCCACGGAGACCACGACCGCCTCACGCACCTTGGGGTCCGGATCGCCGAGCCGGCGCTCCAGGTCCTCTCGTATGCCCGGCAGGCCCGCTATCACCGCCGCGCGCAGGGCGACCGATGACACCGCCGGATCACGGTCCCGCAGCGCTGCCTCAATCATCGCCGGCCGCGCCTTCGCCAGAGTCTCCGCATCGGGTTGCTCCAGCAGCTGGCCGAGCGCCAGCGCCCAGACCTGCGCGTCCTGGGTCTGCATGACCAGCTGGCGCAGCGCTGCGTCCGCCGCCGTGGTCCCGACCGTGCGCAAGAGCCGCGTCGCCGTCCGCCGGATCTGGGGCCGCGAGTCGCTGGCCCGCGCAGCCAGCACCGGCACCTCCTCATCCCGGATCGGACCGTGGCGCATCAGCGCTTCGCTGAGCTCTCGCTCATCGCGGATCGACAGAAGCTCATCCAGGGTTTCGACAGCCGGTTCTGTTTGTTTGCTCATTCCCTGTCCCTTCCATTTCTGACATCCGGACCCAACCAGCAGAACAATCAGCGCCCAGGTTCGAATCGACATCGTCTCACCGCGACAAAAGCCAACGTATCGTGCATATATGTGCTGCCCCAGGCTAGGAGAACGGACGCCAGACTACAAGCAAGGAGTTGTGCATCAGGAGGCGGCTACAAGCGGCTTGCCTGCTTCTTGATCCAGTTCCAGCCACTGCTGGCGGCATTTTTGGCCCCGTCCACGGCACTGCCGGCGGTATTGACCACCGAGTGCCCCAGATCTTTGGCTCCCTCCCAGGTTTGGCTGGCAGTCTTCTTTGTGCCGTCCCAGGCATCGCTGGCGGTCTTCTTGGTCCAGTCGATGCCCTGGTTGACTTTCTTCTCCCCCCAGTCGTAGCCATCGCTGGCGGCCTTCTTGGTGCCGTCCCAGGCGTCGCTGGCGGTCTTCTTGGTCCAGTCGATGCCCTGGTTGACTTTCTTCTCTCCCCAGTCATAGCCATCGCTAGCGGTCTTCTTAGTCCAGTCGACGCCTTGGTTGAGCTTCTTCTGCCCCCAGTCATAGCCATCGCTAGCGGTCTTCTTGGTCCAGTCGATGCCCTGGTTGAGCTTCTTCTGTCCCCAGTCATACCCGTCGCTGGCGGTCTTCTTGGTAAAGTCCACGGCCTGGCCGGCCTTCTCCTTGCCCCAGTCGAGGCCCTGGTCAACTTTCTCCGCCGCCCAGTCGTAGCCGTCCGTGACGGTCTTCTTGGTAAAGTCCACAGCCTGGCCGGCCTTCTCTTTGCCCCAGTCGAGGCCCTGGTCAACCTTCTCCGCCGCCCAGTCATAACCGTCCGTGGCGGTCTTCTTGGTCCAGTCCCAGACTCCGCCGGCGGTATCCTTGACCCAGTTCCAGCCGTTGCTGATCTTCTCGCCCGCATACTTAGTGCCGTCGCCGATTCCGCCCTTGATGAGTCCCTTCCACCACGCCGAGGCCGGATCGAGATTGCGCGCCGTCGTCTCCAGTCCTTCTTGACGCTCCTTGCTGAACTTGGGAACGGTATCTTTGGCCCCGAATCCATCCTTGTTGATGATCTGATCGGCGGTCTTCTTCTTGCTGATAACGGCTTCGAGCTCACTATACGATGTATAGACCGACTTGGCGGTGCGGTAGCGGTTCTCCTTGTTGCCATCGTCGTCCCAGTGATCATCGCCGTACGCGCGCCACTCCTTGTCATTGGCGTTCTTGTCGTTGCTCTGGACGGTGATGCCGTTCTTGTTCAGATCATCGTGGATGGTCTTGACGTATGCGTTGGCGGTGTAGCTGTCGCGCTCGTACCCGGAGGCATCCATGAGTCCATTTTTATCCACGTTATGACCGGCCGAGTGGCGGTCGGTGAGGTAGTGCATGCCGCACGCCTCCATCGCCCGCGCGCGCTCGATCGATTTCTCGTCGCCTTTCTGCGCTTCCCGCAGGGCCATCTCATGGAACATGCTGTAGGCCCCCATGTTGTTATTGGGGTCCGTCATGTTATCGGCGCTGAAGTGGCTGTTGTTCTTCTGGGCCAGCTGCAGGTAGGTAAGATCCACCGAGCCGTCCTGGTTCTTCTTTTTCTGGCGATCTTTGGTGGCTTCTTCCAGCGTGAGATTGCTCGCCGTCTCATGCTTGGTGACTTCGTTGTCGATGGCGCCAAGGAGCTTCCTCATCTCCTTTTCGTCGGCGGTGTTGAGCTGTTCGAAGCTCGCCTTGGGGTCGAAGTTCCCCTTGGCGTCGAAGCGGCCGTAGAAGTCGCCCATGAGCGCGGTGATCTGTCCGGGCGTCAGCTCCACCCCGTTCTCCAGGGTGATGGTGCGCTTCATCTGCTGCTTCACTTCATCGCTGACCTGCACGCCGTCCGTCCGCCCCGCTCTCTTTTCGGCGTCCAGCACATCCACCGCATTATCGACCGCGCGGACGTGCTCTCCCGATTCCCAGCGGTGGATGACCGCCTGGCCGCCCAGCGCGGGCTTGAGCTGCGGCGCCGGTCCGCGTCCACCGCCGGCGATGAAGTTCTTGAACCCGCGGCCCGATTCGTACGCCGCCGTCTCGCCCGCATCTCCAGGCCGGTTGAGGATATGCTTGCCTGCGCCGCCGCCGGCCAGCGCGTGCGCGACCTCATGCGCGATCACCTCCATCGAGTGGAGATCCCCAGGATCCTCTTTGATCTTGTCGCCGAGCGAAATCCGCTTGCCGATCGTGTGCGCGTCGGCCGCGATGCTGCGGTTCTTCTCGCCTTCGGCGCGCGTGACGCTGATGTCATCGATCACATGCCCGAAGCAGCTGCGCAGCAGGCCGTTTACGGCGGGGTTGAACGGCCCGCGGCTGCTTTGCGGGCTCCCCGCTCCGCCCTCTCCCGCCACGCTGGTGGCTGCGCCCGAGCCCGAGCCGATGAGGTCCACGGCGGTACCGCCAGGGCCAGGCATCGCGGAGGTCCACAGAGCGCCTGCACCTCCCTGGACGCTGCCACTATGCTGACTTCCACCTACAAGTCCTTGCGACTCCGACATAGGAACTCCTGATCATTTGACTGAAATAAGCAAACAAGAAAGAGGGTCTGACGGCCAGCGGCAACCCCCTGAATGCTGGCTCTGCTGACGCTTGAGTATGAATTCCGGGGGGAGAATCGCAACGAAATCTTTCGGCGCAGATGGCGCTACAGACTGCAACCTCCATCTGGCTAGGGGCTATGCTAGGTTAGGTCGCAGTATCGACCGTCGTGGGGGCAAGACGCATGGAGTGGTTACTCCGATTCTCTGCATCCGAAGGCACGCGCTTCTTCTGGGATGAGGCGCGGAGGTTCTTTCAAGACAAGCCTCTTGATTTTGAGGTGGCCGCCGAACAGCTCTTTGCTCGCCTCGATCCGACGGTCCGCGCAATGGTTGCCGAGGAAGGGAGCACCCTTGCGTACATCTCGCACGCGCGATTGGCGCTGGCGTTCTGGGATCGGCTGATATCGCACCGACTGACGGTTGTCGCGGCCGAGCGCGTACGCCGCGTGCCGATGACGAGCTACCCAGAGCAGGCACCGCAGCTGCTGAGGCGACCCTGGCTCCTCGAGGTCCGGAAACCGCTCGAGGGAGAACGCCTGTACGGAGACACAACGGCGCTTGGCTGCTACCCGACGGAAGAGCCGGGGCACTGGATGCTGCTTGGCTGGTTGCTTGTGGATGGTGAACCGCGGTGTCGCGCGATGCACTGGATACAGAAATGGAGCCCCGGTCTGCGACAGCTGCCCGACCTGGCCGAAGAGGGGTACGAATGGCACGATGGCGCGTGGGTCGAGGCCGCGCGTCTGCCCAAGGAGACCTTTCGCGAGCGTCGTGGCTGGTTTCAGGATGGGGTGCGATTTGCCACCGTATTCGGCGCCCTCCTCGAGGCGGAGAACACTTTTGAGTGGCTGATATCGAGCAGAAAGAGGCGGATGTCCTGAATGTTATTCCGCGCGCCGTGCGGCAGGAGACACTCAGCGAGCTTGACCTCTCGTTTGGCATCACCGCAGCCGAGCGCGATCAGATCCACGCCGCCCGCCCCGCATTGCTCGGCGATGCGCGCCGCGGTCGTGTCCAGGGCCGCGGTGTAGATACCGCGAACGGCGGCAGATGAACCAGAACAGCCCACCCTTTCCAGCGGGTTCCTGTCGCGGTTCGCCATTTCCGGAAAGTCCTGACCCTTCACATCGAGGGAGCGAACCTTTCACCGAGATCTCTACCGCTCCCCCTCCCCCGTCGCGCTCTCACGCGCGTGACCGCAGCGCGGAAAACGGCCGGAAGTCGTGGACACAAAGGGTGCCAGCGCGGCGGCGGCGGCGGCGGTGCGGTCGGTCACGACAGCGGGTCGTGTTAAGATACCGACCCAGGCGAAGGTACCTGTCGATGCGAGTGCTTGATACTGGGCCCTGACTCGGGAGCACCCATGCTGCCCAACACGTCCAACCTGATCGCGAATCGCTACGAGATCCTGTCCCGGCTCGGCCACGGCGGGATGGGCGTGGTCGACGAGGCCCACGACCGCCTGACCGGCACGCGGGTGGCGCTCAAGCGCGTGCCGATGGAGATCGCCATCGCCATGATGGCGCGGACCGGTACCGGCCACTCTCCCGGCAGCACCGACCGGCGCCAGGCGCGCTCCGCTCTGGCAACTGAGTTTCACACCCTGGCGGCCCTGCGCCACCCCAACATCATCAGCGTCCTTGACTACGGCTTCGATCGCGAGCGGACTCCTTTTTTCACCATGGAGCTCCTGCAGGCACCAAGGACTTTCGTGGAGGCCGGAATCAACCGCAGCCGTGAAGAGCAGCTCGATCTGCTTGTGCAGCTGTTGCGGGCGCTGACATACCTGCATCGCCACCGCATCATCCACCGCGACCTTAAGCCGAGAAACGATGCCGTGAGCAGAGCCGGCCCGGCACCCTTCCGCAGCCGCCTCCAGCGCCGCCGTCCGGCCGCCCGCAGACCGCTGTCGCCTCGCGCGCGGAATAGGAGTTTGGCTGCGCCGCGCGCCGGCTACCACTCCCAGCGCAGCTTGAGGCGGGTCTTGCGGACAAGCGGCGACGACTTCTTGCCGCCGGGGATGACGAACTTTTTTTCATCGTCGATGATCTTGACCTGCATGTTGCCGTCCGCATCGAGCGGCTTTTTCACCTCGACATCGCCGAGCGGCACCCAGTCCGAGTCGCCCTGCGTGCCGGCGGGAGCGCAGTAGAGCACGCCCTTATTGCCCACCTCCGGCTTGGTCTTGGTCATCATGAGAAGGGCGTGGATGGTGATCGTCGCGCCCTGCTTGTGCTCGAACTGGCCGTGCAGATCCGCTTGATGAATCTCGATCGGCGGCGGCGTGATGACAGGGCTTGCCACGGGCTCCACTACGGGAGGAGGAGGCGGCGGCGGCGGCGCAACGACCGGGCTCGGGGGCGGCGGCGGCACCGTCGCACAGCCGGCCGCCAGCGTCAAAAGCAGTGATTGCAAAAACCTCCGCCCGGACAGACTTCCGGCCCGGAACAAGGCGACGCGGCGGAGAGGATTTTCCAGCTGGGCCAAGCGCATGATTCCCTGTCCTTTGGCAGAGGCGAAGCTGCCCTGCATCGCAAAAGGATCGCCGATCCGGACGGTAATTACTATGGTTATGCAAAGCGCGCTTTTCGCCGACGCCCTGCGGCCCTGCCGGCCGTGGCCGCCGATTCAGTGCGCTTGCGGCGCGGCAGCAGCGGCAGGCCGCGCCGGACCCGAGCGCGGGGCGACAAGCTCGCGCCAAGCCAGATAGAACGTCACCCGCCGCCGCACCTCCAGTTCCTGCTGCGCGTCGTCAGCGCCCTTTAGACCGCCCAGGCACATCGCCATCGCTTGGCCGTGCGCGATCAGCTGCTCGCCGCGGCGGACCTCGACCTGGAAGCGGTTCTCGCGCCGCTCCGGGTGCGCCGCGGCCTCCGGACGGACCGCGACAGCGATCTGGTACACGAGCCGGCCGAGGGTCAAGCGCTCCCCGCTGAGCTCTCCCACCACCCGGCCGCGCAGCCGCAGCTGATTGTTCATAACGTCCAGCTGGGTGCGGCCGGAGACCTCGGTGTGCAGCTGCTGCGCCGACTCGCCCTCCATCAAAAGGATGCGGTTCTGCGGCGGCGTCTCCGGATTATGGCCGTCGGGAATAAGGAACGTCGAGCGAATGTAGAAACGGACGCTCTGGTGCCGCTCGTCGTCCTGCAACCACCACGTCCCGCAGGCCGCGGCGGCAGAAGTCCGCAGAAGCCAGATAAGAGGAATCAGCCAGCAAAGGCGCACCCGCATGCCGAAAGTCTAACAGGCGGGGCGCTCCGAAGTCTGATTTATGGCATGGGCTCGAGCTGGCCGGTGCGCGGATCTTGTCCGGCAAAGGGCCGCGCTTCGGGGATGACGCGCACTTGCGTGGTGAACTTGAGCGGGAAGATCTGGCCGCTCGGGTAGGTCATCTCGATGAAGAAGGCGCTGTAGCCCTGCGGCGGCATCGCCACCTTGGCGACATAGACGCCGCCGCCCTGATCGACAAGCTCGGTCTGCTGCCAGACCTTGCCGAGCGTCTCGACGCGGAAGTCGCGCGCCTTGGCGTTGGTCGCCTGCCACAGCAGGACCTTCTGCGGCGTGTCGCCGGTCTGCACGCGGATGGTGTCGGCGCCTTCGAACGTCCATGAGAACGTCGGCCGCGGTCGGTTGTCGCCCACGGTCAGCACGTACGCCAAGATGCTCTCCAGCGCATCGCTGCCATCGAGCGAATGATCGGCGTTGGGCACGTAACGGAGGTACTTCTCCCCCTGCAGATCGGCAAAGTAGTTCTGCGAGCCGTCGGGCAGAAAGAACTGATCGCCGCTGGCGTTGACGATGAACTTGGGCATCGTCAGGCGCTTGCGGAAAAGGTACGGATCTTCGTTGGCCATAAGGAACGTCATTTCCTTTTGTCCGACGTGCTCGGTGACGTGGTTGTAGACGTAGTCGTACAAGCTGTTGGCCCAGAACCCGTACGTCTCGAAGTGCTGGGTCATGAACTTTTCGACGTTGAGCACATCGATGACGATCGGCACCGCCGCCACCACGCGCGGATCCACCGCCGCGGTGAGCCACGTCGTCCAGCCGCGCTTGGACGCGCCGCTGACCACGAACTTCTCCAGCGTCACGCCGCCGCCTTCCGGGCTGCGCAGGAACGCCTGCGCCGTATCCATCGCCAGGACCGCGCTCTTGACCATCGGAAAGCGCGCCGACCAGGTCGGGTCGCTGGTCTTCATCACCTGCGCCCAGGAAAACGCGATGATTCCGTCCTCCGTATGCGGCTTGCCATCGTGGTTGGCGAACGTGAGCGGCTGGTTGGGGACCTGCCGCAGCTCGACGACGATGCGGCCGGTCGCCTTGGCCACCTGCACCGCTTGCGAGGACGGCATGGTCGGCGGCGCCTTGTCGTTGCCGCCGCCGGAGATGAGCAGCACGCCAAACCCTGGGTGGAGCTCCTGCGGGTTGGGGTTGACGATGCTCAGGTCGTGCTGCCACTGCGTGCGGTCGACCTCGGCCGCGGTGCGCCAGGTGAGCGACTTCATGTCGATGAGGTACGCGGTGTAGCCGGCGCCATCGACCTTCTGCCGCAGCGAGTAGGAATAGCTTGGATCCTTGGCCCGAACATAGCGATCGAGATCGGTCAGCGGATCCATCATCATCATCGGCGGATCGCCGCCCGGCGGCGGATCCGTCATCGCCGGCGGTTCGCTGCAGCCAAGACCCGCCAGCGCAGCCCACAGCGCGACCGGCAGGATCTTCACGCGACCCGCGCGGTTCCTAGCTTGCGTGCTGCGGCCAAGGTCTTTGTCTACGTTAGTTTTCTTTAGGTTGTTCATGGCTCCCTCATAATCAAGATCGCCGCAGCATACAACCTTGCCAGCGCCCGGGACCTCTGGTCTTATGCGCCGATGCGCTTTTACACCGGTGACACGACCTATGACACGCTGCTCGCTGCGGCGCTGTTTTTCGCCGCCTTCGTGTTCGTTGTCTCGTGGTTTCTGCCGTCGCCGTACGGCCGCTTCGCCTCCAGCCGCTTCGGCATAAGCGTCAGCCCGCGGCTCGGCTGGATGCTCATGGAGCTCCCGGCAACGCTGAGCTTTCTGTACTTCTATGTACAGGGGCCCGACCGCGCCCAGCTCGTGCCGCTCATCTTCGGCGCCATGTGGTGCCTTCACTATGCCAACCGCGGCTTCTTTTTTCCTCTGTCCATCCGCATGGCCAAAGGGGAGCGCGGCAGCTTCAGCGCCCTTGTGATCATGACCGGCTGGGGGGTGACGGGCCTGCACGGCTACTTCCACGCCACCTATTTCACCCGGCTTGGCCACTACACCGCCGACTGGCTGCGCGATCCGCGCTTCCTCCTCGGGTTTGCCATCTACTACGGCGCCATGGCGCTGAACCTGCACTCCGACGCGATCCTCCGCAACCTCCGCCGTCCGGAGGAGCTTGCGGCGGGGACCAAGGTGTACCGCATCCCGCGCGGGGGACTGTTCCGCTGGGTGAGCAGCCCCAGCTACCTCACCGAGCTTATCGCCTGGGGCGGCTTTGCCCTCTGCACGTATTCGCTCGCCGGCGTCTTCATCTTCCTTGTCAGCGCGGCCAACCTCGTGCCGCGCGCCTTCGCCACCCACCGCTGGTACCGCGACCGCTTCCCCGACTACCCGCGTGAGCGCCGCGCCCTCATTCCCTTTTTCTGGTAGCACCGCACGACCCAAGCGGCGCGCGGCGCAACCAGCCCAAACGTCCTGAGTTTGCGAGGCGCTGCACTACGCCGGGAAAAAGCGCGCCCGCTGGATCTTGCGGCTCGCGGGGTCAAACTCCAGGTGGCCCAGACCCTCGGCGGGCGTAGCGCCGGCGAGACGAAAGCGGAACGTGGTCGTCCAGCCGGCGGCGACCGGCGCCGTTATCTCCAGCCTGCAGCCCGCGGGAAGCACCGCGATGAGCTGCTCTGGGAAAAGAGCGCTCGTACCGAGCTCGATCTGCCGGCCGCCGCCCGGTGCCGCGCCCGGCGTAAACATCGCGCACACGGCAAGCGAGTCCCGCGCGGCGATGGCGGCGGCAAGCTCCGACGCGGCCTTCACCCCGCGCCGGCCGATGCCGCGCCACAGCGAGGCCAAATAAGCGCCGACCCACCCCACCCCGAGGATGCGCACCATGCGCGCAAACAGGCCGGTCATCGCCACCCAGGCGCGCGGCCCCATGCCCATGGCCACCGCGGTCATCGTCGCCAGCTGCCAGTGCGCCGCCATGCGCTGCACCTGCAGCTCGCCGCCTTGCTCGGCGATTTGATAAAGGAGATAGGCGGCCACCTCGACCTCAACGCCGGGGCGCACGCGGGTATGGATTACGGCGTCGCGAAAGACATCGTTGCCCAGGAAGTGATCGCGGCGGATGGCGAAGCGGATCTCATGCGGGGCGATAAACGTATCGTAGAAGCGCCCGAGCACGCCGCTTTCCTTGGCGGCCGGCGCCGAGCCGACCGGATCTTCGATGAAGGCGTCGGCGGCGAACAGGGCCAGCCAGCCCTCTCGATCGTGGACGGCGACGCAGGCAGGGGAGCGTTCGACTACGGCATGCAGGGCTTTTTGCGCAGGGTTCATGGCGGCTTTCCGGCCGCACCCTAGCATGCTATGACAATCGCCGCCATGTGCCGCAACATCCGCGTCCTTTACAACTTCGAGCCGCCGACCACCCCGGATGAGATTCGCCTCGCGGCGCTTCAGTACGTGCGCAAGGTGAGCGGACTGACCCGGCCGACGGCGGCGGATCAGCCGGCTTTCGATCAGGCGGTGGCGGAGATCGCCGCGAGCACGGAGCGGCTCCTTGGTTCGCTGCAGGCGCGCACCAAGGTGCGGACGCGCGAGGGAGAGCAAGAAAAGGCGCGGGAGCGCTGGAAGCTCCGCGAGGTCCGCGCCGCGCGCTGAGCCGGCCCCGCGTTGCGCGCCGAGCGCATGTAGGCCGATCGGCGCGGTCGGCGCGAATATTTTTTTGCGACCTCGCCTTGGCCCCGGCGTCTAGGGATCAAAGGCGGTCGGACAGATGAGGCAGCGGACGGCGGGACTCGCCGCTTGGTCGCCTCACCCACCGGCTCCCTGATTCGGCTTTGCGGGTGCGTGGGCCCGCGCCGATTCCACCCGGTTTCATTGACTCCATTTACAGGAGGCTCCTATGAGCTACGCCGATATTTCTACCTCTTCGCTCGAACTGTTTCCCGTTCTGCTCAGCCCGCCCCGCGCCGGCTCCCGCGTCAAAGCGGCGGCGAAGGCCGGCGCCCTTCCGCAGCGCCGCCCCCGCGGCCGTAGCACCGCTCTGCCGCTGCATGAGCAAGCGCTGTACCTTATGCTGGCGGCAAACTTCGCAGTGATGGTCTACGGCTTCATCAGCATGATCAGCTAACCGCAGTCGCGCGCCGACCGGATGCGACAGGGGGTCTTGGTCTAGGGATGTTTGATGACCACCAAGCTGATGTCGTCATGGATGCGCGAGGTACCGATGAACTGGAGAAGGTCGCTGATCGCCGCGCTGTTGATCTGCTCCGCCGACTGATCGCGGCGGGCGACGATGCTCTGGCACAATCGCTCGATGCCGTACAGATCGCCGCGGTCGTTGGCGGCTTCGGTGACGCCGTCGGTATATAGGACCAGGTAGTCGCCGCGGCCAAAGCGGATCTCGCGCACCGCGACGTAGCTTGAGATGTCGGGCTCCAGCCCCACTGGGAATCCCAGCTCTGCGGTGTCGATGCGCTCGACCGTATCGTTTTCGCGGATGAGCAGGATCTCCTCATGCTGGCCGGAGAGCACGACGCGGTCGCCGATGAAATCGAGGAACGCCACCGACAGAGTCTTATCGGTATGGGTGCGCTGCACGTTCTTGTAGATGGCCTGGTTCAGCACCTTGAGAAAGCGCACCGGATCGTACTCCCCTTCCTCATGCAGGGCGCGCGCCACCGACTGCACCATGAGCATCACAAGGCCCGCCTCCAGCCCATGGCCGGTGACATCGCCGATGCCTACCTTGGTGCGCGTCCCAAAGTGCAGCACGTCGTAATAGTCGCCGCCGACCTGGTCCGCCGAGCGCATGAACCCCGCGATGTCGAGGTTGGGAACGGCTAGCAGCTCCTCCTGCTTGGGCAGCACCATCATCTGCAGGCGCCGGGCGACATCGAGCTCCGCCCCGAGCCGCAGGTTCTCCGCTTTCAGCCGGCGGTTGAGCTCGACGATCTCGGCGTTGAGGCGCACCTGGACCTTCTTCTCCAGCTCGATGAGGTGGGCGAAGTAGCGCACCGCCATATAGGCGATGAGGCTCGGCATGGCCAGGTTCATGCAGCCGAACAAGCGGTCGATCGTCGGGCTGATGGCGGTCTGCGGCACCGGCAGCGAGCTATCGACAAAGCCGCTTATGGCGATGATGTTCAAAAACGCGGCGAGCCACATGATCGACTGCCGGGGGCCATGAAAGAGCAGCGCCGTAAGCGGCGCCAGGATCGACCACAGCAGGACCTCCGCCGACTGCGCAAACCCCCCGAGCGCCAGATGCATCCACCAGGGCGCGACCAGGATCGCGATCATCTGGCGGGTGCGAAACCCGGCGAAGTCTTTCTTGTAGAAGAAGTGAAGGACGTTGGCGATGGTCGCCATCTGATAGACAAAAGGTCCGAGCGCGGCCCACGGTGCGCCGACCAGGAAGTAGGCGCCATACCACAGCGGGCAGACGCTGCACTTGACCAGCGAAGTGACCGTCAGGACGGCTTTTTGCCGCCGGTCTTCCTCGGAGTCCTCGGCCAGGCAGCCGGCGAAGGCGAGCCGGCCGAGCCAGGTGTTTTGGCGCGCGTGGCCGTTTAAAGTAAGGGCGATATTATCAAGTGTGATCCGTGCACTGGATTTAGGCTTAGGCATCGATTCACCTCTATGAACATCTTCCAGTACGAGGGAGCGGCGGCAGCAGATCGCAGATGTGACCACTAGACAGAATTAGGGCGGACGGCAGCGGGCCAAAAAGAGGGTTCGGGAGCCAAAAGTGGGAAGCGGAGCGGGCGGCGATCATGGCGGCGGTCGCGAGAGCTGCGCGGCGGCCCACGCTGCGAACGCCGGGGAGCGCTGGGTGAGCCGCACGACGAACCGCCCCGGGTCCGCGGTTGCCGATGTCACCTTTGCGTAGGCCTCCCCCACCCCCGCAAGCTCCAGGCGCAGGTTGGCAAAAAGCGGCGGCGACGCGTCGGCAGAGGTAAACCGCAGCTCCGCGGAGCTCCCACTGAGCTGCTGCAGCAACCCGTCGCGAGCGATCAGCGCCACGTCCTTGTCTTGTACTTCAAAGATGCGCACCGGCACCGGCTGCAAGAGCGTGCTCAGCGCATCTTCCGCCATCGTCAGAGTCAGCTCCGGCGCCTCAGCCAACCCGCCGATGGAATAGATGAGCAGCGGACCCCGGCTGCCCTTGGGAAAGCACTGCGCGCTGCCGTAAAGCTGCACGCCGGGTCCGGCGGCGCGCACCGTCGCCTCGGACGCCAGCACATCGCCGCCCATGGTGTAGGACTCGATGCGGTAGGCCAGGTTCACGGCGCCGCCGACCGCGCCATACTTGGCCCGCTGCTCCGAACCGACGTTGCCGACTACCGCTTCGCCCGTGGTGACGCCGATTCCCATCTCCAGCTTGGGATAATTCCAACCCGCCAGGGCGCGGTTCACATCGGCGATCGCCGCCTGCATCGCCAGCGCGCATAAAAGCGCCTTGCGCGCATGATCCGGACACGGGCTCGGCGCTCCGAAAAACACCAGAATTCCATCGCCGAGGAACTCATTGATGGTCCCGCCGTGGCGGATTATCACCTCCGCCATCGCCCCAAGGTAGAAGTTCAGGATGCGGATGACGTCTTCGGCCAAGAGCCGCTCGGTGAGCGCGGTGAAGCCGCGCAGGTCCGAGGTGAGCACGGTGATCTCGCGGCGCTCGCCGCCGATCTTCAAGCCGTCGGGAGTGGAGAGGAGCTGCTCGACCACCTCACGGGTGACATAGCGGCCGAAGATCTGGCGGATGAGATCATTGCGCTTCTCCAGCTCTGCTTCGATGAAGTCGGCGTGCTCTGAGGTGGTCTCCAGGATCGTCTCCAGATCCTGGCAGCGCTGCTCTAGCTCTTGCAGGCGCTGGGCGTAAAGCTCGCTCATCGCCTCCGGCTCAGTCATTCAAGCTCGATGCGGATCGCCGGAAAGACCCGCTTGAGGTTGTGCAGCGACTTTCCCTGCCAGGGAATCTTCTTCGAGCCGAGCAGCAGCAGCGAGCCGCTCACCTCCCGCACCCTGATGGCAAACCGCATGAGGATCGTGATTCCAGAGCTGTTGAGGAACTGGAGCTCGCGCAGATCGACCGTGAGCGGTCCGGCGCCGAGCGCCTCTTCCAAGAGCGCGGCGATCGGAGCGTACTCCGTCGTGCCGTTTAACCGCAGCGAGCCGCGGATCACCACTGCGTTCTTGTCCGGGTTCCGCGACGCGGTATAGGTGCCGTCAGAGATCTCCTGAGTTGCCATGTCTCCCTCAGACGTTGTGCCCGGTCTGCCAGCCGGACGGCGCCGCCCGGCTCGTTCGCTTAGAGCGGAATGCGCACGATTGTCGTGATCAAGATGCGCTGCTCATCCAGGGGCGCGAACCGCCAGCCGATTCGCGCCGAGTAATCGGTCAACATGGACAGGAGTCCGATCCCGGAGCTCTCGCCCTGGGCGCTCGCCCGCTGCTCATACTCCGCCCACAGGTCGGCGCTGAGCAGCTTCTGCACCGCCGCCTCATAGCGCGCCGCGCCGGGCCGGGAGACGCCGTTGCTGGCGAAAAACACCAGCTCACCCGCTTGCATGGTGAGGCGGATGGTGATGGGGACGGCGTCCACATCGGTGAACTTCATCGCGTTTTCCAGAAGCTCGTTGGCGACAAAGCTCACGGTGCTCTTTACTTCCTCACGGCGGCCGGACTCCGGCGTATCCTCCAAGGTGTAGAAAGTGGCGAAGTAGTCGCCCATGAAGTCGGCCGACAGGCTGTTGTTCTTCCAGCGCTCGCGCAGAGACATCGAGGAGGGTGAGAACACGATCGTCAGGCCTTCGTTGCGATCGCTGCTTGCGGGCTCCGCGAAGTCTCCGTAGGTACGCGCCAAGTCCATGACTGCCCCTTGTCGCCGGGTCGCACCAGCGTAGCCTGGCGGGCGGCAAGGCGTCTAGGGGTAATTGTATGCCTGACAAACCACGCGCCTTTGTCTTGTGCCCGTACAGGACCCGCATACCGCCTACATACCGCCTAGGCCTTTGGGTACCGGTGTCAGAAACGCTGACAGCTGTTCGGAATGAGAACAGGGTGAAGGCGGCCCATTTTTATGGCGTGGGCGACGGAGAGCTACGATGGCTCAGGTCTTGCTGAAAAGCTCTTTCATGGCAGCACCAGCTAAATACGCGGCGCATCTTCTGCTCCCTTTGTCGCTCTTTATCGGCAGCTTGGCCGGACAAAGCGGCTGCGCGCATCGCTACGCCCTGCCGATGACCGCGGCGGAGTTCCTGCAGGACGAATCGGGACCCGCGCTCGTCGCCTATCTCAGCCAGCCGGACGCCAGTGCCGCGGTGTGCGACTTACGCCCCAAGAATAATCCGGGGCCGCATCTGGACTCTTTCAGCCCGGAGAAGCAGACCTTTCTCATCCGCGGACTGCTCAGCGGACAAATCCAGCCGGAGCTCTGGCAGCGCTGCGCTCATTTGGTCTTGCGCAGCGGACCGCCGGAGACCGCCGCGGCCCTGCTCGACCGGATGGGCGATGCGCACCGGCAGCTGCTGCGCAACGCCAAGCTAGAAAAGTCGCCCGAGCTGCAGCACCGCCTCAGCGTCCTGCAAGAGCTATACGTCGACCGCAAGCTCGGCACGGAGGTCACTCCCAAGCACGGGGCGCGGCTGTTTGCGGATCTGCAGCGCGCCTTGCTCAAAGGGCGGCTTTCACCCATCGCCTCTGAGATGGGCCAGAAGCTGCTCGCGGCCGTGGAGGCGGAAAAAGGCCGCTGGGCCGGACGGCCCGTGGACGAGCCGGCGATCGACGCCCTGTTCGCGCGCCGCGATGAGCCGTCCCTGCAGGTCCTGTGGCGCCGGCTGCCGCTATTGCCGCTGCGCGATGCGGCGCGCCGGCGGCTCATCCGCCTGCATATCGCCGCCTCGCCGTTCGCCGAGGTCCACGATGCGGCGGAAGCGGCCGAAGAGCGTCTCATGAAAGACGGGAACTACCGGCTGTCGCTGGCCGAGCATCCGCCGCTGCGCGGCTGGCTGGAGCCGGGCCGGCTGCCGCAGCGGTATGTGGCGGTGCGCCAGGATCTCTGGCAGCAGACCGCCAAGCTCCTTGGCTTCAGTGATGAGCGCCCGCAGCTGTCCGTGCTGCCGGAGCTCGATCTGCGCGCCGGGCTGCGCTTTGAGCTCTCCGGGGTCTCGCAGCCGGTGGCGCTGTGCCGGCCGCGCAAGGCGCTGGATCCCTCCCCGTGCATCGGCCTTGAAGACGTGAAGCTCGATGCCTCTACGGCGTACCTGGACCGCCGCGGCGCGCTGCATTTTGTCGAGCACCTGGAAATGGGCGATGCCGCCAAGCTGGCCTATAAGAGCGCGCTGCTCCGCCTCCCGCTGCTCGTTCGCGGGCAGCCGCTGCTCAGCCTGGACCTGGGCCTGTGGTTTGAGCGCCCGCCGGAGCTCGTACTCAGCGGCGCGTCACCCGGCAGCGATGGACCGCCGCTGACGGTCGATGTGAACCTTGCGGACACCCGGCGGCTGCTCTTTACGGTGTTCGGCGCGCCGCGGCCGCTGATTGCGATCGTCGAGCAGCTCGACGCCGCCGCCTTCCGCATCACGAGCCGCGGCGCCCGCGGCTTCACCGGAAGCTCCGGCAGCGATGGCGCAAGCGGCCAAAGCGGCAGCGAGTGTCAAAACGGCAGCAACGGCAGCGACGGCGGTCCGGGCGGCGACGGCGGCCCCGGAGGCAACGGCGGCGATATCTGGGTCCGGCTGAGCTGCGGTAAAAATTCCTGTAGCGACACCATCGCGCTCCTGCCGCAGATCGTGGTGAGCGAAGGTGGTCCGGGCGGCTGGGCCGGCGCAGGCGGCAGAGGCGGCGCAGGCGGCGCAGGCGGCGCTTCCCGCTCTGCCAGCACCCACGTCGATAGCGATGGCAACACGGTCACCGACGATCCCGGCTGCAGCGGAGGGAGCAGCGGCAGCTCCGGCAGCGATGGCGCAAGCGGCGCCGACGGACCGCCAGGCCGCCCGGGCCGGGTCACGCTCAGCCGGTCCGATTCAGCCAGCCCGCCCTCGCCAACCGCGCCCGCGGATGCCGGCCGCATCTGATGACTGACTCTTTAAGCTCCGGGCTAGGGATTTGGCGCGGCCGGAGCGACCTTGCCGGACTCGGTCCGCTGGGTCTCATTGAGCGGCTGGATCGGCGGCGGCATCCGGCCCGGCGCGACCTCGGGCTGCTCCGGAATCCGCGCCGCGGGCTCTGGCAGCTGCTTGGTCGGATCAGGCGCGGGAACATTAGGTGCCACGGTGCCGTTTGGCGGCAGCGCGCCGTTTGGCGCAAGCGTCCCGTTGGGATCGACCGTGCCGTTGGGAGTGACGGTCCCGGTGGGCGGCCCGGCACCGATCGGCGCCGGAACCGTAGGAGCCGGAACCAAGCCCCCGGACTGCCCCGAGCCCGGCGGGCTCGTGTTCTGCTGCGGACAGCCGGTGAGCGCGAGCGCTGCGGCAAGATATAAAGCCGAGAGCATGGTTTTCATGAGCGGGCTCCTAGGTTGAGGCAGGGTATCTACACGTCTGCAGGGCTAAAATCGCGGCTGTCACCGTACGTCCGGGCAAACCAGTCGCAGCCTGGACACCTATCGCATCGGCAAAAGCAAACCCGATACCAGCTTGCCCCAGCGCGCTTCGCCGCCGCGCTCAGCCCCGACGGCCGTGAAGTTCGAGGATTTCGGCCGGGGAGTTTTCCGTGGGGCGGTATGCCGCACGTGAGCTCATTTTGCTCGCCTCCGCGCCCAGGTGAGCGATTTTCAGACACTTTCGCCGCAGTGATTCCCGCTGCCTGCGCCGGCTCGCTCCCAGCCGGTCATCGGCGTCGGCAAGGCGGCGTGCATAAAGCACGCATCTGATGTAACCTGGAATCGGATGCGAGCGTCCAAACGACAGAAGGGATAACGCTTGGATGAAGTAACGGAGACCCGGCTCGCTGCCAAGCCAAGCAAGCCGCCCCGCCCGGCACCCCGCAGGGCTGGTACTTGGCGCCGGGCGGCCCAGCGGCTCGCCGGATTAGGCGGCCTGATATGCGCCGTGATCCCGACCGCCTACGCCGCTCCCGCGGCCCTTCCTCCTACAACGACCTGCATCACGGGCGGCCAGATCGTCGATCCCGCGCACAAGACCGTCACCCGCGCTGATATCGTCATAGAAGACGAGCGCATCGCCCGCATCGGTCCCGGCGCCGGCGCCAGCTGTGCCGGCCGCACGGTCAATATCAGCGGCAAGTTCGTGATGCCGGGACTCATCGACCTGCACGTCCATTTGGAAGGGAATCCATCCCCTACCGATCGCGCGGCCGAGGATCCTGGGATCGAAGCGACGACGCAGCTCGTGATGCGCACGGGCCTCTTCGACATGCTGGATCTCGCCGGCGATCCGAGCGTCCTGGCCCCACTGCGCGACAAGCTGCGCACGTCCCACCGCCACGCCAGCTTGCACTTCGCCGCTCCGGTTTTCCTCAACGGCCGCCTGCAGTCGGAGCGTGATGTGCGGCAGCAGGTCCGCCAGCAAGCGGCGTGGCGTCCTGACTTCATCAAGATCATTCCTTTTGAAGAGCCGGCGTTCGCCGCCGCCATCTCCGAATCGACCAAGCTTGGGCTGCGGACGATCGTCCATATAAATACCTGGGAGGAAGCCCGCATCGCCGTGGCGGCCGGAGCCACCGCCATCACCCACCTGCAAGACGAGGTGATCATCCCCGACGATCTCGTCCAGCTGATGGTGGCGCATAACACGCGGCTTGTGCCGACCATGTCCATGCAGTGCGATCTGGCGCGCTACAGCAAGACGCCGGCGCTCTTGGAAGATCCGCTGCTCAAGCAGGTGTCCACGCCCGCGCTGCGGCAGCAATACCGGGAGCGGCCGCAGTTTACGGAGAAAGCCCAGCGCTGGGTGCGCTGGCAGGAGGCGGACTGCGTGGCCAAAGACTTCGTATCGCTGCGCAAGCTGCGCGACGCCCACCTGACGATCCTGGCCGGCTCGGACACCGGCAACCTCGGGACGTTTCAGGGCTACTCCATCCACCGCGAGATGGAGCTGTTTGCCGAAGCCGGCATTCCGGCCTGGGACGCCTTGCAGGCTGCGACGACCAAGGCGGCGGAGTTTCTCGGCGTGCCGTGGGGCATCGGGGCGGGCCTGCCGGCCAACTTGCTGGTGCTCGATGCCTCGCCTCTTGTCGATGTCCGCAATACGCGCCGGATCGCCAAGGTCATCTACCGCGGCGCCGTATGGAACGCCGGCGCGCTCCCCTAGCGCGGTGAGCCCGCATCGGCACCGCGCGAGCGGCTACGTAGCATCGCGCCGCTGGTTTGCGCATGCAAACCTGCAAGAGCCTGGACTTAATCGTGTAGATTACCGGCCCTGAACAGCGCCCGCCATGGCGGGTCTGCCTGGGAGGTTCTTCACGATGACCCGTTCTCCGCTCCACCCCGCTCGTGCATCTGGATCTGCTGGGGGGCTGCTCCTGACCGCGCTCATGCTGCTGCCGTACGGCGGCAGCGCTGAGCCGCCGCCGCCAGCCGCCGCCAAGCCCTCCGCTTTGGACACCTTGCCGAGCGACATTCCGGCCCATTACAAATGGGCGCGCGAACCCTTCGATCATGAGCGGCGCGAGGTCATGATTCCCATGCGCGACGGCGTCAAGCTGCACACCGTGCTCCTCATTCCCAAGGGGCTCACGCATGCGCCCATCCTGCTCACCCGCACCCCGTACGGCGCCGACCGCGCTTCGTCTAAGGCGCACAGCTCGCATCTGGCCGCGGTGCTGCCGCGCGGCGACGATATCGTAGCCATGTCAGGCTACATCCGCGTCTATCAGGACGTGCGCGGCAAGTTCGATTCCGAGGGGGCTTACGTCCTCAGCCGTCCCCTGCACGGCCCGCTCAACCCGTCGCCGATCGACAACAGCACCGACACTTATGACACGATTGCCTGGCTGGTGAAAAACACGCCGGAGACAAACGGCAAGGTGGGGCTCATCGGCACGTCCTACCCCGGGTTCCTTGTCCTCATGGGGCTCATCAACCCGCATCCGGCGCTCAAAGCGGCCGTGCCCATCGCGCCGATGGTCGACACCTGGAAAGGCGATGACTGGTTTCACCACGGCGCGTTCCGGCAGCAGTACGCGCTCGATTACGCGTACGATCAGACCGCAGCCAAAGGCGACTCCACCCTATGGCGCGGCAGCAGCGATGACTATGCCGCGTTCCTCGGCGCCGGCTCGGCCGACGAGCTTGGCCGGTTCTTCGGTGTGGACAAGCTGCCGTTCTGGCAGCGCCTGGAGGCGCACCCGGCCTATGATGCGTACTGGCAGAACCAGGCGCTGGACAAGCTGCTGGCGGCGCAGCCGCTGCGCGTGCCGACCCTGCACGTGCACGGACTTTGGGATCAGGAAGAAGATCGGAAGAGCACACGTCTGAACTCCAGTCACGCCAATGTATCTCGTA
>CALFML010000599.1 GCA_937879845.1 uncultured Myxococcales bacterium
ATCTACACAGGCGAAGACACTCTTTCCCTACACGACGCTCTTCCGATCTGGTCAGATCGGCGGCTTTCCACTCACGTTGCTTGTGCCACTTTTCCATCTGCCCGTTGGCGAGATGCCCGACAAAGTCGAAGGCCTGCAGGAACGTGGACTTACCCGCCCCGTTCAGACCCACCAGGCAAATGAACGAACCTAGTCGATGAGGCTCCGGCGGCAGGCGGAAGTCGACCAGCGACTTGAAATTGTCGATGTAGAAGCTCTTGATCATGGTTGGCCCTTTACTTCAGCGGCTTCACACCGCCACGTCGCCCAAAACCAAAACCAAGTCGATACACATCTGGCACTTGAATGCGCTGATCACGCAAGCGCTCAATCAGTCCCAGAGCTTGAAGGTCATCCAGCAAGCCGGTGCTCCCCCGGTTCAAACTTTGTGGAGGAAGCTTGACCCCTAGGCTTGATTGGGCCAACTGCTCCTTCAATTGCTCAATGGTGTGATTCTTGACCCACAGCTGCTCGAAATCATCTGCTGCGCATGGCACGGTTAGCTTGCCGCGCAACGGTTGCATCACAAACTCGATCCATGGATAGTCTTCAGTAGTTACCTCGTTCACGCGAATCTTCGATGCGGCCTGCACACCGACCTGGATGGCGCGGAAATGTAGTGCTGTCTGAGCGTCTGAAGGCGTGTGCTGCGCCGCGTGGCGAATAGCTTCGCTATAGCTGCGAGGGCTGACCTGCCCCAACCCATCCAACAAGTGATTGACGAGCCAGGTGTAAGGCTTGCCCCGTTTGTAGCCGCTCGGTCCAGAGGCCATCGCACTGCCGGCTAAGCGTTCGAAGAGGCGTTCCTGCAGCTTTTCGTCTGAGCGAAGCGCGCGAGGCAAGATCCAAGCGTTGTTTACCAATGTAAAGGCCTGGTCCGTTGCCTCCGTTGTAAGCTGGCGAAACGCGACGCCCCCATGGGGCGCATTGCCCACGCACTGAAACATCAGCGCATACAGGTCAGCGCGCTGCCAGCGCAATTCTGCTTTTCGGGCCAGGAGCTTTGAGGCGTCTGGGAACCCGATAATTTCCTTGTCCTGAAGCATGTCAGGGCGTAGAAATACCTTGAATCGAATGCGACGGGTAGAACGAACATCCAGAGCCAACTGCAGCAGCGCACGAGCCAAGGGACGAATCGTGGTCCATTCGTCGGCCAGTCGGTCCAGTGCATCGAAGAGCACTACCAGTGTCCGACCGTTGGTATCCAGTTGTGCATCCTTTACCCGCAGCAGTTCGTCAAACTCTTCGGGCTGTTCCACGACCCATTTCACGCGCTCCACCCATTTGGCGGACGCGGGAAATGGGGAACCGAAACCAGCGCAGTGGGCCAGCACCGCCCGCCAGATTGATCCGCGCTGCTACTACGTAGTCGATGATATCCGAGTGGCATCGTCGGTGGATACGCCGCCCAAGCGCTCGGTCCTGCCGTGGACATTCTTGCGGCGTACCAAGTGACGACGCCCGGATCAACTCAGCTTTGGCGCCGCGCCGCGCGCACGCGGTTCCGGCCGCTGTGCTTGGCTACGTAGAGCGCCCGATCCGCCTCGGTGATAAGCTCCGCCGGACCGCTCTGTTGACCTGGCTGGTGCTCGGCCACCCCGATTGAGACCGTGCTCCGGGCCGGACCCAGATCCAGCTGCGCAATCTGGCGGCGGATCCGTTCGGCGACGGCGATTGCCTGGTCGATATCGATGCCGCTCAGCACGACCACGAACTCTTCCCCGCCGTAGCGGGCGACATGGTCGCTGGGGCGGGTGCAGGAGCTGATGCTGCTGGCGATGCGGCGCAGCACCGCGTCGCCGGCCGGATGCCCGTGCATGTCGTTTAGCCGCTTGAAGTGATCGATGTCGATCATGAGCAGACAAACCGGTTCTGAAACCCGCTGCGAGCGAGCCAGTTCGCGCGGCAGGTGCTCGTCGAAGGAACGGCGGTTGTGCAGCCCGGTGAGGGAGTCGATGCGGACCAGCTGATTGACGGCATGCAGCTCGCGCTGGAGCTCTTCCGCCAAGTCCTGCCAGTGCCGCGCTTCGGCCAGCGCGCTTTGATACATTTGGAGCGAGATCGGCCCCGGTGTAGCCGCTGACGGCCGCACCTCAGTAATCCGGGTATGCTTATCGCTGGGGGAGCGTCCGGCCGAGGCGTGCACGGTGCGCAGCAGGAAGTGCAGGCGCGCTTCCAAGTCGGCGACTCGCTCGCTCTGCTGCTGCGTAGTGTGATCGAGCTGCGTGCGGTCGGCCGACAGCGCCGCATGCTGGGCCTTGAGCTGCCGCAGCGTGCTGGCGTAGTCGCACGGGTTGCTGACTGCCGGAGTCGGTCGGCGCGGGCCGCGGCGCCAGAGGCGAGTGATGGCCCGCAGTCCGGCGGCGCGCGGTCCGGGCATCGGAGTCGTCAGCGGGGTTGAGCGAGGCGGCAGCTTCCACATAATTCCATCTCCACTAGCCGGCGCTTCCTGACTGGCCATAAAGCTACGTACTCATCCAGCGAGGCAGGATGCCGGCCGCACCGGGCGGCTCACCAAGAAAGAGCGAGCAGCGCTCTTTTCTCTTTAGACCCTTATAAGGATGATTTTGTGCATGACAAGTTGATGAAATCGCGCTGCGCAAAATCGACAGAGTCTCTTGTCTGCGGCCCCATCGGAGATACATGAGCATCTCCCGTGCCACGACGGAGACTCAGGAGTTTTCAGCACTTACGGCGCGGCTCCGTACCACGAGCCGCCAATTCCGATCGCAATCGGAAATTGTCATTGGCAACAAACAGAATTAAGAGCTTGGGAAACTATGGAATCGCGGCGCTGGGACTGCGGTAGAGATCCGCTTGCTTTTTCACAAGACCGATCACCGCATCGATCCATTCCGGCATGGCGTTCAAGGACGGCACCAGCGTCAGAGACTCACCTCCGGCGGCGAGGAAATCGGCGCGGGCGCGGATTCCGATCTCCTCCAGCGTCTCCAGACAATCGGCGACAAAGGCCGGACAGAATACGACGATCCGGCGCTTACCGCGGCTCCGCAGCTCCGGCAGCACCACATCGGTATAAGGACGGATCCACGGAGTCCTTCCCAGCCGCGACTGAAAGCAGACCGTATAGTCCTCCGAACGCAGGTCCAGCGCTTGCGCTAAATGGCGCGTTGTAGCGTAGCACTGGGCGCGGTAACACGCACGGTTGGCGGCGACCATCTGATCGCAGCACGTGGCGCTTGCCAGGCAGTGCGCACCCGTGTCATCCGCTTTGCGGATCTGCCGCTCGGGAAGACCGTGGTAGCTAAACAGGATGTGGTCAGGCTTTTCCGCCTGCAGGATGGGACGGCCGCGGGCGGCGAAGGCGGCGATAAAGCCCGGATCGTCGAAAAACGGCTCCACCAGCGACAGGTTGGGCGTCACCCACAGCGGGCCGACGAGCCGGAATACTTCCTCGATCGAAGATCCGGTGGACGCAGCCGAGTACTGGGGGTAAAGCGGCAGCACCACGAGCCGCTGCACTCCCGCTTGCAGGAGCGCCCGCAGCGCCTCTGCCAGCGAAGGAGCGCCATAGCGCATGCCGAGCTTGACGACCCAGCTCGGCCCGAGCCGCTCCTGCACGCCGGCGGCGAGGTCTTGACTGTAGGTGAGAAGCGGCGAGCCGCGATCGGTCCAGATCTGCTTATAGGCGGCGGCGCTCTTGCGCGGCCGCGTGGGCAGAATGATGAGGTTCAGCAGCGCCGCACGTCCCAAGCGTCCGATATCCAGTACGCGCGGGTCGCTGAGAAACTCACGCAGGTAACGGCGTACCGCCGCCGTCTCGGGCGCCGCCGGAGTCCCGAGGTTTATGAGTAAGAGTCCGTTCATGGTAAGTCAGGAGCGCTCCCCCGTCGCTTCCTGATCTTACTACGGAAACTGCGGGTCTCAATGGGGCCTTTAAAGAGGTGCAGACGGACCTTTGCGGGTCTTAGTGCTTGCCGTAATCGAGCTTGACGCCCTTGCGCTGGGCGATGATGTAGGCCTCCATGGCGCGCAGACGCGGGTCGTCGTCAGCCAGGGCGTGGCCTTTGACCGGGTTCTCGATGCACCAATTGATCATGTCGCGCAGGAGCGCCACCCGCTGCAGCTGCACTTGATACTTCGGATACGTCTCCGGGTGCGTGTTGGCCGCGTTGGGGTGACACATGTCACAGCTTACGCCGATGGTACCGCCGAGCTGCTGGTCGCTGTGGAAGACGGTGCTCCCCAGCTCAACGAACTTCTGCGTCTCGGCGGCCCAGATCAGCTCATCGCGTGAGGTGAAGTTTTCGTATACGCCGGCCTGGCGCGCTTCGACCTGTGCGGCCGGCGCCGGCTTGCCGGCCTGCGGCGCGGTCTGCACCGGCGTCGGCGGCGTGGTCGCCGGCAGGGGCCGGCCCTGCGGCGGGGCCGCCTGGGCCAACGCCTCATCCCAGTGCGCGTTGGGGTTTTTCTTCCGCCACTCCGCCATGAGCTGGTTGGAGACCGACTGCGCTTGCTGCCGATCCATGGTCTGGCCGGGCTTGAGCCCCGCCACTTCGACGCTCGTCTCGCCGTCGCACAAGCTGACGACGGTGCCGCCGTTGCGGGCGGGCGGCGAGGCGTGCGTCTTTTTGGCGGCGGCTTTCTCCGCTGCACCGCTCGGCGCCACCAGCATGACGCCGCAAAGGAGCGTGCCCAAGGAGAGGACCGAACTACGCTGTCTACGTTTTTTCTCCATCACGCTCTCCTAGTATGAGGGCAGCTTGGTGGGCACGGGTCGATCCGTGGCTCCGTTAGACGACAGATAGGAGTGCCGCACGGTCACCGGGTTGCGGTCCCAGAGGTTGTAGATCCCGTCGATAAGGCCCCCTTCGTTGACCTGGAACAAGCCGTCGCCGCAGCCATCGAACTGATCGAACGGATCGGCTCTGTCCATCTGGATGGTGAGCGCCGGCAGCCCGCTCGGCGCGTAGGGCCACGGCCACGCCGTCGACAGCATCCCGTGGAAGGAGATGTTGCCGATGCGGTTATGGAGCAGCTGGTGGGTGTGGCCGTGAATTACGGTCACGGTCTTATACGGCCGGAGGATCGCCTGGACCTCATCGGCGTCGTCGGTCCAGAAGTTCCAGTCGCGGTAGTACTTGTAAAGCGGCGAGTGCGAGAACACAAGGAGCGGCGTCTCCGGAGGCACCTTGCTCAGATCATTTTTGAGCCAGGCCCGTCCGGCCTCACCAACCTCGAAGCGCGACTGCACGCCGTTATCGAGTCCGGCGACGGTGTGCATACGCTCCGCCGGGGTCATGCGGCGGGCGGTCCAGAAGTCCTTCTCCATGACGCTCATAAGGACGATGCAGTGGACTCCCTTCCAATCAAAGGAGTAGTTCGGCGGACCAAACAGATCTCGCCACAGCTCTCCCATGTCGAGGAACCAGTCGTGCTCACCGACCATCATCTTGACCGGCGCCTTGACCTCTTTGAGGATCTCCGCCCCGAGCTTGAGCTCCCCCGGCTTGCCGAGCTGCGCCAGGTCGCCGCCGAAGAACACGAAGTCCGGCTGCGGGTCCAGGCTGTTTACGTCATCGACCGCCTTGAGGATGGCGCGGATGAAGCGCTCATTGAGCTTCTTTTCGTAAAGGTGCGTGTCGGAGATATAGGCGAACCGAAACGGCGGCCTGCCCGGAAGACCGTTGGCGGCGGTACCCTTGTTCGGCGCGGCGCCGGCGACCTCCACAAGCTGAAACGAGTGCGGCGGCAGCAGTCCCTTGGCCATCGCCGCTCCCGCCGTGGCCGCGGCCACCTTGAGGAAGCTGCGCCGCGGGAGCTGGGCGAGCTTGCGCAGGAGCGCCTCGCGGTCCTCCATGTACTTGGTCTCGATGCTCTTATGCTTGGCTGCCATGGCGTCCTCTCGCTACCGCCCGCCGATGCGCGCGGGGTCCTTGGCGGTCGTTGGGGGGTTGGGGGCGACGTCTCCGTGCGGTCCGGTGAGTCCCGGCGACTTGCCGAGGGCCGCGTCGTTGTCGCGGTCCGGGCGCTTGGTCCGCGACAGCACTTTCTGGCGAACGAGCTCTTTCTGCGCCAGGTCCTTGTACCGGCTGCTGGTCAAAGAAGAGAGGAACGTGACAAGGTCGTCGATCTCCGTCTCCGACAGCCCAAGCCGGGTGATCCCGCCGTCGAGGTAAGGGTTCTGCACCCCGCCCTTGTTGTAGTGGTCCATGACGTCCCACAGGGTCGCCGCCGAGCCATCATGGAAGTACGGCTGGGTGACCAGCAGGTTGCGCAGACCCGGGGTCTTGAACGCCCCGACATCCTTCTGCTGCTTGGTGACGAGGAACCGCCCGAGCTCGCTGAAGCGGGTCTCCAGCGCCAGGCGGTCGATCTCCTCCGCCGTGCCGCGCGACACGGTGGCCAGCGCCTCGCGGGCCAGGGTGGCGAAGTTCTGCTTGTGGGCGGCGACGCCGATGTTGTGGAACTTGTTGTCCAGGCCCAGCGGCTGCGTCAGGTTGACCCCGTGACAGGTCATGCAGCGCCCCTTGCCGTTGAACAGCGACCAGCCGCGCTTGGCCGCCGCGTCGATCGCCTTGTCCTCACCGAGCAGGAAATGATCGAACGGCGCATCGAGCGCCACCTGCGTCAGCTCATACGCGGCGATGGCCCGCCCGACGTCGTCGTAGTTTAGCGGCCGGCCGAACAGGCGCATGAACGCATCGTGGTACTCGGGCAGCCGATCGAGCGCCGCGACCACGTCCTTTTCGCTTTTTTGTCCCATCTCGATGGGGTTTAGGATCGGCAGCTTGGCCTGGATCTGCAGGCTGGCGGCGCGGCCGTCCCAAAACTGCGACTCGTTGAACATCGCGTTGAGCACGGTCGGGGCGTTGCGCTGACCGACCTGGTTGCCGATTCCCACCGCGGTCGGGTTATGGTCGGTAAATCCCTTTTCGGGGTCGTGGCACGTCGCGCAGGAGACCGTGCCGTCGGCCGAGACGCGGGTATCGAAAAACAGCTTCTTGCCGAGCTCCACGACCTCTTTGGAGCTGCGCAGATCCGCCGGGGTGGCGGCCTTGAGCAAGGTTTCGGGCAGCCCGATCTGCGTCGGTGACGCGGGCTCCGCCAGCGGACCCGGCTTGGGGGGCTTGGGCAGCTTCGGCGCGGCTGCGGAGGCCGCGGGCCGCGGAGCCTGCGCCGTCGCAGCGAGCGCGAGGCCACCTAAAAATGGGGTGACAACCAGCGGGGTGAGCCATCGTCTACGGATCATCTGATCCTCCGGGGCCGGCGGAGACCGACGCCTGAACGCGGGTTCGACAGAGACCTCATGGAAGGCGCTACTTTTGCACGGGAATTCAGGTTCGTGACATTTTTTTGACCGATGCTTGGTCGGTCGGGTGCTGACTCTGGGGCTGGGTCTGGGGCTGGCTTTGGTGACCTTTTCGGTCCGGCTCGCGCAGCAGCTGGCCCTCGCACAGCGGTGCCGCCAAGGAAAACCCGTGGGTGTGGGCCAGCGCCTCGATGCGGTCGGCCGTCGCCAATGGGATTTGGTCGCCGACGCCGGTGTCGCCGAGCACGCCGGCCAGCGCCAGCAGCATGGTCTCGGCCAGGCTTGGCACTTGAACGCCGGCGGGCAGCCCGTGCAGGTTGCCCACCCCGAACCGCAGCGAGCGGTCTGGGAGCGCGACGGCACCACCGTCTATCACCGTCAAGTCGCCGCGCGCCCGCACATGCCAGGGGGCGTCTTGCGGCCGGCCCAAGTCGCAGACGATCGTTCCCGGCGCCAGCGGTGCCGTATCCAGCGTCGGCCGCCGCGCGCCGACGGCGCTGAACACGACGTCGTCCGCGGCAAGCTCGGTGGTGCTGCCGATAACCACGTGCTCCCCCCCGCTTTGTCCGAGCTCGGCCGCCAGCGCCCGCAGACTCGCGGTCTCACGCGTGGAGGCCCCGACAAGCCGCAAGTGGGCTGGCTGCTGGCGGCCGATGAGGCGCGCGCACAGCCTGCCCACGGCGCTGCTCACCCCGATCACCGCGACCCGCGCGCTGTGCCAGTCCGCCCCGCGCAAAAACTCCACCGCCCGCACCGCCATCACCGCAGTGAGCGTGTGCCCGGTGGTGATCGCCGGCCCGCGGCCTACCACGGCGCGTCCGTTGTGGGCGTACCGTCCCGTGAATCCGCCCAGACCCACGACCTGCGCCCCCAGCTGCGCCGCGCGCGCGACAGCACCAGCGATGACGGCGTTCATCCGCGCCCGCCCGAGCCGCGGCAGCTGCGTCGGCAAGACCGGCAGCCCGAAAACGATGCAGTCGGCCTCGGCACAAGCGGCGGAGCGGACGGTCTTGCGGGCGACGATTCCGGCGGGCAGCGCGGCGGCGAAGCCGATGAACGCCCCGAGCTCCTGTTCGCTCAGGGCGGCCAGCGAGGGGTCGTTATGCACCACGTCCGCCGCTACGTCATAAGGAGCGAGATAGGCAAACGTCGATGTCGATCGCGTCGGCGGCGCTGGGGCCACCTGCTGCTGCAGACGCATCGGCGGCTTACGCAACGTCGCGGGTTGGAGCGGCAGCGGATGCGTGGCGCCGATGGCGCGCACCACCGCCGCAGAGTCGTCCGCCGCGAGCAGCTGGCATACGTCGGTCAAGGCGTGAATCGCCAGGTCGAGCTCTTCCGAAGAGATGGCGAGCGGCGGCAAGAGGCGCAGGGTTCCGGCCTCCCCGGGCGACGGCAGAAACAACACCGAGCTGCGCTCCGCCGCCGCCGCCGCCGCCAGATACGATAAAAGCCCTTGCCGGGACGCGTAGGCGAAGAACATCCCGCGCTCTTCGCGGCTGCAGCGCAGCTCGACGGCGTGGTGCAGACCGCGGCCGTACACCGCCGCGACCACCGCGGGAAAGCGCAAGCGCAGCCCCTCCAGCTGGCGGCGCAGGTACACCCCTTGGACGGCCGCGTCGCGCCACAGCTCCGCCGCCTGGAGCTCATGCAGCACCGCCAGGCCGACGCGGCATGCGAGGTTGTTGGGGCCAAGGGGCAGCTGGCGGCAGTGGGCGAGCGCATCGTCCCAGAGCTCGGTCCGGCCCAGCAGCGCCCGCAGCGGAAACAGTCCGCCGCCGAGCCCTTGTCCCAGCGCGATCAGATCCGCCTGCACCCCTTCGTGCTCAGCCGCGAGCAGCCGACCGGTGCGGCCCATTCCGAGCCCCGTCTCATCAAGGATCAGCCGCGCCCCGTGCGTATTGCATAGCTCCCGCGCGGCGGCAAGATAGCCCGACTCCGGCTCCGCCCCCCCGTCGTCTTTCCCAACCGGCGCGATCAGCACCGCCGCGGTCCGTCCCGACTCGCGCTGCAGCTGCGCCGCCAAGGCGTCGCGATCCCCGTGCGGCACCAGCATGATTCCGGAAGTCACCGGGTCGGCTCCGGCTGCACGGAGGCTGCGGCCGTCCACCGCCATCAAGATGAGCGGCCGCCGCGTCCGCGCCCGCACCAGCCGCAGCGCCGCGTCGATGGCCTCCGCGCCGGTGGTGGTAAACAGGCAGTGCGGCATTCCCGTGCAGCGGGCCAGCTCTTGGGCCAGCTCTCCCGCGTAGGCCGCGCGGCCGCTCTGCATCAGGGCCGGGAGTCCGTCGTGCAGCGCCTGCTCCAGGGCGCTGCGTATCGCCGGTGCGTTATGCCCGAGCAGAAGCTCTCCCATTTGCCCGTGGCAGTCGAGAAAACGCCGCCCCCGGTCATCGCGCAGCCAGGCGCCGAAGCCCTGCACGAATCGCCGTTCGCGGCCGCAGTAGCCAGGCAGCCGCCCGCCGGGCGGATTGAGCGGACAAAGCTGATCCGGCTCCTCGGCCAGGGCCGATGGCGACGTGAGCCTGTGCCAGGTCGCCGCCTCTGCGCCCGGCGCGGCGGAAGAACCGGAATGGCTGCCATGATCGAAATAGGATGCCCGGAACTGGCGCGGAGACGGACGTGGAGCTGGATGGGCGGCGGTCTGCATATGGCGGCTCGCAAGAAAAAAGAGGGTCAGCGCGATGCGATGCTTGGCTTATGCCGCAATGAGGCGCAAAACGCCAGAGGGG
>CALFML010000600.1 GCA_937879845.1 uncultured Myxococcales bacterium
ATAGCCAAGCCGCTGCCTCTGATACCCACCAGCTAGCAGTTGATAGCCAAGCCGCTGCCTCTGATACCCACCAGCTAGCAGTTGATAGCCAAGCCGCCGGCAGCTGATAGCCAAGCTGGTTGGCTTTGATACTTAGCGAACAGCGGCTGATAGCCAAGCGGCTAGCAGTTGATAGCCAAGCCGCTGCCTTTGATACCCACCGGCTAGCAGCTGATAGCCAAGCTGCTGTCTTTGATACCCACCGGCCCGCAGCTGATAGCCAGGCCGCTGCCTTTGATACCCAAAGGTTAGACTTTGATAGTCACGCCGCTGCCTTTGATACCCACCGGCTAGTAGTGGATGGCCAAGCCGCTGCCTTTGGTACTCAGCGGGCCGCTACGGCGCGGTTTGCGTGCGAGGTATCTGATTGAATGCGAGGCGCGGCGGTTGATTCTGCGAGACGAGACAGTCAGCCGATGAGACCAAGCGCATGGGCGAGACGGAACATCGCGATCAACAAATGCCCGTCTTCCAAAAGCTCTCGCCGCGCCACAAGCTCGCGGAGCGGCACGAACTGAAGCGCGCTGTCTTTGATGCTGTCGCCATCGACTTCGACTGCCAATGGGTAGACCGCCTCCGGCGTGGCGCCGGTCGCCGGGTAGTATTTCCCGCCGAGCGGCCAGCTGCGCAGGGCGCGGGCGCCGAAGTTGGCAAGCAGGCTGTAGGCAATCTGCGCTTCGACCTGATCCAGGTTCTCCACGCTGCGCGGCAGCCGCCAGGCGGGGTTGGTGATGAAGCAGGAGCGCCCGGTGAACCGCTGCACGGCCGGCAGATCGCGCGCCTCCAGACCGACGAAGATCTCGCCGTCGGCCGCCAATGCCGGCAGGACAGAGAGCGTGCTCGGGCCCAGCGGTCCCGGTGTGCATACCTCCAGCGCCACCGTGCGGAGCGCCGCCCCGGCCGCATCGCGCTCGGTCACCGTCGCCTCATGAATATCCAGAAAGCCTGGCTCGCGCCGATCCGCGATGGGCCGGACGACGAACACCGCTCGCGCCGGTGGCAGCAGGGCCATCTCCACCTGCGGACCCAAAAGCACTCCGGCAGCCGCGGCCTGCGGGCGCAGGTTCACGCTGGCCCCGATCCAGGGTCCAAGCGCCGCCCCGAGCTTTAGCAGGAGCTGGTAGGTATTAAGCTCCAGCCTTGCATCGAGGAGTCCGCCGACTTGGGCCGCGCGCAAAAGCTGAGTCGCCGATAGCGCCCGCACCCGGCCGGCCGTAGAAAAAAGGCTGTAGTTAGGCGCGTGCTCCGGGAAGCGCGGCAGCTCCGGCTCGCCTGCCCCGTTGCGCGGCGGCAGCAGCTCGACGAGCTGCGCGGTCACTCGCTCGTTCAAGCCGCCCGGTGAGGTGAAGTAGCGCAGGCTGCGGGCGAACCCGGCAATCTGCTCCGGTGCGATGCCGGCACGCTCGTGAAGGACCGCGCGAATAAGCGGCAGCCCGGCATCTGGGTCTTCGCTCATCGCCGAGATAGGCTCTGTCAGATAGCCTGCGACGCTGGAGCCGTCCAGGTTCGCGCTGTCGCCGCCGGCCCCGACAAGCGGCCGGGGAAACCCTTGCTTGCCGACGATGAAGATCTGTTCGCCGAGGCGGAACCATGGGACCAGATCGATCACCGGGTGCGGGCGTTCGGCCAGCTCGTAGCGCTTCCCGGTCTCTTTATGCTCGTAGAGCTGCAGTCGTAGGAAACGCGGCTCCGGCTGGCGGCGCAGCGCCAGGTCGAAGTGCACCCCCTGTCCCGGAGCGACCTTCTCTCCGACAATCAGGTAGTTAGTCGGCGGGTACGGGAGCGGGCGCTCCTGCAGATCGTAGAGAAAGAAGCGGCCGCGGAACCGATTGTTGACGATCCAAGGGTTACGCAGCTCGACGGAAACGACGATCCGCAGGCCGCTTGCGCGGAGAGCTTTTTCGTACTCCGCCTGGCTCCAGAACGTGTACTCCTCACGGCACTCGGCGACAAAGTCGCTGCGGTAGTCTTTGTGCAGGACGAACTCGGCGGCGGCGCGGTGAGCGATCCGATAGCGAGTCCACCCCGGACGCACAGACCCCAGGCGATGCAGGGGCAGCGGGCGGTCCGGGTTCTGGCTGCTCCGCCAGATCGCGGCGAAGTGTTCCAAGAGCTCCGCGGTCGATAAGCGCTTGAGCTTCCGCACCGCGTCAGAGTCATGCGCGGTAGAGGCGGCGTTCCCGGCATCGTTTTCCGGCACATCCAGAAGAACCTCTTGCGGACCGCGGGGAATGACGAAATCACGGACGATGAGCACGCCGCCCGGCCGCAGTGCGGCGGTCTGATTGGCCAGGCAGCGCTCCACCTGGGTCAGGGCGAAGCCGTTGAAGCTCGTCAGGTGATGCCACACCGATGAGTTCAAGATGCCGTCTATGCTGCCGGGCGGGAAGATGGGGTCGGCGATGTCGCCGATGCGATACTCCAGGTTGGGCCTTTGGTAGCGGCTCTGCGCGTACGCCACGGATTCAGCCGCGACATCGACGCCGATGACCTGCAGTCCATCGTGCAAGCACGCCAGATCGTACGAGCCCGCTCCCGAGCCGCACCCCATGTCCGCGAGCACCCCGTGCACGGGAAAAAACGCGGTGGTAAGGGCCACTTTCTGCTGCATCGAGCGGTCCATGCCGGCGTAATAGGCGGCATAGGCGCTCGCGCTGCCGCGGGCCTGCGCGGTGTAGACGGCATCACCAGGCGGAGGCGAAGCGCTGGAAGAGGTCGGCATCAGAAAATTCATTGTAGGCGGGCCTCGGTTTCGAGTCGAGGCGGGGGGATGAAAGACGCCGCTGCCAGAGCGCATAATCGCACCTGGGTCGCCCCGGTTAGAACGCCTATCAAAACCATAGCGAGGATGGACAGCCGCGCGGGAAGCGCGCGGTGGGGGGAGGCTCCGGCCGGCTCTGCCGGGCGGATGGGGGACGGGCAGAGCCCCCCTGTTTCATAGCAGGTTTGATAGGCGTTCTACTTAGTGCGGGATGACATAAGCGCCGGTCTTGTCGTACGTGTTAAGGATCCCGCCCCGCGGCGCCGGGGACTGACCCTGACCGCCGCCCGCCCCGCCAAGGGCGCGCTGCGCTAGTTCGTACAGGTTGGCGAGCACCGGACCTCCTTCGACGCCCAGGTTGCCTTGCGCGTCCATGAAGTAGCGTCCGGGAATGGCATAGCCGAACATCCGCTGAATCGCCGCGACATCCTTTGGGTGCAGCTCGCGACCGTTGACAAAGATTCCCGTACCGCCGCCGGAGCAGTTGGGCGGCATCGGCCCGCCGAGATTGAGCCCGGCGGGCATGACGCCGCCCATCGGCCCGCCCCACGCGCCGGCCGCCCCCGTTTTGGTGTCATACCAGTAGGCTCCATCGGGGAATCGGAACCCGATGCGCGCCTCGACTTGCGCCAGTAGATACTGCTGCTCATCGCTGAGCGGGGAGCCGTTGAAGGAGAGGCTGCGGCGGGCGCCGGCCGCATCGACAGGTGCGCCCGGATACGCCGGCGGCTCGACGATGCCACGCTTCTTGGCCTGGGCCTCCGCGGCACCGCAGAACATACTGATTTTGCAAAGAATTACGGCTGCCAAAACTTGCTTCAACATCAGGCACCTTCCATTTCGCCGATAAAATCGCTCCGCGCGGACGGCTCACTCTTACTGCCGCCGTATCAGGTCAATCACATCTAATGGACGCGGCGATCGGCCGCAGGTCGCATTATTTCTGCTTTCGCGATGGAGCTGTGCCGCATGGCCAAAAGCGGCCGCTCGATGTCCAGGGGGTGGCCGAGGAAGGTGGGCGGGAGATCCCTTGCTTTACTTCGCTGCGCGCAGGACGTTGCCGTCCGCGGTGTAGTACATGCAGGTCGGGCCGACGGCGACGGCGTACGGGGTGATGTTGGGCTTCCCGGCGACCAGGGACACGACGCGACCGGATCCTGTCAGATCCACCTTGCCGATCCCGCCGTTCTCAATCGAGTTGGCCCAGTAAGCGCTCGTGCCATCGATCGCCAGGCCCCACTCGGAGATCTGGCCCTCGCTCGGATTCAAGGAAGTGACCGTGCCGCCGCCGAGCGGCACGCGCCGGACATCGCGATAGCTGTTGAAGTAAAGGTAGGTCGGATCAAGGACCACCGCGACCGGCAGCATCTGCCCGGCCGCCAGCTGCGTCGGCGTGCCGCCCGCAAGACCGACCTTCATCACCGCGCCGTCCCCGCGGTTGACCCAGTACACGCTGGTCGCATCGACCGCGATGCCGCGCGGGTTGGCTTGACCGGTGGCCAAGGTGGTCGTTGCGCCGCCGCCGATCGGCGCCTTCATCACGGTCCCCGTAGGATCATCGGTCCAGTACACGCTGGTAGCATCGACGGCCAGGCCGAAGGGGAACTTCCCGCCCGTGGCCAGGTCCGTAGCCGCACCGCCGGCGAGCGGCATCCGGCGCACGGTGCCGACCCCGGTCCCCCCCGTAAGCAGGAGCCAATAGACATAGTTTGCGTCCAGGGCGATGCCTTCCGGGTTGTACTGGCTGCTCGCCAGCGCGACCGCGGCGCCGCCGGCGAGCGGCACCCGGCTGACGGTGCCGGCGCGGTCGTCGGTCCAGTAGAGGTGGGTGGCGTTCATCGCCATGAAGCGAGCGTTGCCGACCACGTTGTTGGTCATCGCCACCGGACCGCAGGCTCCGCCCGCGCACAGCCCGCAGCCGTTGCCGCAGGTCACGTTGTCGTGCGCGCTCCAGTTGCTGCTGTTGCGGGCCGGGTCGCACTGCTGACATATGTTCTGCGGGTTGATCGTGCCGGGCGTATAAAACGCGCCCGAGATCGTGCAGCCGGTCGATAGATCCGGCAGCGTCTGCAGATCCGGCGGTGTCGGCTCCGCCATGTCGCGGGCGGGAAAGACATGCAGCTTCCAGCCGCACAGCCGGTCGAGCGTCGCCTCATCCGAGGTGCAAGTCTGGGTGTCGGCGGGCTGCGTCGTCACGCCGTTGACCTGGCACACGCAGCCGCTGCTGTCGCACTTAAGGGCGTAGGTGTTGCCGTCGATGCAGCCCGAGTGCGTTGAGGTGCAGCCGTCGTTTGAGCCGTAGCCTTCCTCTTCCGAGCAGTAGACGTCGTCGGTGGGGTTAGTGCACGTGGGCTGCAGGCGGGTGGCGCTTACGCACGAAGACGGCTGCTGCCCGGTCTGCGCCATGCTGCAGGACTGGGACTGAACGTCGGCGATGCAGGCGTCGAGCTGCGTGAAGTCGTAGGTGCAGCCCGCGGGGACGGTCCAGTTGGCGCAGCCGGTCTTGGCGCCGAGCTGCGTCTCGCAGTCTGTCTCGCTCGCGTAGAGGGCCGCGCCGGCACCGCACTCAAACACCTTCTTGCACAGGGCGGCGACCAGCGAGTTGCACTTCTGGACGGGGTTCTGCGAGTTACAGCCGAAATGTAAAAGGACGAGCAACGCGGCAAAGGTTTGGTATCGCATGCGACCTCTCGATTGGCACGACGGGCTGACGTTGTGGGCGAAGTTTTTTGCAGCCAGCGTGCCAGGACCAAGGCGCGGGTCGGGCAGGCCGCCGTGGCGAGATCTCAGACGGAGAGCCGGGTGCGATAGGCAGCGCCGGAGTATGGCGGAGACGCACGCCGAGCAAGCGCAGTGGCGGCGGACGCAGGGACATGTGCGGGACATGAAAGGGCAGTGTTCCCAGGCGCGGTCCCTTGACCATGGACCCCGCGGCGCGGAGGCGGGCGGGTTAGCGGCGGATGGTTTTAGTGGAAAGCCGCCCCGCGGGCCAGCTGCAGCACCATGTCGGCGATCCGCTTCTTCCGCGTTTCCGCGCGCCGGGCCGTCTGAAGGCGATGATAAATTACATACAGGTTCCTGCGATCGAGCGTGGCATAGAACTGCTCGGCGGCCGGGTTTTTCCGCAGCTCGGTGAGAAAGTCTTCCGGGATCACCATCTCGGACGATCCGGAGTAGGCCTGCTCCCAGCGCCCATCCCGGCGGGCCGCTTGAACATGAGCCAGGCCAGGCGGCTGCATGCGCCCTTGGGCCATCAGACGCTCGGCGTGTTCGCGGTTCCGCTTGGACCAGGATGACCTAGGTCGCCGCGGCGTCAAGCGCTGCAAAAACGATACTTCATCGAGCGACTTCCGCTGACCGTCGATCCAGCCCCACGCGAGCGCGGCGACGACACAATCGTTCCAGGTGACAGTCGGCGTGCCCGATTCCTTCTTGTAAATGCGCACCCAGAGCTCGCGCTTTTCCGCGTGATTCGCGCTCAGCCACTGTTCGAGCTGGTCCGTTGTCGCAAACGCGAGAGCTTCGGAGGATTGCATGCCAGGTCTTCTACCTTAAACGGAAGGCGAACCGAGCGACAACTGCGAAGCGGGCGCAGCCAAGCGGAGCGGACCTGCCCCCCCTGCCGCAGCGTGCCTCCGGCGCGGCGCGAAGGCGCCGAGTCTGGTGCAAACCCTACCGGCTCATATCTCCGTCTGAGATCCCGTTGATGCGGGACAATTCGGACGCCGAATCAGAGGGGCCTTTCCTCATCGGCAAGAACGCCGCATCTGTCGCAGAAGCGGGAAATGTCGTTCCGCGGTCGCCACGAAGTCGCTGAAAATCAAGCACTCAGGCGGCGGAACGGCTACTCCTTTTGGCGCACGGTCAACACCGGGCACTTGGCGGCGCGCAGCACCCGTTCCGCGACGGAGCCAAGCAGCAGCCGGCCAAGGCCCGTCCGGCCGTGCGTTCCAAGGACGATGAGATCCGTGTTGCGCGCCTCGGCCTGCGCAACAATCACCTCGCTGGGGAAGCCCTCGATGGCGACCGCGGTGCACCGCACGCCGGCTTCGAGCGCCCGCGCGCGGAGCTGGTCCAGGCTCAGCTCCTGGTCGGCCCGCAGCGCTTCCATCCGCTCGGCCGACATGCTATACCCATCGCCAAAGTGTCCGATATAGACCGGCGGGGCGGGTACGTGCAGGATCGTCAACTGGGCCGCGAACCGGTGCGCCACTTCCACCGCCATCGCGAACGCCGGCGCCGCGCCGGTCGAAAAATCGGTGGGATGCAGAACTTCACGAATCGCGCGCATGGACCCTCCATTTTGTCAGTCAACCCGCGCAAGGGCAGCGAGGCCGCACCGTCCCTTTGCAATGGCCGTACCCAATCCGCGGCAGACGCCCCTGACCGCTAGTGAGACCGACGAGAGCTGACGCCTCGCACCCCGACCGGGCGGGCAGCGCGGAGCGCGGAGCGCGCAATTTTTTCCGCTCGATCTTTGCGGAGCGCATTCGCTGCGCAAAGGCCCGACTGTCCCGGCCCGCCTTCAGCAGATTCGCGGCAGCTGCTCTCCGCTCAGAAGGTCAAGGACGCGGGCGACCCCGATGCGGCTCGTCAGGGAGACCAGTCCCTGGGGCTGCGCCGTCACTTGACCTATCGCCGCCGCCGCCGCGCCCTGCGGATGTCGGCGCAGCACGGTCAGCGCCGGCTCGACCTGCTCCGGCGGCACAAAGGCCACCATCCGGCCCTCGTTGGCGACATAGAGCGGATCGAGCCCGAGCAGCTCGCAGGCGCCGCGCACCGAGTCGTGCACCGGAATACGCTCCTCGTCCACCGCCACGCACTTGCACGCGGAGACGGCGATTTCGTTCAGGGCCGAAGCCAGGCCGCCGCGCGTGAGGTCGCGCAGGCAGCGCACCTGGATGCCCGCGGCGAGCAGGTCGCGCACAAGGGGGTAAAGCGGCGCGCAGTCGCTCTCGATCGGGTTTGCGAACTCCAGCCCTTCACGCAGCGCCATGACCGCCATTCCGTGCCGCCCGAGATCGCCGCTGACAAGGACGGCATCACCGCTGCGCACGCTGCTTGGATGGATGTGCAGGGAGTGCTCCACGGCGCCGATGCCCGCGGTATTCAGGTAGATTCCGTCTCCTTTGCCGCGCTCGACCACTTTGGTATCGCCGGTGAGCACCGCGACCTCGCACTCGCGCGCCGCCGCGGCGACCGAGGCGACGATGCGCTCAAGCTCGGCGATCGCCAATCCCTCTTCAAGGATCACGCTGAGGCTCAGCGCCAGCGGCCGGGCGCCGCTCATCGCCAGATCGTTGACGGTTCCAATCACCGCGAGCTTGCCGATGTCTCCCCCGGGAAAAAAACGCGGTCTTACGACATAGGAGTCGGTAGTGAAGGCCAGCCGGCCCGGCGGCGGCGCGAACACCGCGCTGTCGTGGTCGATGTGCAGGCCCTGCGGGGCGAGCGCCTTTTCGAACACCTCGGCGATGAGCTGCTGCATCATCCGGCCGCCGCCGCCGTGGGCCATAAGGACGCGCTCCGGCCGGGCAAACGGCAGGCCGCAGCTTGGGGCTGATTGGTCATCCATGGCGCCGCTCCTCCGCTTGCGCAGTCGGTGGACGCCGGTACCGGTAATACGCCGCGCAGGCCCCTTCGGACGAGACCATGGTCGCGCCGAGCGGCCGCTCCGGGCGGCAGCCGCGTGCGAACTCCGGACACTCCGGGGGCTTCTTGATCCCCTGCAGGATCTGGCCGCTGATGCAGCCGGTCTTGTCCTCCGGCGACTCCGGACCGAGCGCGAACCGCTGCTCGGCATCGAGAAAACGATACGGCGCCGCAAGCCGCAGGCCGCTGTGCGCGATGGTTCCCAGGCCGCGCCAGACCTTGGGCGCGATCTCGAAGACCTCGCTCATCATCGCCTGCGCGGCGCGGTTCCCTTCCCGGTGGACCGAGCGGGTGTACTGGTTTGCGACCACGGCCTGCCCCGCTTCGAGCTGCTCTATGCACATGGCCAGTCCCTGCAGGATGTCGCTCGGCTCAAAGCCGGTGACGACGATCGGCACGCGGTGGCTGCGGCACAGCGGCTCATACTGGCCAAAGCCGACGATGGTGCAGACGTGTCCGGGGGCGAGGAAGCCGTCGATGCGATGCGCTCCAGAGGCGAGGATCGCGCCCAGCGCCGGCGGCACCAGCACCTGCGAGACGAGCAGCGAGAAGTTCTCAAGCCCTAGCTGCTTGGCACGGAAGGCGGCCATCGCGTTGGCCGGAGCCGTGGTCTCAAAACCGACGGCGAAGAAGACGACCTGGCGCGCCGGGTTTTCCACCGCTACCTTGAGCGCGTCGAGCGGCGAATACACGATCCGCACATCGCCGCGCTCGGCCTTGACCGTCAGCAGATCGGCGCTCGTCCCGGGCACGCGCAGCATGTCGCCGAAGGAGCACAGGATCACCTCGGGCCGGCTGGCCAGCCCAATCGCCGCGTCGATGGTAGACATCGGCGTCACGCAGACCGGGCAGCCGGGGCCGTGAATGAGCTCCACGCCGGCGGGCAGCATCTGGTCGATGCCGTACTTTACGATGGAGTGGGTCTGGCCGCCGCAAGCCTCCATGATCTTCCAGGGCCGGCTCACAAGCTTCGCGATCCGGTCGGCGTATCGCCGCGCCAGCGCCGCGTCGCGGTATTCGTCGATGTACTTCAGGCTCATGGCGGGCTCTCCGCGCCGGTTCGATCCAGGTAATCCAAGACGAACCGCGCCTCTTGCTCATCGATGACGGAGATGGCGAAGCCGACGTGTACAAGGACGTAGTCGCCGACTTTGACTTCCGGAACATAGGCCAGGCTGATCTCTTTGAGTATGCCCCCCAAGCTCGCTTTACCGACGCGAGTAAGCGGATCCGGAGAGTCTGCGATCGCAACCAGCTGGGCGGGAACCGACAAGCACATGCCTACCTCCGTAGCCCCGCCGCCGCCTGACCGACCGAGATGCCGCCGTCATTTGGGGGGACTCGCTGATTCCAATAGGGATGAAACCCGGCGGCGCGCAACAAAGCGACCGCGCGCTGGCCCAGCAGCGGGTTCTGAAAACAACCGCCGCTCAAGACGACCTGCGGGAGGCCGATGCGCTCTGCCACCGCGACGATCGCGGCGGCCAGGGTCGCATGAAACCGCGCAGCAATCACGGGCACCGGCTGCCCGCCGGCGGCGTCATCAAGGATGCCGCAGATCCACGGCTCCCAATCAAGGACGATGGGCGGGCCGGCGCTGAGCCGCAGCGGATACGGCTCCGGCCATTGCGCGCTGTCGCGGGCGGCGCCCTCAAGCAAGATGGCCGCCTGCCCTTCGTACTCCGCGCGCTGGCTCAGCCCGAGCAGCGCCGCGACGCCATCGAAGAGTCGGCCGATGCTTGAGGTCTTGGGGGCGTTGAGACCGCGGCTGAGCGCACGCAGGAGCGTCCCGAGCTCGCTCTGGGTAAAGCCCGGGACACGTCCGGCGCAGTCCTCCCCGTAAAGCTCGTATAGGAGCCCGAGCGCCGCGCGGCGCGGCTCGCGCGCGGCGGCATCGCCTCCGATCAGACCAAACGCGCGCAGCGTGCCGGCGCGCAGCAGCCCGGATGCGCCGCCGCGCAGAAACTCCCCGCCCCAGATTGTTCCATCGCCGCCGTATCCCGTCCCATCCCAGGCGACGCCCAGATAGGGCTCGCGCAGCTCGTGCTCGGCGGCGCAGGACAGCACGTGCGCGTGATGGTGCTGCACCGCCTGCGGCTGCGCCGACAGCTCCGCGGCAAGGCGCGTCGTGGCGTAGTCGGGATGCAGGTCGCAGACGGCCGTCACGTCTGTGATGCCGCACAGGCGCAGGCCGCGGGCGAGCGACTCGCGATACGCCTCGACAGCCAGCCGGGTGTCGAGGGTGCCGACGTGCGGGAACAGAATGATCTGGCCGCCGCGGGCCACGGCGAAGGTGGCCTTCTGGTGCGGTCCCAGCCCGACGATCGCTGGCGCCTGATCTTCGTCCTGCGGCGCCGCCTCCGCTGCGGGCAGCAGCAGCGGAGCGTAGCCGCGTCCGGCGCGCAGCACCACCTGGGTGCCGGCGATGATGCGCACCACCGAGTCATCCACGCGAGCGGCGATCGGGCGGTCATGCGCGAGGAACAGATCGGTGAACCGGCCGAGCCGCTCGCGCGCCTCGCACTCCGTGATGCACAGCGGCTCATCGGCCAGGTTGCCGCTGGTCGCGACCGCGGCGCCCCCAAGTCCGTGCAGCAGCAAAAGGTGCAGCGGCGTATAGGCCAGCATGAGGCCCAGGTCCAAAAGCGCGGGCGCGACCGCGGCGCTGACCTCAGGCTCGACATCGCGCCGCCGGGGCAGGAGCACGATGGGCGCACCGCGGCTGCCGAGCGCCTCCGCCTCCAAGTCCGAGACCGCGCACAGGCGCCGGGCGTGGGCGAGGTCGCGGACCATGACGGCAAACGGCTTGGCGCAGCGCGCTTTGGCCTCTCGCAGCCTGCGGACGGCGGCATCGCTGCGCTGATCCCGCTGCAGCTTGCCGCCGAACCGCTGAGCGCGCGCGAACTGAAGGACGCGACCGAGTCACAGGGTCTCGAGGGCTACTTCGTCTCGCTGTTCACCAACTACCGGCGCCACCAGATGCTCTCGCGCCGGCGGCTCATGAAGTCGGAGCCGAGCCTGCGCGACGCGGGGCTCAAGCCCGACGCGCTCGAGAAGTTCGCGAACATCACCAAGAGCTTCAAGGCGTTCCAGAAGCTGCAGGAAGCGCGCCTCGAATCGCTGTCGGGCGGCGAGGAATTTCCGTCGGCGTCGGAAAAGAAATATCACAAGCTGCGCGAGGAACTCACCGCGCAGGTCGAGAGCGTGCAGTTCCACGGCACCAAGATCGAATATCTCGTCGACCAGCTCTACAGCTACAACCGCCGCCTGACCGCGCTGGGCGGCCAGATGCTGCGCCTCGCCGAGCGCCACAAAGTGCCGCGCAAGGCGTTCCTCGACAATTATGTCGGGCGCGAGCTCGAAGAAAATTG
>CALFML010000601.1 GCA_937879845.1 uncultured Myxococcales bacterium
AACAGTCCGTAGACCCAGTCAAAGAGCATGTCCAAGTCCTATCTTCTCGATGCAGACGCCTGCGGGCAGGCGCATGTAGCCAAGGTTTTTCGATTTACCGCGTCAAGCCGGCACACGTGTCCGGGCTCGCCGGCCGGTCTGCACTAAGGCCCGATAAGTACTAAGTAAGCGTCTGATTAGGCGGTAACAGCGATGTCGTGCCGGAGGCCGAAGCGCATGTAGGCGATCGGCGCCATGCGTCGTACGACGTACCACAGCCGGCGCCGGAAGTTCAAGCGCCGATCTGCCGCGGCGCCGCGCCAAGCAGCGGTCCGGAAACAAGCTCGGCGACGGAGAATTGGCCTGTGTTGAGGAGCTTTAGGAACCTGTCAAAAACTCGCGGAAGGCAAATTTTTTGCCGAATTTTTTGCCGTGCGGAAAAACGAACGCGCTCGGACGGAAGGCTCAGCCGGACTTGCTGCCGCCGTGGCAGAGCGGGGTCGGCAGCGACGCCGTCTGACCCGCCGCCTGCCATTTCTGCGGCGTCAGGGTCTTCATCGCCAAGGCGTGGACGCCGCCGCGCAGCTCGTCGGCAAGGACCTTGTTCACAAGGCGCTGCTGCTCGATGAGCGACAGGCCGGTGAACTGCTCGGAGACGACGATGACCTTGAAGTGCGACTCCGAGCCGGGCGGGACGCTGTGCAGGTGGCTTTCGTTTACGACTTCCAGGTGCAGCGGCTGCAGGGCGCCGCGCAGCTTGGACTCGATGGCGGTCTGGATACGCATCTAGCTTTCTTTAATAAGCCACGCGCGCGCTCCCGGCAACCGCTGGGATGGGCCGAGCTGAGCGAGTCTTTTAAGGAGGTGCTCGGTCGCGCACAGGGTGTGCGCCGGCGCTCACTGAAAGTCGGCGTGCTTACTCTGAGGAACGAGGTAGGAGCGCTTTTGCAGCAAACCGGAGCGCGGACGGAAGGGCTCTGAAGGCACGGTTCCGAATGATAATAGTTGCTTGCTACCCCTAGGAACATGCGATAGCATGAGCGGTCAGCTCCGTATTCTAAAATACAGAAACAATGTTGCTAGCGAAGCTTCAGCCCAGTAATGAGGCCAGCCGAGCTAGCGATTCATTTACCCCCATGTTTGACCCGACCAACTAGGAGTACGTCGTATGGAGGAGACCCGGTTCTTCGAGCTAGACGCCAAACTCGAGGCCCTGCGCGCCCGCAAAAACGCCGAGGACCCCCGTGCTCTTGACGCCTTCAGCGAGAAGCTCGACATCGGGTGGATCTATCACGACAACGCCCTGGAGGGGGTGGTGCTGTCCTATCCGGAGATCAAAGACGCCGTCGACCGCAAGATCATCTCCGACGTCAGCCTGGTCTCTTTGTATGAGGACATCCGCAACCACAAGGTGGCCGTCGACTTCGTCCGCGACCTGGCGCTGCAGCAGGTCGGCAACCGCAAGAAGCAGGGGCTCATCACCGTCGATCTGATAAAGCAGATCCACGAGATCCTGACCCCTGAGGACAAGTCCAAAGGCAACCCCTACCGCAAGGACAACCCCCTGCATCGGGCGTACTTCCACGAGATCGCCACCCCCGACAAGATCCCGCTGCGCATGCGCAAGCTGTGCGAGTGGCTGGACGACGAAGAGTGCGAGAGCCTGCACCCGCTGACGCGCGCCGCCGGGGCGCACTTCCGTCTCATGGCGATCTATCCGTGGACCAAGAACAGCGGCAAGGTGGCGCGGCTGCTCATGAACCTGATGCTCATCCGCGAGGGCTACCCCCCGGCGGTCATCCACAGCATCGAGCGGCAGCGCTACTACGACAGCCTGCGGCTGGAGAACGGCCACCTCGCCGCGCTCATGATCGAGGCGCTTTCAAACTATGTCGCCACCGCCAGCCGCTTCCTCGATGAGCTGGCGGAGCTGCGGCGCTCACGCGTGGCGTCGTAAAAGCTCGGGGCGGGTAAGGTGAGAAAATGCCGCGACTTTACCCCGATGCGCCTGATCTCGCGGTAAGCCCGGAGGGCGTCTGGGTCGCCGAGCTCTCGGGCGGCAACCTGCGTCTTTACGACCTGGGCCGCGGCTCGGCCGGCGCCGCCGATGTCGGCGGATCGCGGCTCCAGCCGATCGCGGAGACCGAGCGGCCCGGCGGTCCCGGCCGCGTCGTCTTTCTCAGCGAAGATCGCTTGCTCCACCTGTGGCAGGTCCCGGGCGAGGCGTCCGGCCCGGAGGGCCAGGAAAGCCATGTCGCCGCCGAGCTTCTGACCGTGCCGACCCTGAGCGAGGCCGGGCGCGGCCTGCGGGTGCCCGGCTGCACCCGCATCGTCGGCGTCGGACCGGCCGGCGCCGTCGTCGCGCCCATCGGTCCCGGCGCCGACATCGTCGCCCCGCGCGGCAATGAGCTGACGCTGCACCGGACCTTCATTCGCGGCGAGGTCATCTCGGCGATCGCCGCCCCCGACCGGCGCTTCCTCATGGAGCAGCGCAGCGGCTTTGAGCTGTGGGATCCGCAGTCGCGCAAGGCGCTGGCGCGGCTATTGCTCAATACCCGGCAGCCGCCGGCGCACCTGGGATTCGCGCTCGGCGGCCGGGTGCTGTGGGCGGTGACCGGCACCATCCCGGTTCATGTCGAGGTCTTCCGCGCCTCGGACGGCCGCCGGCTGTTTGAGCTGGATCAGCCCGGCCGCGCGCTGCAGGCCGACTCGGGACCGGGGCGTCTGCTCGTGGCGGTGGAGGAGCGCGGGACGGTCGCGCTGCTCGATCTGGATCTGGGGGCGCGGGCGCTGCGCCGGGTCGCCATGCCCGCCGGCTGCCCGCGGCCGCGCAGCTTCCTTGTAAACCCCGGCCACAGCACGCCGGAAGTGCTGCTCTTGCTCGAAGATACGGAGTCGCCGCTGTTGCGCCTGCCGCTGGCGCGGCCGCTCGCTCCGCCGGCAAGTGAAGAGCGCGAGCGCCCCGCCTCCGCGCGCCTGTCGCCCCGGCGTCCGCAGCATACGGACTCTTCCACCCGCGCCCTGCGCCAGAGCCGGCCCGAAACCCGCCTCATCCGCCGCCCGCCGGCCGTCGAGACCTTCGATGATGCCGCGGACGATGAAGCCGCGCCGGGCCGCGCCCGGCTCGCCCCGCTGCCTGCGCCCAGCCCGCTCCTGCCGGAGGAGCCCGATGCCGAACTGGACGCGGCCGCCGATGGCGACGGACTCGTCCCGGAGAGTGCACCGGTCTTGGCGCTGGGACCGGAGCCGAGCAGTGAAGGGCCTCGGGCCGGAACGCGGGCGGCGCAGCAGAAGCTCGAGATGCTCGGCCGTGTCTTTGATCCGCGCAAGAGCCCGGCGGCCTGGCAGTGGGAGCTGGCCCGCTGGGCGCAGACCCTTTTTACCGGCAACGGCGCCGCGCTTTTGCCCATGCCGCCTGAGGGCGGGACGCTGGGCACGCTCGGCAAGCGTCTGCGGCTCTCTCCGGTCGCCCACAAGGTGCTTGGACTCCTATATGCGGCGCAGGGGCTTTTGGGTTGCCGGCCCTTGGGCATGCGGCCCATTGAGCTGGCGCAGCTCTTGGGACCGCTGCACGAGGAGCCGACGGTCTTGGGCGAGCTCCTGCCGCCGGCAGCGCTGCGCACCCTGGGTCTGCTCAGCGCCCGCGCGGATGGCCGGCTGAAGCTGCAGCCGGATGCGGTGGCCTTCCTCATGGGCGCGCCCTGTCCGGATCTTTCCCCCGGCCCTGCTGCCGGACGCGAGCCGCTCGCCCCCGGCCTGTACCTCTGCCCCGGCGTCTGTCCGGCCAAGCCGCAGCCGCAGATCGCCCAGCCGCTCCTGCGCGTGGACGGTCTGCGCGAGCCGCGGCCGCTGCCCGCGCTCACCCGCGCTCTGCGCCGCGCCCAGCTCTACGACGCGGCGGTCCTTGTCGACGGTCTGGCCGGGCTGTCGTTCCCGGCTTTTTCCAGCGACGGCTCCCTGCCGCTCTTGCGGGCCGCGCTTCTCACCGCCAAGGTGCCGACTCTTTTGTGCGCCATGCCCGAGGCTCCCTCCGCCATGGGCCTGCCGACCCGCTCGCTGCCGCCCATCCCGGGGTCCGGTGAGCCGTCCGCGCCGCTTCTGCCGAGCGCCCCCTTGCCGGCCGGGACTTCGTGGCGCGCGCCCATCCTGCCGGCGCTGGCGGCGGTGATCGACAGCCAGAATCCCAAAGGCCGACTCGAGCACCTGACCCCGGGCGATCGCCGCGCCGCCATCGTCATCGGCGCCAGCGCCACCCCCGATGCCTACGCCAGCGCCGCCTACCTTGCGGCGCGCGACGGGGCCGTCCTTGCTCTCGATGCCGAGCTGACGACCGTGCGGGCGCTGGTCCTGGGCATGCTGCTGCGCCAGCTCCCCGTCTGCATCGCCGCCGTCCCCCCCGCCGGCCCCGGCACGCCCTGGCCCCCCGCGCTCCAGCCGTTCGCCGTGCCGCTGAGCGCTCGCCCCTAGTCGCTCTTAGGCGCGGCTAGGTCCCGTGCCGCACGTACTCGAACTCAAAGGGCTGCCCGTTGATGCCGCGCGCCGGCGGCGCCACCCAACCGGCGATCTTGCCCGGCTCCAGCACGGGCTTCTGAATCTCTTGCAGGTAGGCCCGATCCTCGGGTCCGGGCAGCCAGCGCCCGCGCTGCGCCGCAAACTCCGCCGCCGTGATCGGGTTCCCATCGGGATCGAAGTGATACCCCGCCGCCATGCTGTAGGCGCCGATGTTGCGATGGAAGCGGCGATGCGGCAGGCGCAGCCGGTGCGCGGCGCCGCGCTCGCCGAGGACGCGCTCGATCGTGCGGTTCCACTTGTCCACGGCGCGCTGGCAGTCGGCGACGTACTGGTCGCGCAGCACTTCGTTCATGGCGTTGCGCAAAGGCACGCTGGTCGATGCGAGGCGACCGTCTTCGCCCGGCACGGGGAGATCGTAGTGCTTGTCCAGCGCGATGTGGTCTTCGTACTGCGCCTCTTTGTAGCGGCCTTTGAGCCCGGAGGCGAAAAAGTCCGCCGCGTTGGAGGAGATCTCGCTGCCGAATAGATCTTCGGAGACGCTGAACCACAGGTTCAGGTGCCGCTGCAGCATGTCGAGCGGCACCCCGCCGAGCTTGCGCACCGCTTCCGGATCATCGCTGCCCGACTGCAGCATCAGCTCCGCCGCCCGCTGCACCACCCGGTCGACGCCGGTCTCGCCGACGAACATGTGGTGCGCTTCTTCGGTGAGCATGAAGCGGCAGGTGCGCGCCAGCGGGTCGAAGCCCGACTCCGCCAGCGAGTAGAGCTGAAACTTGCCGTCGCGGTCGGTGAACATCGTGAACATGAAGAAGTCGAGCCAGTTCACGATCGGCTCATTGAACGCCCCCAGGATGCGTGGCTTGTCGCTGTCGCCGCTGCGGCGCTCGAGCATGGCCTCCGCCTCCTCGCGGCCGTCTTTGCCGAAGTAGGAGTGCAGGAGGTAGACCATCGCCCACAGGTGGCGCCCTTCCTCGACGTTGACCTGGAACAGGTTGCGCAGGTCGTAGAGCGAGGGCGCGCTGTGGCCCAGGCGCCGCTGCTGCTCGACCGAGGCCGGCTCGGTGTCGCCCTGGGTGACGATGATGCGGCGCAGCGGCGTGCGGTACTCGCCCGGCACGTCCTGCCACGCCGGCTGGCCGTAGTGATCGCCGAAGCCGATGGTGCGGCCTTCCTGCTTGGGCTCAAGGAAGATGCCCCAGCGGTACTCGGGCATCTTGACGTAGTTGAAGTGCGCCCAGCCGTCGGGCTCGACCGAGACGGCGGTGCGCAGGTAGATGCTGTCTTCCTGAAACCCCTCGGGCCCCATCTCGCGCCACCACGACAGGTAGTTCGGCAGCCACTGCTCCAGCGCCCGCTGCAGGCGCTTGTCCGCCGAAAGGTTTACGTTGTTGGGGATTTTTTCAAACAGATCGACGTTCATGGCTCAAGCCTTTCTAAGTGAGAGCCAGGGAGCGGGTACCTGGATGGATTTTACCTAATCTAAGTGCGGCGCCAGTCGAAGCTCGGGCGCTCTGGCTTGCCGTAGCTGCTAAGGGCTCCTTTTTCGCCGGTGGCGTTTTCGCGGATGAAGATCCAGTTCTGCCACGCCGACAGCCGGCCGAAGATCTTGCAGTCGCTGGCCTCGGCGCCGGGGAAGCGCAGGTTTTGTTCCATGCCGGTCAGGGCGTCGGGCGACAAGCTCACCCGCTCTTCGATCGCCAGGCGCAGCGTGTCGTCGAAGTCGAGCTCGTCGAGGAGAAACGTCAGGAGGCCGAGCTCGTCGGCTTCTGGGGCCGGGATCGGGCCCTGGGCGCCGCGCTCAAGGATCGCCGCCGCGGCCGGCGGATCGGCGAAACAGCGCAGCTGCAGGCGGGTGCGGCCGTCGAGCACCGGCAAGGCGCCGGCCGATAAGGCGCTTGGCTGCAGCGCGATCGCTTTATCCTCCAGGCAGTAGCTGCGATCGGCAGCGAGCAAGAGCTCGAGCAGGCAGCCGCCGAAGCAGCTCTGCGGCTCGCCGATCGCGAACAGCGACCGCGCGGTCTGATCCAGGCGCCGCAGCACCCGCGCCATGTTCAGGATGACTTCGCGGCCCAGCCAGTAGTCGCGCAGCGCCCACAGCCGCGCATCGGCCTCCTGCACCGCCGCGAGCTCGCCGCGCGTGTGGATAAGGACCAGCCCGATCGTCGGCTCATGGAAGCGCAGGCGGAGCAGGGCGTCGTCGAGCTCGCGGAAGGCGCGCAGCGCCCAGAGCTCGCCGCGCGCGGCCTGCGCATGCAGCTCGGCCGCGGACTGCGGGGCGCTGCCGGGTGCCGGACCGGTCATGGTGAGGTGGGCCAGCCGATGGGCGCGGTCCAGGCGCAGCTCGACGAAGCGATAGCGCACGGCTGCGGCTTCGACCGCCGGGTTCAAAGGCGCAAGGGCGATCCCCGCCTCCGGACCGGCGGCGCTTTTTGGCGCGGCCAGGGCGGCGAGCTCCTTGGCGCGCGCGGTTACGGTCTCTGCAAAACGGCTGCGCGGCACCGTCTTATCGATGAGGCCCCACTGCACCGCCCGCTTGCCGCGCATCCCTTCGGCGAGCGTCGCGAACACATCGGCGCGGTCGCGGCGTACCTTGCGCTTATCGGTGAGCCGGGTCAGCCCGCCGGTGCCCGGCAGCACGCCGAGCAGCGGCACCTCAGGCAGCGCCACGGTGCTGGAGCCGTCGTCGATGAGGATGATCTCATCGCAGGCCATGGCGAGCTCATAGCCGCCGCCGGCGCAGCTGCCGCTCACCGCCGCCAGGTAGCGCTGGCCGCTGTGGCGCGCCGCGTCTTCGATCGACAGGCGGGTCTCGTTGGTGAACTTGCAGAAGTTGACCTTGAAGCCGTGGCTCGACTGCGCCAGCATGTGGATATTGGCCCCGGCGCAGAACACCCGGTCGCGGCCGCTGCCGACGACGACGGTGCGGACCTCGGGGTGGCCGAAGCGCAGGCGCTGGATCGCATCGCACAGCTCGATGTCCACTCCCAGATCGTAGGAGTTTAGCTTGAGCTGATACCCGGGCACGAGCGGCTCGTCCTCGCGCACCGTCATGTTGAGGCGGGCGATCGGGCCATCGCAGGTGAGAGTCCAGTGGCGGTAACGCTCCGGCGCGGTCTCAAAGGACGCCGGAACTGGGGCGGACGGAGAGGCAGCAGCAGATTCCATACTGTGCGATGTACCGCAGATCGGATGCCGCAGGCAATGCCGACGAGCCAACTCATTTCGGCGCCGCCATCAGCGAGTCCCCGCGGAACGAAAATTTTGCTGGCCAAGCGGTGTGTTGCCAAGCGGTGCTGGCCAAGCGGCTTTTGTCTGCTCCGCAAGTCCCGGCTGAAGCAGGCGCTTTGGCTTTGCTGCGCGCGGCGATGCGGCATATGCTCGCGCGGCTTGGCCGGAGCCGTACCCATAACCTACACATAGACGGAGATGACTGTGGCTACTCTGCTGGAAAAAATCGGCGCGCCGCCGAAGCGCAAGGCGGTGATCGGCGACTGCGTGCTGCTGATCGAAGAAGAGGTAAAGAAAAAAGGCGGGATCTCGGGGGCGGCGATAAAGCTCGCGTTCGCCGCGGTCAAGGCGGTCAAGCCGGGCTTCATCGCGGAGGCGGTGGATCATCTGCTCGACGATTTTGCTAGCCGCCTTGATCCGTTCTATCAGACGCACCTCCAGGGCCTGGAAAAGGGCGACGCCCGGCCCCTGCCGAGCCGCTTCGGTGAGCAGTCCGGGGCGATTGCCGAGGCGCTCCTTGGCATCACCGACCAGCGGGCGCAGCGGGCGCAGAACGCGATGGTCAAAAAAAGCTATGAAAAGCTCCGCCCGAGCGCCAAAAAGCACGTCGAGGAGGCCGTCCCCGGCATCGCCAGCTTGATCGAAAAGCACACCGCGTAAACCAAAAGGCCAGCTGCCGAGAAACTTCCACAAGGCTGGCCAAAAAATCGCTGCGGCCTACCGCATCGCGCGGCGGTCCGCTTGCCGGCAAAGCGCGGTCGGCGTCGGCAAAAGCTGAAATTTTTTCTGCCCGGCCAAGCGGCCCTGCGCCTGACACGCAGAGACAGGCAGGTCTATTAAATTCGTAGCGCGTGCGATAAGATACAGATGTGCGTATTGCTGCTGCGCTGCCAGGTCTGCCGGGACTGCCGGGCCGCTGTCTTTTTGCGGCCTGGAAGACCGATGGGCTCCTGCCTGAGCCTGAGCCGGCGCGCGAGCTGACCATGCCGAGTCTGCAAGCAGGCAGCGTGTGGGTCCGCCACCGACCCTGCGGCGGTGATGGTAAAAAGGTGCGAACAGCGCTACACTCTAATGCCCGTCTGCCCGTAGAGGGCCCAGGGATTACTTGCTCTTGAGCTGCGCGGTGCCAGTCCTTCCTGCCTCTTTTCGTAGCTTGGATGCCCATGGGGACTTCCCTGGGCGCTCGGGCGTCGGGTCGCCATTGCGCAGCGGGCATCCGGCTGTCGCGGCGATGCGGCCAGCCGGATCAAGGGCGGTGAGCGGCCGACTCGCGCGGGTGTGCGGGCTCACGGTGCTTATCGGGCTGTGCGCGCTGGAAGCGAGCAGCGCGGCGCAGCCGCGAGCGCACCGCGGCGGCGGCGGCCGGGTTCCCGACCGACGACCGCGGCCGCGCGGCGATCTGTCTGCGACCCCGTCCCCGGCTCAGGTAAGCCCGGTGCCTCCGCCGCGCGCGACCAACCTGCCGCTGGCAGCGGTGCGCCTGGAGTGCGCCAACGAAAACCCGGCGAGCCGCGCCTGCGAGACGATCCTCGAAGCGGCGGCAGAGGCGGCGCGGCGCAAATATCAGCTGATCGCCCCCGAAAAGCTCGAAGAGCTGCTCAGCCGCGAATCCTCGCTGCGCGGCTGCCGCCGCGATGACTGCCGCTCCGCCATCGCCGAGAAGCTGGAGCTCGCGCGCCTCATCGACATCATCATCCAGACGCAGAAGCACCATCGCACAAGCGCCACCGTGCTGATCTTCGATCCGCTCGCCAAAGGGATCTCCGCCGACGTCGATATCCAGCTCAAGCCGGAGGAAGACAAGCTGCGCAGCACGATCAGCGAGGCGGTGGACCGGGTCGTGCTGAATCAGCGCCTCACCGCGGGGCTCAAGCTGGAGGTCAAGCCCGGCGGGGCCCGCGTCACGATCAAGGACGGCCGCGGCGGGATGCGCGTGCTCACCGATCCCGAGCGGGACGGCGCCAAGGACGTGCGCCTGTTCCTTGGCACTTATACGCTGCACGTTGAAAAGCCCGGCTTCATCACCCAGGACTCGACGGTGACCGTGACCCAGGCGGGCGCGGCGCTGCAGGTCGAGCTCAAGACCCAGCCGGTCAAGCTGCGGCTGGACTGGCAGCCGCCGGAAGCGCAGGTCCTGGTCGATGGGATCAAAGTAGATCCCCGCGATCGCACGGTGGAAGTGCCCGAAGGCACCCACCACGTCGAAGCCCTGGCGCCGCGCGGCTCGCCCTACGAGTCCTGGGCCAGCGACATCGTCGTCAAGCAGGGGATGGATCCGATCCGCATCGCCCTGCAGCAGCTCACCGAGCTGCGCATCACCGCCCCGCAGGGCTATTCGGTGAGCGTCGATAACCAGCTCCTTTCGACGAGCGGCCTGCCGGCGAGCGGTTACCTGATCGAGACCGCCTACCCGATCACCCCGGGCACGCACACCGTAAACGCGGTGAGCTGGCGCGGCCTGCAGCTGACCCGCCACGTCGAAGTGCTGCCGCGCGCCGAGGACGTTGCCGCGCATGTCACCGATGCGGTACGGCCGGCGCTGCACTCGCTGCGCGAACGTCTCGCCGCATGCGCGTGGGACGCCGGTGCGATCGCCGCAGCGATCAAGGCGACGCTCGCCGAGCAGGGGCTGAAGATGCCGCAACTGGCGCATGCCGTGCGCGTGCTGGTGTGCGCGCGCACCCAGACACCATCGTTGGATGCGGTGCTGGCGTTGTTTGGCCGCGAACAGGTGCTGCAGCGTTTGAGCGGCGCGTAGATCTTCGCCTATAATGCGCGGCTGTTCGAGCAGCGCACCAGGAACCACAAAGGGGGTATAGCTCAGCTGGGAGAGCGCTTGCATGGCATGCAAGAGGTCAGCGGTTCGATCCCGCTTACCTCCACCAAAGCCAGTGTCGCAAGGCGTGGTTCGAGCAGATGGAAGATTGCAGTCCCCTTCGTCTAGAGGCCTAGGACACCACCCTTTCACGGTGATTACAGGGGTTCGAATCCCCTAGGGGACGCCAGGTTGCACACAAGTCATTGATTCCTTTTGGGTTTCAGGACTGTGCAACGCGGATTAACCGGGTGCGCATGCGGCTTGTGCAACGACAAGCCGGCGGCCTGGGCAACAAGGTGAGCGGCGCTGCAGCGCCGCTTCGCTTTGGTGGGGTTTGAACGGCGGGCCCGGGTTCGGGCCGGACGGCTTGTCGCTTGTGTCAACTCCGGCGAAAGCAAGCCAGGGCCAATCCGTCGCGCCGCCCCGAGCGGCCGTTCCCCAAGAAGCCACCGCGCAATCCGCTGTACATCAGCCGGCGCAAGTCCGATGGCGGACTGTTCTATGTCCGCCGCCTGTCACAGGCACTGGTGGATGCCGGCCTGCTCGGCGCGAGCACGCCCAAGCGCATTGCCCTGGGCACCAAGGACTGGCTGATGGGCTGGGCCAGCAGCAACGCGTGGCTGCAGGCGCTGAAGAGGCTGGCCGCGTTGGGGTTGATCGACTTCAAACCCAACCCGCGGCTGTTCGCATCCGGCAAGGCCGCAGCGTTGGCCAAGCTGAATGCCCGACGCGCCGACGCGGCCCACAAGCTGCAAGGAGCCGTGCAATGAGGGGGGCCGCTCGACACTCGGCCAGGATCGATGTGGAGCGCAGCCCCGTGCGGCACGTGGCCGGGCGAGACATCCACATCAGCTGCTGCGCCGCGCACGCCGGGGCGCCGCGCGCTGCACCGGCGATCCGCGAGCCGGCTCGCCCGCAGCCGGATAGCACGGCGGATGCGCCCGATCTGCACGAGCGCGACGAACTGCACGAGCTGGACGACAGCGAGGCGTCCGGCGCGCTGCGCGAGCTGCACCTGTCGCGCGGCGCGATGCGGGCGCTGGCCAGCCTGGCCTGCGGCGCCAAGCTCGGCAACGACCTGGAAGGTCTGGAGCGCGAGGACCTGTCTTCGCTGCTCACGGTGCTGGGTGCCCACATGGGCACCCACGCCGAGGCGCTGCAGCGCTTCGTCGACGACTTCGGCGTGCGCCGCTACCGCGCGCTGAACCCGCAGGGCGTGCCGCGCCGCGCGTGACGCTCCAGAGGGTGTTGGCGCCGACCGAAAACTGAGCCATTTATGAGGGTTGTGCCGACCCAAAGCT
>CALFML010000602.1 GCA_937879845.1 uncultured Myxococcales bacterium
ATCTACACAGGCGAAGACACTCTTTCCCTACACGACGCTCTTCCGATCTTCTTCCAAGGCCTTGGGAGCCGTTACAATCCCCGCATCTAGCAGCTTCTGGAAAAAACCCACCGCCTCCTCCGGCCTTTGAAGCTGCATCAACGTGAGGGCAATCGGATAAAGCGCCCCGAGCTCGCCATCCTGGTAGTAGAGGCGTTGCAAAAGAGGCAACGCTTTTTCGTACTCTTTGCTGTTATACAGGCGCAGCGCTTCAAGGAACCGTTTTGTGCACTCTGTGTCGTTCTGGCAGCTCCCGGCAGACAGCTGCGCCCGGGCTACGCGGGCAGGAAGGATCCCCCCTCCGAGGAGGCCAAGAACTACCGCAGCTACCGCGAGCCGATTACCGACCGAACTTAAAGAAGTCGAGTTTTTCGTTCTCATCAGGTTTGCGTTTCTTCACGCTGGCAGGGGCCGCTAGGTTGGCAGCGCTGCTTTTCGTTGCCGCCGCAGCAGGCGACTGAGTAGACGGAGTACGCGGAACATCGTGGGCCGCTTTGGGAGCTTGGCTGCGCGGCGGCTCAACCTTGACTGATGCGGACAAGGGCCGCGCTGCTGGCGCAGGCAGGGTCGCGGGCCGCGGCACCGGAGGCGTCGGACCGACGAGCCTTGCGTCCCCTACCGGCGCAGGGGACAGCACGGCCGGCGGCGCAGTCCGCGGCGCCGGCTCAACCTTCGCGGCAGATGGGGGATTGTCCAGCGGGACGATCATCCGCGGCTGCGCTGAGGGAATAGGAGGCGCCGAGAGTAGAATCGCCCGCCCCCCGACCACGACGGCGCTTATTCCCAGCCCGACAAACAACAAGGCCGCGGGCAAGACGCGATTCCCATTTTGCACCCGCAGCAGGCTTTGACCCATCGAGCGACTGATCGTAGAGCTCGATCGGGCAGGGGGGCCGGGTTCCGCCCGGACAAGCTCCGGTGCCGCGGCGCCAACGGATTCTGCGAGCCGGGCCTGGGAGCGAGATAGCAGCTCGCCCACCACACAGACCACCTCTTGCATCTGGGGCCGGCGGCTCCGATCTTTTACCAGCATCCGATGCACCAATCCCGTCACTTCCTGCGGCACATGCGGGACCTGGACAGCCAGAGGGGCCGGCTCGACGAAGAAATGCTGGCCGATGATCGCCTCGAGGCTATCGCCGTCAAAGGGCGGGCGTCCGGTCAGACCGCGATAGAAGATGACTCCCAGCGCATATACATCCGTGCGCCCATCGATATCCGGAATCCCGCGACATTGCTCCGGGGACATGTACAGCACACTCCCCATCGTTCTAGGCAATACCGTCAGTTTGCGGCTTACTTGGAGCAGCTTGGCGATGCCAAAATCGACGATCTTGGCGCGCTCGCCGGTTGGTACCGCCGGGTCGCGGACGAGCATTATGTTGTCGGTCTTGATGTCGCGGTGGACGACCCCTTTTTCGTGGGCGGCGGCCAGCGCCTGCGCCACTTGCCAGATCGTGTGAAGGAGTGCAGAAAGACGCAGCCGCTGGCCTTGTTTCTCCAGCCGCACCATTCGCTGCTGTAGCGTTTCCCCTTCCAGAAACTCCATCACCAGATAGACCGTTCCACAAGGGGTCTGCCCATAGTCGGAGATCTGCACAAGGCTCGGATGGGCGATGCGGTTGACGGCGCGCGCCTCGTTGAAGAAACGCGCCACGATCTCACTATCCGTGGCCAGCTCGGACTTGAGTATCTTGATCGCGACCCGCCGCTCAATGGTCTGGTGCACCGCCTCAAAGACTGTACCCATCCCGCCTTCGCCGATTTGACCGACGATGCGGTAGGGTCCAATCACGGGATGGGGCGGCTGCATGGGCGGCACTATACCAACTTGCCTCGCCGGGCAATCGGCAATTGTTCTTTTTTATCCGGTTGCCCGGCCGCCGGGTCATTTCGGCCGGGTCATTTCGGCCGGGTCATTTCGGCCGGGTCATTTC
>CALFML010000603.1 GCA_937879845.1 uncultured Myxococcales bacterium
CTTCGGATCGCGGCTGTGCGGGCAGCCGAACTGGACCATGAAGTTGTCGATGACGCCCCCGTGGCGGATCACGTCCTTGTAGATCTGGGCGAAGTAACGATTGAGGAGGTGGACGACATCGTACGGAAGCTGATTTTCGGAAAAGGTAGTGAAGTTGCGGATGTCGCAAAAGAGGATGGCGACGCTGCTCTCATGCCCGACATCGGTGTGCTGGTCACCGTGGCCGAGCTCCTCTTTCACCAGGGCGACGTCTTCCTCGTCTAGGACCAGGCGGCGGACGGTGACGTCGCCGCTGATCGCGGTCTGACACGCCAGACGGACGCCGGATGGGAAGTTGCGCAGCATCGCCATGGTCTGCTCTTTCTCATTGCGCGGGCTGCAGTGCTCAAGTCCTCCGAGGATGGCGACGCGGCAGGTCGAACAGCGGGCGTTGCCGCCGCAGACCTTGGTGTGGGGGATGCCGTGGAGCAGCGAGGCATTCAAGATGCTCGTGCCTTGGGGGACTTCGACGCTACGGTCATTCATGTAGGTGATGCGGGGCATAGGATTTCCTTTGCCGAAGGAGGAGGACAGCCGAAACCACCGAGGTCTGACCCAGGCCCGGGCGGAGCCTGAACCTGGAACGAACTAATTTAACATGATTTGCCTAAAGAAAGCCGCGCTCGACGGCAGAGCGCCCGCCGCCCCGACCCGGCCAAGCAAATGGGCGCCTGTCCGCGCATAGTCGTTGCGCTGTCGCTCGGACCTCGCGCTAGACTGCCGGCCATCATGTATAGAAAAACCAAACTGTGGGTCGTGCTGCCGCTTTTGGCGATGGTCTGCCTGCCTTCATCGCTCCTTGGTCAGGCGCCGATCCAAGATGACGCAGGCCCAACGGCGCCGCCGCGGCTTGTGGTCGTAATCTCCATCGATCAGATGCGGTACGACTATCTGGAGCGGTTCGGGAAGCTGTTCACCGGCGGCTTTGCCACGCTGCTGCGCTCAGGGGCGCTTTTTACCAGCGCCCGCTATCGCCACGCCAACTGCTCCACCGGACCGGGCCATGCGGTCATGCTGTCCGGTCTGCATGGCTCGCATTCCGGAATAATCGCCAACGCCTGGTACGATCAGCACCTGCACCGAGCGGTGAACGTCATCGAAGATCCGGTGCAGACGCCGCTCGGCGGCAAGGGACGCAGCGCATCGCCGGCCAACTTCCTTGGCTATACGCTCGGCGACATGCTGAAGCAGCGGTCGCCCGATGCCAAGGTCGTCGGCGTCTCGCTAAAAGATCGGGCGGCGATCCTGATGGCCGGACGGCGGGCCGATGCGGCGTACTGGTTCGAGTCGGCGGAGGGCAACTTCATCACCAGCAGCTTCTATATGCGCGCGGCGCCGCCCTGGCTTGTGCGCTGGAACGGCCAGCGCTACCCCGACCGCTTCGCCGGCCGCAGCTGGACCCGCCTTCTGTCCGATGATCGTTTGTATACGCAGTATGCCGGCAAAGACGCCGGCGAGGGCGAGTGGGATCGCAAGGACATCCTCTTTCCGCACGCGCTCCGGGGCCAGCCGCCGCAGAAGGAGTTCTACGACAGCTTCCGGCGGACCCCGATGGCCGATGAGATGCTGCTGCAGTTCGCCCTGTCGGCGATGACGGCGCATGAGCTGGGAGCCGATGCGACCCCGGACCTTTTGGCCATAAGCTTCTCCGCTACCGACTCCGTGGGCCATGCCTTCGGCGCCGACAGTCAGGAGATGATGGATCAGCTGCTGCGCCTGGACCGCACGCTGGAGCAGCTGTTGCGGGAGCTCGACCACCGCGTCGGGCGCGAGAGGACCGTGGTCGTACTGACGGCGGATCACGGCTCGCAGCCGCTGGTTGAGAGTCTGCAAGCGCGCGGTCAGGATGCGCGCCGGGTCCCGAGCAAGTTTCTGGAGGCGAAGTTCACCCAGGCCTTCGCGCGGCGATTTCCCGGCGCCAGCGGTCTTCTGGCGAACTTCTCCCTGCCGAACTTCTACTTGAACGAAGACGAGATCCGCCGCCAAAAGCTGTCGCTGCAGGACGTGACCGACACCGTAGTGCAGGTGTTGCGGGAGTCGGGCCTGGTCGCTGCGGTCTATACCAAGGCGGACTTTCTGAAATCGGCGCCGCCTAGTGACCCTTACTTTGAGCTCTTCCGAAACTCGTTCTTCGAACCGCGCAGCGGCCATGTGATGGCGCTGCTGAAGCCCTATATCTACTTGGACGATCACGTCGGCGGCACCGGCCACGGCACGCCCTATGAGCACGATCGGCACGTTCCGCTTTTCTTCCTGGGCGCCGGAATCAAGCCCGGACGGTATGACAAGCCGTGCGGCCCGGAGGACATCGCCCCGACGCTCGGCCGGCTCCTGGGCTTTGACTATCCGCGGGAGTACGATGCGCGCTTGCTGACGGAGATTCTCCCGCCGGCGGCGCTAGCGATTCCGGCGGTGTATGAGAGCGACCGCACCGCCCGCCGCCCGGAGAGCCCGCCCCCGGCCGCCGCCGCCCCGCCAAGCCGCTTATAGCTGCAAGAGATCCGCGCCGCGGCTTTCGCGCCGAGCCTCCTGGCACCGGAATGTTTGCGCGCCGGTCGGAACAAAGAGCGCCTGCGACGGGCCGCCAGGTCCTATCGCGTGCGGCCGGGACAAAAGCGCTCCGCGGCGCGCCGCAGCTGTGCTAAAACCGACTGGATGGGGCTCAAGCTGCTTGCGGTGTTCGGACTCGGCATGACGGGGCTGTGGCAGGGGGTGCCTGCGGGGTTCGCGATGCGCTTGCATCCGGCGTTGACCGCGCTAACGGCGGCGGCCGGTTCGCTCCTGGCGACGCTTTTGGTCGTGCTGCTCGGCGACAAGCTGCGCGAGCGGCTGCTGCGGCGGAAAAAGTCCCCGGACGCCGCGCCGCGCGACCGCCTCATCGACCGCGTCTGGCGCCGCTACGGGGTGGTCGGCCTCGGGCTGCTCGGACCCGGGCTCACCGGCGCACCGCTGGGCGCGGCGCTGGGGCTGTCGCTGCGGGTTCAGGCGCGCCAGCTGCTCGGCTGGCTGTCGCTCGGCATTGCGCTGTGGAGCTTGGCTCTGACCCTGGTCGGCATGCTGGGCACGGCGGGGATCCTGCGGCTGCTCGGCCGCGCGTAAACGCCGCTTGTGTCAAAAACCTTGTTAAACCCGTAGCGGGGAAACCTGATGGCGGGACGACCGTGCGGCGCAGCCTTGGGACTCTGAGCACGGTGACGCCGCCAGCGGGGCCCGTCGCAGGTTTTTCAGAGAACTCCGAATCCTAGGGAACCAGCGGCGAAAAGGACGCTATGGCGGAGGGGAGGCCGGGTGGTGGAGGGGGCGCGTGCCGCTACTGAACGCCGCAGGCCGTCCACGCGGCGGCGACCGTATTGACCTCGGTGCTGGCCGCGCCATACAGATCCGTCGCCGCTTTCAGGGTCGCGGCGCGCGCGGCCGAGTAGTTGGTGCTGCTGGTGAAGTACACCGTCAGCGCCCGGTACCAGATTTTCTCCGCCTTGCTGATGCCGATGCCCGTCACCGCCTGCTTCGAAGTCGCGTTGGTGCCGCCGGCGGCCAGCAGGTAATAGAACTGGTTTCCCAGGCCCGAAGAGTAGTGCACATCCAGGTTGGAGGTGTACTGCGAATAGTGATCGATCGAGTACCCATCGATGCGCGGATTGCTCATGCTGCGCAGGTAGCCGGGGGCAAACAGGGTGATCTTCTCACCGATCAACCAGTCCGGCGCATCGGCGGGATTGTTGGTGGCAAACTCCACCGAGGTGCCGAAGATATCGCTCGTGGCTTCATTGAGACCGCCGGACTCGCCGGAGTAGACAAGGCCCGCGGTGCGCGCGGTCACGCCGTGCGTCATCTCATGCGCGGCCACGTCGAGCGAGGTGAGCGGCTTGAAGTTTGCCCCATCGCCGTCGCCGTACGTCATGCAGAAGCACGAGTCCGACCAGAACGCGTTGGCGTAGTTGCGGCTGTAGTGCACCCGGTTGTAGCTGCCCTTGCCGTCGTTGGCGATGCCGTTGCGGCCGTGCACGTTCTTATAATAGTCCCAGGTGAGCGATACGCCGATGTGGGCATCGACCGCGGCGCTGGCGACGTCCGCAGTGGTGCCGCTGCCCCAAGTGTTGTCGCTATCGGTGAAGATCGTACCATTATTGGTCTTGTTCTTCATGTTGATGGTGTAGCCGCTGCCGCGGGTCAGATCCCGCAGCTCGTAGCCACCGGTGATCGAGTTTGTATTGATCGAAATGGTGCCAAGGTAGAGGCTCTTGCCGGAGCCGACGGCGGCGGTGGTGGCGATGGTGTCGTTCAGTGACAGGAAGGCTCCGGTCTTGGCATCGACATAGGTGTGCTGCTCGCCGGGGGCGCCGTTTGTGCGCTCGCCGTAGATCATGGCGTCGTAAGCCAGGGTCGGCTTGCCGTCGTAGGCATGGACGACCAGGCTCACCACCGCCAGAGCGGCGCGTCCTTCGAAGTGCTGGACGGCAACGGCGGCGGCGGAATTGGCGCTGATCGTCGGCTTCAGCTCGACGTTCACCGGCGTCACCATGTTGGCAGAGAAGCCCATGAACGAGCCGCCCTGGCTGTGCACGACGAAATCACCGCCGCGCACCTGCTCGACCGGGGTTTCGACCTCGTCTATGCGGCGATCGAGGCGGATGACGGCTGGCGCCGCCGCTATGTCGGCACAGATTTCGATTTCGACGCGCTCGCCAAGCGCAACTACATCGACATCAACGTCGTGCTGCACCGCCGGGCGCTGTACGAGGCGCGCGGCGGCTGCGACGAAGCCCTGCGGCGCATGTCCGACTGGGACTTGATCCTGCGCTATTGCCGCGAGTCGCGG
>CALFML010000604.1 GCA_937879845.1 uncultured Myxococcales bacterium
CCGAGGGCAACATCATCGGCGTGCCGATCACCCAGCCCGGCGTCATCAACTACGCCTGCAAGGCGCTGGGGCTGTGCGCCGGCATGACCGGCGCACGCTTCACGACCACGACCGAGGTCTATCCCGACAGCCCCACGGTCACGCCCGCGATCTGCAATGCCGCCCAGGTCGCGGCCCTGCGGGCCGGCCTGAGCTTCGCGCTCACGGGATCTTCGTGAGCGTGACGTTGTCGATCAGGATGAGGTCCGAGTTGTCGGACGCGTCGTTGCGGAAGCGCAGCTGCGCGGCCGCGCCGAAGTTGAACGCCGCCGACGTCACCGTGATCGTCTTGTTGTAGGTCACGCCGTTGTTGAAGTCGGTCCCGCGCTTGTAGTTGGCCAGCACCTGCCAGGTCACGCCGTCGTAGAGCTCGATGAAGTAGTCCTCGCCGTTCTCCATGCTCGACGCGTAGTAGGTGTAGTCGATCTTCAGCGAGCTCGCGCCGCTCAGGTTGAACGCGTTCGAGTAGAACGACGAGTCGACGCCCGAGTTGTCCTGGATGCGCCCCCACGTCGTGCCGTTGAACGCGTAGAGCGAGGCATCGACGCCGCCGTCGACATAGAAGCCCCAGCCCGACTCGAAGTTGGTCGTGTTGATGACGACCGGGCAGCTCGGGCTGCCGCTGCAGTCGCCGTCGTTGCAGTCGACGTAGGTGTCGCCGTCGTTGTCGACGCTGTCGTTGCAGACCTCGGGCGGCGGCGCGCGGGGCACTATAGCGCCGTTTTGGCCTAATTTGCCGTTTGTATAGGCGCTTCTAATCCGGTACCGTGGAACCCAGCGAGCTAGCGGAGAACATGGCGACGGAGCGCGACGCGGCGCACACAAAGATGCAGGCTTCTTCTTCGTCGGGCTCGTCAGCAACTCCCGCCAGCGCCGCGGCAGACGCGGCGGAGCCGGCGGCTCTCGACGGGCCGGCGGCGGTCTGGCTGGCGCTGTCGGTGGCCGCGGCGGCCGGCTGCGTCCTGTGCGGCTATGAGATGCTGCGCACCACCGCCAACACGCTGTTCGTCGCGGCGTACGGCAAGCAGAGCCTGCCATGGATCGTCGCCCTCATTCCGGTCGGAGTCTCGCCGGTCATCTACGGCTATGGGCGGCTCCTGTCGTGGCTCGGGCCGCGGCGGACGCTGCACGTCACCACCGCGCTGGCAGTGCTGACGATGTTCCTGTGCTATCTCGGCATCCAGGCGGGCAGCAAGCCCGTGCGCGGGATCCTGTACGTCTTCAAAGAGTCGTACGTCGTGCTCCTGGTCGAGCAGTACTGGTCCTATATCGACAGCAAGCTGTCCAAGAACTCGGGCAAGCGCTTAAATGGTCCGATCTGCGGCATCGCCTCGATCGGGGCGGTGATCGGCGGCTACATGCTGAGCGCGCTTTCGGCCCGCTGGGGCACCTTGACGATGGTGCCGCTGGCCGGGCTCGTGACGCTGCCGACGATCCTCCTTACCGAAGCCGCCTTCCGCCGCTGCGGCGAGCCGCGGCGCAGCGGCAAACAGCCGAGCGCCAGCTCCCCCGGCCACAGTACCGACCACCTGGGCCTGAAGCTGTTCCGCAAAAACCGCATGCTGGTGCTGCTCATCTGCCTCATAAGCTCGGCGCAGCTCGTGGGCGGGGTGCTGGAGCTGTCGTTCAAGGGGCTTTTGCAAGACCACATCCCCGATGTCGACGCCCAGAACGCCTTCTCCGGCCGTTATTTCGCCTGGATAAACGGGCTGGCGATGCTGGGCCAGTTCATCCTCGCGCCGGTCCTGCTATCGTTTGTGGAGCGGCGCTACATCCACCTGGCGATCCCGATCGTGCACACCCTGGCCTGCGCCTATCTGTTCGCCGCCCCATCGCTGTTTCGCGCCGGGCTGGCGCTTTTGGTGTTCAAGGTCCTTGACTACTCGATATTCCGGGCGGCAAAAGAGCTGCTTTATGTGCCGCTTTCGTTTGACGTACGCTATCGAGCAAAGGAAATCATCGATGTGTTCGGCTACCGCGCCAGCAAAGCGGTCACTTCCTTAGGAATCACGCTGCTTCAATATGCAGGAGTCACCTTTTCAGCTTCACTTTATGCATTGATCGGGATGGCCGGGGCGGGCGCATGGCTAGGCCTTGTGTGGCCCATCTCCCGCTACGACCGGGATCGCGCTGACTAGTCGAGCGACCGGTTCCAGCGGAATAGAAACAGCCCGGAACAGAAACAGACCGGAACAGAAATAGAAATGACCACTGAAACATCTTCTGCCGCCCGGCAAAGCCCGGGCGCAGCCGCAGCAGCTTCGGGGGCGCGTCTTGGCGCGTATATGCGGTCGCACCTTGGGGCCTATCTCCTTGGGGCGGTCATGCTCGCCACCTTCCAGCTGGCCATGAACCGCATCGACTGGCTGGCCAAGACCGCCATCGACATCATCTTCGGCCGCGCCCCGGGCAAGGTCCCGCACGACGCCGCCGGACCGGCGCTGCTCATGCTGGGCCTGGCCCTTGTCGCCTTTATCACCCGCGTCGCCAGCCGCTGGTTCAGCTTCAACGCCGGCCGCGACATCGAGTACACCCTGCGCGCCGAGATGCTCACGAGCCTGCACCGCGTGGGCCTGGCCTACTACCGCAAGATGTCGGCGGGCGAGATCATGAGCCGCGCCACGAGCGACCTCACCCAGGTCCGCCTGCTCACCGGCTTCGGCGTGCTCAACGTCGTAAACGTCCTGTTCGCCTTCGCCAGCGCCTTGCAGATCATGCTCGCCATAAACGGCAAGCTCACCCTCGTGTCGATGCTCATGCTGCCGCTGTTGCTGATGGTGACGCGCGGCTTCTCCGGGCGGCTGTTCGCGCGCACCCGGCAGAACCAGGAGTCGCTCGGCAAGCTGACCGAGTGCGTGCAGACCAACCTCGCCGGCGTGCGGGTGGTGCGCAGCTTCGGCCTGGAGGAGCAGGAGCGCCGCCGCTTCGCCGCCATCAACCGCGACTACTTGAAGGCCAGCTTGTCGCTGGCCCGCCTGCGCGGCGCCATGATCCCGATCACCGGCGCCACGAGCGCCCTCGGCATGCTGCTGTTTTTCTGGTACGGCTCCTCGCTGCTCTTAAAAGGCCCGGAAGGCGGCGGCATCTCCGAGGGCGGCTTTTTCGCCTTCTCCCTGGCGCTGTCGCGCATGACCTGGCCGATGATCGCCATGGGCTTCGTCCTGTCGATCGTCCAGCGCGGCCGGGTGAGCTTCAACCGGCTCAAAGAGATCCTCGATGCCCAGCCGGAGATCGTCGATGGACCGCTACCGCCCCTCCACAAGGTCGAAGGCGACCTGCGGGTGCGCAGCCTGTCGTTCCGCTACGGCGACCGGGTGGTCCTAGACGACGTGTCGTTCAGCGTCCCAGCCGGCGGCTCGGTGGCCATCGTCGGCCGCACCGGCAGCGGCAAGTCCACCCTGGCGATGCTCCTGGCGCGCCTCCTGCCGACCCCGCCGGGCAGCGTGTTCATCGATCAAAAAGATGTCTGCGACCTGCCGCTGCACACCGTGCGCACCGCCATCGGCTACGCGCAGCAGGATGCGTTCCTGTTTTCGACCACGGTGGCGCGCAACATCGGCTTCGCCCTGGACGAGCCCGACTCCCCCGCCGCCCTGCAGCAGATCCGCGCCGCCGCCCGCGAGGCCCAGGTGCTGACCGAGATCGAAGGCCTGCCCGAGCAGATGGACACCATCGTCGGCGAGCGCGGCGTGCAGCTGTCCGGCGGGCAGAAGCAGCGGGTGGCGCTCGGCCGGGCCCTGCTGTGGCAGCCGCCGCTGCTCGTGTTGGACGACCCGCTCTCCGCGGTCGATGCCAAGACCGAAGCGGCGATCCTCGACAGCATCGAACGCCAGGCGCAGCGCCGCTCGGTCGTGCTCATCACCCACCGGGTCGCCGCCGCGGCGCGCTGCCAGCGCGTGGTGGTCCTGGACCGCGGCCGCGTCATCGAGCAGGGCACCCATCAGGAGCTCCTGGCGCAGCACGGCGTCTACGCCGCCTTCGCCGAAGAACAAAAAGTCGCGCGCGAGCTGGAGGAGTTCGGCCTGAGCGATGAGCCGACCGCCCTCCCCCTGTCCGGCCCCGGAGAAACCCGATGAGCCAGAAGACTCCCGCCGCCGCCCCGAGCCGCGCCGAGCAGAAGCTGCGCGCCTTCCATGAAGAGGACGCGGTCAAAAAGAGCTACGACTTCCAGCTGCTGCAGCGGCTGTGGCCGTTCATCCGCCCGCACATGCGGCACGTGGCCATCTCGCTGCTCACCCTGTTCCTGCTCGCCGGCCTGAACCTTCTGCGGCCGCGCGTCATGGGGATGGCCATCACCCACGCCGGGGCCAAGCAGGCGGGGCTCCTCGTGCGCGACGGGGCGCTGCTGGCCGGGCTCGTGCTCGTCTCGCAGATCCTGATGTTCGCGCAGATGTACACGATGCAGCTGGCCGGCTCCCTGTCGATGTCGGACCTGCGCGAGCACGTCTTCGCGTTCATGCAGGGGCTGAGCCTGCGCTTCTTCGACCGCACGCCGGTGGGGCGCCTGGTCACCCGCGCCACCAACGACGTCGATGCGGTGAGCGAGCTTTTCTCTTCCGGCGTGCTCAATGCCCTGGGCGATCTGGTGCTGCTCGTCGGCATCGTCGTCGCCATGCTGTCGCTCGACTGGCAGCTGGCGCTCATCGCGTTCGCGGCGCTGCCGGCGGTCGGGGTGCTCGTGTACTTCATCCGCCAGGGCAGCAAGCGCGCCTACCGCGACATCCGCACCAAGACCGCGCGCCTCAACGCCTTCCTCAATGAACAAGTGGGCGGCATCGCCGTGGTCCAGGCCTACGGCCGCGAAGCCGCCACCGCCCGCGAGTTCGACGACATCAACTCCGCCTACCGCGACGCCAACAAGCGCTCCATCTACTATGAGGCGATCCTCGACGCGGCGATCGAGATGATCAGCACGTTGTGCATCGCCAGCGTGCTGTGGTGGGTGGGGGTGCAGCAGCTTGGCAGCCGGCCGGTGTCGTTCGCCATGGTGGTGATGTTCACCCAGTACATCAAGCAGTTCTTCGAGCCGGTGAGCATGCTGTCGCAGCGCTACACGGTCCTGCAGAGCGCCCTGTCCGGGGCCGAGCGCATCTTCCAGCTGCTCGATGAGACCGATCGCGAGCAGGGCGCAGCCGCGGCCGCCGCCGGCAACGAGGCGGCTCCCCCGGCCGGCCGGGCGGAAGAGGCGCTGGCGCTCGACCATGTGTCCTTCGAGTACAAGCCCGGCGTGCCGGTGCTGCGCGATGTCTCGCTCATGGCCCGGCGCGGCGAGAAGATTGCCTTGGTCGGCGCGACCGGCGCCGGCAAGACCACGGTGGCCAGCCTGGCGCTGCGGCTTTATCCGGTGAGCGCCGGCAGCGTGCGGGTCATGGGCCGCGATGTCCGCGCCTACCCGCGGGAGGAGCTGCGGGCGCAGTTCTCGGTCGTGCCGCAGGATGTGTTCCTGTTTGCCGGCACCGTGCTGTCCAACGTCGCCATGGGCGACCCGCAAGCCGACGCCGGTCGGGCGCGGCAAGCGCTGCAGGACATCGGCGCCCTGGAGATCTTCGAGCGCCGCGGCGGCCTGGAAGCGCGGGTCGATGATCGCGGCAGCAACTTCAGCGCCGGCGAGCGCCAGCTCATCGCCTTCGCCCGCGCCGTCTACCGCAACGCGCCGATCCTCATCTTGGACGAAGCCACCGCCAGCATCGACTCCGACACCGAGGCGCGGCTGCAGACGGCGCTGCAGGTCGTCATGCGCGGCCGCACCGCACTGGTCATCGCCCACCGCCTGTCCACCATCCGCGCCGCCGATCGCATCGTCGTGTTCCACAAAGGCCGCGTCGTGGAAGACGGCACCCACGACGAGCTCATCGCCCGCGGCGGCGTCTACGCGCGCCTGTACCAGCTGCAGTTCGCTTCAGAGCATCGCGCGGTCAGCACCCCATCGGCGGATCCGCAGTCCCTCCCTTCTCCGCAGCTCACCTGATCCACGCCGCGCATCAGATCCGCAGGTTCGGGCTGCGCCGCGGGTCCTGTCCCCTGCGGCACCCCGCTGCTTGCGCAGCAGGGTCCCCGCCTCCGGTGCCACCCGCTCTCCTGCAATAACTTAGGGGGTCAACTGGGGCGCGGTTTAGCGGGTCGGCGATGCACTGCCTACCTTGCAGCGCATCGCAGTACCTCTTCCCATATCCTCCCCTACGTAGGAGTCCTGCAGCGCGGACGCGCCCCGCGGACTATTCTGCGTACACTGCGCGGTGCGAGCAGCAAGTGATATACTGAGGCGGTGCTTCCCTATGCTAGCACTTTCAGGATCTTGCTATGAGCTCACGATGTGCGTGGATTCGCTGGGTCGTGTCGTTGCTGCTTACCTGCACGCTGCTCGGTCGCAGCCAGGCCGCCTCAGGCGGCGCCGGCGCCAGTGACGACCCCTGCATAAAGGAAACCTCGTGCCGCGAGCACTACCAGCGTGCCATCGGCCTTTATGAGTCCGGACGCTACGAAGCCGCCCTCCCCGAGTTCCAGAGCGCCTATGAGAGCCGGCAGGTGCCCTGGCTCCTCATCAACATCGGCCGCACCCTGCACCGGCTCGGACGCCTCGACGAGGCCATCACATTTTACAACCGCTATGAGCAAGCGGCCATAAACGACGATCCGGAGACGGTCAAGAAAGTCCGTGAATACAAGGCGCAAGCCGAGGTCCTCCTGTCCGCCAAAGGC
>CALFML010000605.1 GCA_937879845.1 uncultured Myxococcales bacterium
TTGAGCATCAGCGCCAGGCACAGGCGGTTGCTGTTACCTTCCCGGCCGCTCACCTGCATCGTCAGCTTGCCAGCGCGCAGCGCCGCGCCCGCCCCCTGGGGTCCCTTCAGACGCAGATCCGCATTGGCGCCGATCTCCCGCAGCAGGTTGGCCGTCGCGTCATACATCGGCCACAGAACTCCGTGCCCGAGCTCGCGCCGGCGCACGATATCCAGGGGCGGCACCCGCGGCGGCGGGGCATTCTCTGCGGCGGCGCGGCGCACGAACTCAACCTCGAGCATTCGCTCGGACTCCTTTTGCGCCTCTGCGCTCCGGCGCGCCAGCACGGCCAGCGCCTCCTGCCAGCGCCCGGCATCGGCCAGCACCCGGAACATCTCCATGAGGTGGACTTCATCGCCGGTGGCCGCGTAGGCCGCCGCAAAAGCGGCCAGCGCCGCGTCGTACTCCCCCTGAGCACGCAGCGCCAGCCCGCGGACGGTATGGTGCTGCTCACCCGGCTCGCGCATCCGCTCCGCCGCCGCCACAGCCGCCGCCGCATGCCCCGCCCGCCTTAGCACCGCAGAAGCCAGCATGGCTACCTGCGGGTTGTCGGGGAACAGCATCAAGGCCAGCTCCGCCACCGGAAGAAGCTCCGCCGCCGCGGCCTGCTCGGCCGGCAGCAGCCGGATCCGACCCATCCCCAACGTCGTTCCCGACACCAGCACCCGGATGAGCGGCTCCGCCGCCACCGCCTGCCCGGCGCGCTGGGCCTCTTGCACCCAGGCGATCAGCCAGTGATGAAAACCAAGGTGCGGCACCGCGCCGTGGATCTGCGCCACAAGAGCAATCGCCTCGGCCAGCTTGCCGCCCTCGCGCAGGTGGAAGGCTCGCGCCGCCTGCGCGCCAAAAAAGCCATCCGCCGCCAGCTTGTCTAGGAGCGCTGGCTCACGCAACAGCTCGCGCAGCGGCTCCTGCCACTCGCTCCGATCGGGTTCAAGGCCCAGGGCGCCGATGCAGTGATGCAGCGCGTGCACGCGATCCCCTTGGGCGATCAGCTGCTGGACAAGACCCATCTCTTCTTGATAGGTCCGCGCATCGTGAGTCACGCATTCCGGTTGTGTCATGAAAAAATCCTCGGGATTCAGATACGGCGCCGCAAAGTCAAGGCCAGACCCGGCCATGTGTCGCACAGCGCGTCCCGCAGGTCGAGGACAAACCACCGAAGGCGTTTACTTCCGACAAAGCGCCGCCGCCCTCCACTCCCCGCCGTTGCGGCCACTGCCGCCGCGAGTGCGGCACCGCTGCCGGGCCAGAGCCCGCTCAAGCCACTCACTCACAAGTCCATCCGCGGCATGTCCGCAACCCATCCACATGCCTGCCGCACAGACGGGGCGGAGCAGCAGCTACGTTCAACCCGATAACATCCGCTCCGGTGCGGACGGCGGCCTCCGCGGGTCCGCAGAGCGTAGCGCAACGACGCGGATCCCGCGGACATAATGCGGCCGCGCGCAGCCGGCGAAAAATCCTGCTCAGCACCGCCTGGCATTGGATAGGATGCCGGCGTGGCAAATGCAGTGATCGCGGCCCCTGGGCCAAACGACGGCGTATTCAGCCGCGAACGCCGGGCGCTGACGCTGGGGATCCTCCTGGCAGTCGCCGCGTTTGCCACCGAGGGCATGGGCGTGGTCCCGGCGCTGCCGACAGCGGTGAAGGCGCTCGGGGGGCTTGATTATTTCGGCTGGCTGTTTAGCGCTTTCATGTTGGCATGGCTCGTCGGGACGATTGCAGCCGGACAGATTGCCGACATGCACGGACCGCGGCGGCCGATGGCCCTGGGGCTGTGCGGGTTTGGCGGCGGGTTGCTGCTTGCCGCCAGCGCGCTCGGCGTGCCGCAGTTCTTGCTCGGGCGCGTGCTGCAGGGGCTCGGCGGCGGCGCGATGATCGCGGCGGCCTACGTAGCGATCGCGCGCGGCTACCCGGACCACCTGCGGGCGCGCATGATGGCCATCGCGTCCAGCGTGTGGATTCTGCCGGCGATCGTCGGTCCAGCCCTCTCGGGAGCCATAGCGGAGCGGGCGAGCTGGCGGCTCGTGTTCGCCGGCATCGTGCCGCTGCTTATCCTCGTGGCGCTGCTGCTGCTGCCGCCGCTGGGGCCGCTGACGGTGCGGCAGGGAAAACCCATGTCATCGCGGATTCCCGCGGCGCTGCAGCTGGCGCTCGGGACCGGAATCGTGCTCGGGGTGCCGAACCTGCACAAGCTGAACGTCTGGGGCCGGATGGCGCTGGGACTTTTGGGACTCCTGGTGCTGCTGCCGGCGCTGCGTACGCTGCTGCCATCCGGCACGCTGGTCCTGCGGCGCGGGCTGCCCGCCGGCCTTATGATCCGCGGGCTTTTGGCGTTCAGTTTTTTTGGCACCGAAGCCTTCGTTCCGCTTATTACCGGCGAGCTGCGCGGCGCCTCGCCGGCCCAGGCGGGCCTTGCGCTATCCGCCGGGGCTCTGGGTTGGATCGCCGCCTCCTGGGCGCAGGAGCGTTTGGACGGACGCTTCGGCACGGCGGGCCGCATCCAGTCGGTCCGCATCGGATTTTTCCTCGTGGGAATCGGCATCGCTCTGGTCACGGCCACGCTGCTCACGTCCCTGCCCTTCCTGCTCATTCCGCTCGGCTGGGCCATCGGCGGCGCCGGCATCGGTGCGGCTTACAGCGCCGGCGGCCTGCTATGCATCGCCCTGGCCCCGCCGGGTCGTGAGGGCGAGGTCTCGGCCCAGCTACAGCTCACCGAGGCCCTGGGCACCGCGCTCGGCACCGGAATCGCCGGCGCCTTCATCGCCCTGTTCCGCCACCTGGCGAGCAACGCCCACAAGGGCAGCATGCTATTTTTCGGTCTGGCGATTGTCGTGGGATTCCTAGGCGCCGGCCTGGCCTCACGAATCTGGGCCAAGAGCGGCGACCCCGCAGCGCAGCCGAGCTGCGAAGCGCCGTAGGAGTAACGATGGAGCGACCCCTCAACGACATTCTCACCGCTTATGACGCGCAGGCGCCCCTGGCTCAGGCATCCACCCTGCCCTCTTCCTGGTACACCGATCCGCGAATCTATGAGCTGGAGCGGCGCGCCATCTTCAGCGGCTGGCAGGTCGTCGGCCGCTGCGATCAGGTGGCCGTTCCCGGCGCGTTTTTTACCATCGAGCTCGCCGGTGAGCCCATCATAATCGTGCGCGGCAGCGACAACGTCCTCCGCGGCTTCTTCAACGTCTGCCGCCATCACGCCGCGGCCGTGGTGACCCAAGCGGAGGGACAAGCAAACGTCCTACGCTGCCCTTATCACGGCTGGACCTACGGCCTGGATGGTGCGCTGCGCGGCACCCCGAGCTTTGGCGGCGTCTGCGATTTCAACAAAGCGCAGCAGGGCCTCATTCCCATCGCCGTAGATACCTTTGAGCAGTTTGTCTGCGTGCGCCTGGCTCCGTCCGGGCCGTCGCTGCAAGAAATGCTGGAGGGCTTTGCAGAACCGGCCGCGGCGCTTTCGCTGTCGCGCTTCCGCTTCATGGAGCGCCGGATCTACACCGTCGCCGCCAACTGGAAGGTCTACGTCGACAATTACCTTGACGGAAGCTACCACGTACCGCATCTGCACAAGGCCCTTAGCAGCATCATGGAGCATGACAAATACAGCATCGAGAACGGCGCCCGCTTCTGCCTGCAGCGCAGTCCGCTGGTCGAAAACGCCCACAACGCCGAAGTAGCCGCGCTCCGCGCCGGCGGCGACGCAGCGTACTACTGGCTCTATCCCAACTTCATGCTCAACTGCTATCGGGATGCCATGGACACGAATCTGGTCCTGCCGCTGGGCGTGGACCGGACGCAGGTGATCTTCGACATTTACTGCGCCAGCGACAGCGAAGCAGCGCAGGCCAACCACCGCGAGAGCGTCGCGCTCATGGATCGCATCCAGCAGGAAGATGCCGTCATCTGCGAGTCGGTCCAGCGCGGCCTGGGCTCCCGCGCCTATGAGGCCGGACGCCTCTCCGTCCAGCGCGAAGCCGGCGAGCATCTGTTTCACCGCCTTGTGTGCGCGGATCTCCAACAAGCTGCCGGCGTCGGAACCAAGCGGCCCTAGCAGACCGCGGCACAATGCGGTCCTGGGCGTTGAACGGCGCTTCGGTAGGCTCGACGCCATACTCGGCCCGCGGCTGCGGCATGTCGCCACGCTGATCGTCGCAGGGTGTGCGCTCGCCGGCGGTATTCACCCTGCCTTGCCGCGGGGCCGCGCCGATGGGACTGCCGGCGGTCCAGGTTCCTTCGCTCCGGATTTTCCGTACTCCCGGCGGACGTCCTCCAGGGTCAGGCAGCCATGCTCCACGGCGGCCAGCCGCGCAGCGAGCGTGCGGTCGGGGCGCTCCTCGGCGGCCCAGGCGGCGGCCAGGCGGTCGTCCCACTCGCACTGGGGAATCGGACTCCCGGCCGGCGGACGTGGCAAAGAGTCCACGCTTGCGCCTCCTGCGAAGCGGAAGCGGACCTGAAGCGGGATCTCATATCGGGCGATGACCTCGGCATGCCGGGGAATGCGGCGGGCAAAAACCAGCGCATCCTCTTGCCTGTATACAAGCGCCCATTGGTTGGGCTCGAAGGAGCCGGCGCGCATGTTGATGTCGGGATAGTCAAGGAGCGCGGCATCGACACCGTACGCATCGAGCAGTCGTCCGAACGCGTCTGCGGCAAGCGGCGTCTCATCCAGGGCGCGATGGAAGGAATCGGGATAGGCCGGCAGGCGAGCATCTTGGAAGACCTGGTAGCGCGGCCATCCCTCCCAGAGCAGATAGCAACCGACGTCGAGATCGTGGTACAGGCGCGCACGGAGCCCGTGCGCGGTGACAAACCGAATCGCCGAGAAGGGCACGACATCGGCGGAGAGCGCGAGCGCGGTCGGGTGTTGGAGGCGCTCGCGCCCCGCCCCAAAAAAGAGCAGCCCGGTCATTGCCAATTGCACGGTACGCGCGGAGAGCAGCGGGGCCAGGCCCTGGGCGAAGCGGTCGAGCGATAGCGCCAAAAACGGGGCGGCCAGCCAAGCCCACTCGGCGACGAAGCGGACCGAGCGCCAAGCGAGCACCGCGACCAGAAGGACGGGCACGATCAGCCGCAAGTGGGCGCGGCGAAGCAGGAGCGCGCCACAAGCGCAGAGCGCGAGCAGGACGAAGAACCAGGCGTCGTTATATGGATCGGCGCTCCGGAACTCCTCGATGTTGCGGATCCCACCAAGCCGCAGGTGCCAGAGCAGGTAGACCGGCAGCTTCAGACCCGCCGGCGTCAGCAAGGTCGCCGCTGCAGTCAGCGAGCTGACTCCCAGCAGTTCGCCCCAGCCGCTCGTATCATTCCCGGTGAGCTTGGCGGTGAGCCGATCGAGGAGGAGCACGGCGACGCCCAGGAACACCCCGGCATGGAAGTTCGCCCATAGCAGCACCAGCGGCGGAGCCAGCCAAAGGCAGCGGCGGCAGTGCCGGACCGCGACGAGCAGACAGGAAACAAGGCCCAGTCCGAGAAACGTGATGAGGTGCGGACGCTCGACCAGCCGCGGCTCTGCCGTGACGATCGCCAGCGCGGTAGCAGCGGCGGCGGCGGCGGGACTTCCGCCGAGGCGCCGTCCTGCGTGATGGACCAGCACCACGGTCAGCGCGACGCAGCCGACCTTGAGCACGACAATCGCGGCGAATCCGTCCGCGCGATAACAAAGAGACACAAGCGCCTGAAACGCCCAGGACAGATCGAGATCGGGATGGCTTGGAAAGGTGAAAGAGAAGAGGTTGCGAAACGGAATGGTGTGCTGAGAGACGATGATATCGCCGAGCTTCAGGTGGAAAAACAGGTCCGTTTCCGCCATCGGACGCAGCGCGCGGCAGACGACGAACAAGAGGAGCGCTGCGTACAGCAGCCGGGCCTCCCATCGCTCCTTTTGGGGGCGGTCGAGCTGAGCCATGCGCGGAGACGCCGCTTAGTTTGGACCCCAGAACTTCCACCACGGACGCCGCTTGCTTTGGGTCTTTGAGGGCGGCGGATCTTCCGTGGGCGCTGCGTTCTGTGCACTGTCGATCTTCGCGCGCAGGCGATCCCGATATTGAGCCGGAACCAGGGGCAGCATTTCCAGCGCCGTGAGCAGAGTGCGCGACAGTCCGCCATTTTGCTCGTTGTTCATCTGCGGGACAAGCGCGATAAGGAGCTGGCGCAGCTCGCGCGTGGACTCCGGCTCGTGCAGCGCGATCTCGGCCGCCACCCGGATCGCGGCGGCGAGCGGCCAGTCGCTCTCTGCCTGCAGCAGCTGGAGCAGGACCCGGCGGCGCTCCGTTCCCATCCACCCCTTCTCCGATTGCGCCAGGCCGATGAGCGCCGCCACCTGCCAGCGCAGCACCCAGTCCGGCCCGGTGCAGGCGCGGATGAGCGGCATGCGCGGGTAAATCGTCGCGGCCAGCCACTCCGCCGCCGCCGCCGCGGGAACGCCGGTCGCTTCGGCCTGCGCCCACAAGTGCAGAAAGTCGCTGGTGGTGGCGAACTCGGTCTCAGCGGTCGTTCCGTCCGGCTCGCGGAGCGCCAGCTGCTCGATAAAGTCGCGCACGGGCTCAGGCGGCGGCGGCAGCGCCTGGACCATCACCGCCCCCTCACTCTGCCATAGGACGCGCGGCCGCCCAGCCTGCTCCACGGAGGGCTCATCTTCGCTGCGCCCGTAGTCCACCAAGCGCGGATCCGGCTCGCCCTTGAGCATCAGCGCCAGG
>CALFML010000606.1 GCA_937879845.1 uncultured Myxococcales bacterium
GGTCCTGCCAGTTGCCGCCGGGGCGCACGTCGTAGCAGCGGGCGACGAGGCGCGCCTTTTCGGGGTCGAGCACCGCCGCCAGCTGCTCGGGCGTCCACACGAAGTACTTGCCCTCGACCCCCTCGCTGTCGGCGTCCATCGCGGCGTACAGGCCGCCCGCCGGGTCGCGCATCTCGCGCTCCAGCCAGCCGACAGTCTCGTCGATCACCCGCCCGTAGCGCGCCGCCAAGAGGGGCTGCCCGAGCCCCGGCCCGAGCAGGACCTGGTGCGCCTCGGCGTACAGGCGCAAGAGCTGGGCGTTATCGTAGAGCATCTTCTCGAAGTGCGGCACCAGCCAGCGGGCATCGGTCGAGTAGCGGGCGAAGCCGCCGCCGAGCTGGTCGTAGATGCCGCCCTCGGCCATCTTGGTCAGGGTGAGCAGCACCGGCCGCACCGCCTCGACATCGCCGCTGCGCCCGTAGGCGCGCAGGAACAGCCCGAGCGCAGTCGGGTTGGGAAACTTGGGCGCCCCCTCGAAGCCGCCCTCGCGGGCGTCCATGCGCGAGCCCAGCCGCTCGGCCACCCGGCGGACGAGGTCGGCGGGGATGCGGCTCGTCGCCTCGCTGCCGGCGCCGCGGGCCTCCAGCTGGGTCAGCGCCTCGACGAGCTTGTGCGCCTGGCCGACTACCTCCTCGCGGTCCTGCTTGTAGGCCTGCGCCAGGGCGTGCAGCACCCGGCGGAACGACGGCCGACCGTGGCCGTCGCGCGGCGGGAAGTAGGTCCCGCCGAAGAACGGCTCGCCGGTCGGCAGGAGGAACATGGTGAGCGGCCAGCCGCCGTGCTCGCCGAACAGCTGCAGGGTGTGCTGGTAGATCTGGTCGACGTCGGGCAGCTCTTCGCGGTCGACCTTGATGTTGATGTAGTCGCGGTTCATCTGCGCCGCGGTCTCGTCGTCTTCGAACGACTCGTGCGCCATGACGTGGCACCAGTGGCAGGCGGAGTAGCCGATCGACAGCAGGATCGGCTTGTCCTCGGCGCGGGCGCGCTCGAAAGCGGCGGCGCCGAAAGGGTACCAGTCCACCGGGTTGTCCTTATGCTGTCGCAGGTAGGGGCTGGACTCGTCTTTGAGGCGGTTAGGCACGAAGGACTCCTTGGCGATCCGCGAGGGCCGCCGCGCCGGCCCAAGGCGCAGGCGCGCAGGGTCGGCGCAGCGAAAGCTGCGACCGCAGTGTACTCACCTTCCGGCAGCAGAGCCAGATGCAGGCCCCCGGCGACCCGCGCAGTAGTGGGCAGCAGTGGGCAGCCGCGCGCGGAAAGAGGCGCTTACAGGCGGCTCGGCGACCGTTCGTTGGCCGGGTTTGGCGGCTTGGGCGGCACGCGCGGCGGCGGCTCGCTCGGGCACGTCAGCTCGGCGAACACCGCGACCCCGGTATCGGTGAAGCGGCCGATGGAGTCGGTGATCGAATCGGGGCGCACCACCTGCAGCCAGACCTCGCGCCGGCGGTCGTGATCCAGGTCGAGCGCCGCCAGCATCCGCACTTCATGGGTGCGATCGTCGCGGCCCAGGCGCTCGCGCTGCGGGCTCTCCAGCGCCTGCACCCGCAGCGGCCGCAGCGCCACCGCGTCCTTGCCCGCCACCACGAACACCCCGGTGAGCATGACAAAGCGGCTCTTCACATCAAGGAGCCGCACCTGATCCAGCCGCTCGCGCAGACCGTCGAGGTCCAGATCCACCGACCACACGTTATCGACCACCACCGGCCCGAGCAGCGCCCGCTGCGCCGCCGGCAGGAGGTTGCGCGCGGCGTTGGTGATGTAAAGCGTCTCGCTCGGCGGCAGCGGCAGCGGATCCGGGGGGCTCGGCGGCAGCTCGAGCTTGGGCATCGGTCCGGAGGACCACAGGGCGAGCGGCGGCCCGGGCTGCGGCCCGGCATCGCCCGGCGGACCGTCGCTTACGCCGAAGGTCGATCGGCTCGTCGGTCCAGAAGCGGTGCGGCAGGAAAGCGGCTCCCCCCGCTGCAGCCGTCCGCCGTACCCATCGCCGATGCGCACCTCCGCCCCGTCGGGAATCAGGCCGACGCAGTCCTCCCCGGAGCGCAGCGCCTGCCGCGCTTTGTCGTAACAGGCCAGCGGCACGAGCTGCCCTTGGCGCTGGCGGAACAGCACCACGGTCGGCTTGCTCACCGGCGTTGTGCCGTCCGCCGTCCGCCCGGCGGCGCTGTACGATCCAGCCGCCAGCTGCTCTTTGCTGACGACAAGCGGCTCGTCGTGGCAAGCAGCGAAAAAGAGCGCGGCGGTGACAAGCCGGAGTCTCACGTACGGAATTGTAGAGGCAGACAAACAGGCCTGGCGACCAATTTGCGTTTCCCTACGCAGCCTATACGGGGAGGCGGGCGCGCTGCCGCGATGGCGACCGCGCCACAGGCCCGGCTACTTGCCGAGGGCGCCGGCCGGCCGCTGCTGTACCGCCGGTGCGTCGCCCGGTTCGCGCCGCTTTATGAGCAGCCGCCAGCTCTTCTGCTTGAGGATGCGGCCGGTCTCTTTCAGCTCGTCGAAGATCTGGATGTCTTTGTTGAAGCCGCCGAGCGTTCCGCGGCCGCTGTCGAAGTAACGGATCAAGAAGCGTCCATCCGCTTCCAGCTGCTCTCCCGCCGCCATGGCAGCGCGCAGCTGCGCCACCGCCCGCCGCAAGTCCGCCTGCTGCGCCGGCCCGATCGCCTGCCCCAGCTCGCGCGCCCGCGCCGCCAGGACCTCCCCCTGCTCGCCCAGGCGCCGCAGCTCACGGCTAAGCGGCGTCACCGACTGCTCAAGCTGCCGCGTAAGCGCCGGCAGCTTGTCCGCCTCGCCGGTGCGCAGCGTTGCCAGAAGCTGCTCGATGCTGTGCCGCGCCGCCGCGCCCTGCACCTGCACCCGCAGCACCTGTTCTGCCGAGACGCTCGACGACAGCCGATCCGACAGCGCCCCCAGCGCCGCCGTCATCTCGGTCCACTCGCTACCCAGATCGCGCGCCTGGGCCAGCGTGAGCTCGATGCTCAGATAGACCTTGCGCAGGAGCTGGTCGATGTCCGCCGGATCGATGCCGCGGACCCGCACCTCGCCGGCCACCTTTGCGCCCGGCGCCGCCCCGCCCGCCGGCGGCCCGATCTCGATCAGCGCTTCCGCCAGGACCGTGGGGTTGACCGGCAGGAACGTGGAGTTGTCGTAGATCCGGCCGGCCAGCTGCTTGCGCAGCCGCAGCTCGATGTCCACCGTCGGCTCATCGCTGGCCGGGTTTGCCGCCGGCATGCCGCGGATGGCGACGACCTCGCCGACCTGCTCCCCGGCGACCCGCACCATCGCCCCGGTGTGCAGCACGCCCGGGCGGTGCACCATCATGTGCACGGTCACCGACTCGCCCAGCGAACGATCCGCCGCCAGGAGCGCCACCCCGATCACCACGAGCAGCGTCACCGCCGTCGCCGCGCCCAGCGTCAGGCGCAGCCGCTCGCCGCTGTGGTCAAAGGGCGGCCCCAGGCTCACGCGCTACTCCTTCCAGAAGAACTTCCACGGGTTGCGCTTGAGATCGCGGGTCAGCTCCTTGAGGTCGTCGTAGATCTGCTGGTCGATGAGCAGTGCCCCCACCGTGCCCCGCCCCTTTTTGATGTCGCCGACGAGCGCCGCGGCATCGGTGGCCACCGCCTGCACCTTGTTGCCGACCACCAGCAGCTCATCGAGCGCCCGCAGCAGCTTCTTCTTGTCCTCCGGCCCGAGCAACCCGGAGACCTCGCTCACCCCGTCGAGCGCCCGCTTGGTCTTTTGCAGGAGCGGCCCGATCTCGCCGCGCAGCTCGGTGCTGATCGCCTCGATGTTGGCGACCGTGCGGCGCAGGTCCTCCGCCGAGCCGACGCCTTTATCCAGCTTGGCGATGAAGTCGGCGCTCTCCGCCGTCAGGCGGTCCAGGTCGTGCAGCAGCTTCTTGACGTCTTCCTGGTTCTCGCCAAGCAGCTTGTCCAGGCTGCGCGCCACCTTGGCCCCGGAGCGCAAAAGGTCGCGCAGGACTTCCTTGTCTTCGCGCAGGAGGCTCGTCACCGCGTCGAGGAACTCGTAGAGCCGGGCGATGATGAGATCGGTGCGCGGCGGATCGACGCCGCGCACCTTGGTTCCCGGCTTGAGCGGCGGCCGATCGTAGCTGCCGGGGGCGATCTCCAGGTACTGCTCGCCCAGGACCCCCTGGGTGTTGACGAAGAACTCCGCCCCTTCGTGGATCGCGCTCTGGGCGCGCTGCTCGATGCGCACGACCAGGCGCACCTGCACCCGGCGGTTCACCTCGGGATCGAGCTCGCCGCCGAGGAACAGCACGTCCTCGACCTTGCCGACCTTGATGCCGGAGATCTTGACCGGCGCCCCGCTGTGGATGTTGCCCGAAAAGTCGTAATCGACGAAGACGCGGAACGTCGGGGCGAACGACAGCCCGCCGAGCAGCGCGACAAACCCGACGAGCAGCCCGAGCGAGGTGACGATCAGCGCCCCGACTTTGATCTCCAACGCCTTCATCGGCGGCAATCTACCACAAGGGCGGACCGCCGCAGCGAAAGACTGCGATTGCTATTTACGCGGGTCCCGGGTCGGATCCCTACTCTGGCGGCCGGGCGCTGCGGGTGAGCAGCTGAAACACGAGCAGCGAGAGGAACGCCAGAAGACCGATCGCCGCGAACACGAACCACAGGTAGTGCGAGTGGGCGTAGACCGCCGGCAGCGCCCCGCCGCTTGCCAGCGCTGCGTTATAGGCCGCCTGGTCGGCCGGCGGCAGCGTATCCGGGTTCGGGCAGAAGGCGTTTAGCAGGTAGCCCGACATGATGTAGCCGATGAGCCACGAGAAAAACTGGTTCATGTGGGCGTAGCCCATGTACAGCGCCTCTTTGTCGCGCGGCGCCAGGTGCGATGCGTACTCCAGGTAGCGCGGGCTCAAGAAGCACTCCGAAAGTCCCTGGATGGCGATGCCCGTCACCATGGCCACGGTCACCGGATGCACCGGCAAGGACGAGCCCAGGAGCGTCGGCAACGTGCCGATGAGCAGCGCCGACAGCGGAATCAGCCCGAGCGCGATGGTCATCGAGGTGACCGGCTGCAGGCGCCGGCACAGCTGCGTCACCGGCACCACGCACAGCACGACCAGCGTCGGGTTGACGTTGGCGTACCACTCCGGGCTGGCCATCGGTCCGACGGTGCGCAGGACGTACTTGGGCATCGACGAGTACATCTGGCTCTGGATGATCCAAAACCCGCCGGTGATGAGGATGAGGGCGATGAGACGGCCGGAGCGGAAGATCTCGGCGAAGTCGCGCAGCAGCTGGCGCGCGACCTCAGAAAGGGCGCGCGGCTGCTTGCTCTCGCCGGAGACGAAGGCGTTTTCCTGCGGCTTGTAAAACAGCGCCACGCCGCACAGGGCGATAAGCGCCACCGCGGCCGAAAACAGCGGCAGCGTGGGCAGCCCGAGGATCGTGCGGATCGGCTTGGCCACGGTCTTGCCGGCGAACGCCCCCAGGTTGACCATCATGTAAAACAGGCTGAAGGCCCGCGCCCGATGCTCCTTGTCCGAGCAGCGGGCGACCGTGCCGGTGATGATCGGCTTGACCAGCGACCCGCCGAGCATGATCGACGCCATCGCCAAGAGCACCCAGTGCTTGCGCGGCATGAGCCCAAAGGACGCATAGCCGGCGCCGAGCAGCGCCATCGCCAGCATCAGCGCCCGGCGGTAACCGACGCGGTCGGCGAAGGCGCCGCTCATAAACGGCAGAAGATAAAGCAGCGCGGCGAAGCAGCCGCCGATGTAGCCGGCCTCGATGTCGCTGTAGCCCACCACCGAGGTGAGAAACGGGGCGAGCATGATGAACCAGCCGTAGTAGGCGCAGCGCTCCGCCGCTTCGATGACGTTGGCGGTCCAAAACGCCGGCGGGAAGGTCCAGCTGCGGGCGGCGCTCATGGGCGCCTCGGCGGCGGCCAAGGGCCGGCGCGGCGGGCCGCGGGGTCCGGGGGTTGGCGCGGGCGCCGGGTCGGCTTGGCGGCGGCAGCGCTATCGGCGGCAGCCCTGGTGATGAAACAAGACGTACCTGTGTCCGCAAACCCCCCCGGTAGCCGCATACAATAATTATCGAATCGGCGGCGATTTGGTTGACTGCCTTTTTTACAGCAGCCCACATCCGCCCCTAAAAGCGCCTGCAAGGGCCAGGCGGCTTTGCAGTCTCAGCGTCGCGGCAGCTCAGCATAAGAGCGGGGGCTGGGCTAGGCCGGTGATTGACCCCCGGGTTTGCCGGGTGATACGCTCCTAGCACGATGGCACAGACAAAGACCACAATTGGTTCGGGGACCAAGATCGTGGGCCAGGTTACCTCTGAGGAGGACCTGACCGTAGAAGGCCGCATCGACGGCGGGCCGCTGCGCGTGCGCGGGCGACTCACCGTGGCTGCGGCCGGCGCTGTCAGCTGCGAAGACACCGAAGTCGGCGACGCGCTGGTCATCGGAGTGTTCAGCGGGACCCTGCGCGCGCGCGACGTGGTGCGCATCCACACCACCAGCGGCCGGGTGCTCGGCGAGATCATGGCCGCCCGCGTCACGTTCGTCTCGGATCAGGGCCTGGCCGCGCTCAACGCCGAAGAGAAGTCGGCGCCCGCCCCGGCCAGCCGCCCGACGCAGTCCGCTGCCCCGGCCGCTGCGCCCGCCGCCGCCGCGCCGCCCGCCGCCGCCGCCGAGACCGTCGCCACCGAGTCGAAAGACGCCAA
>CALFML010000607.1 GCA_937879845.1 uncultured Myxococcales bacterium
CAACCGAGCGTCGGCGTAGCGCCGCGCATCGGCGCCAATGCCAAAACACGATTCAGATCTCCCGTACTCGGATATGAGGAGGTCACGTACTGCACCTCTGCCAAGTGCCGAAGAAAGGCACGCTCGCAAGACATATTGATCTAAAATCAGGAGCTTCAAATTCGTACCCGGAGGCTCATGTCCATGCGTATAGGTATGCTTCTTTGTCTCAGCCTCGCCATAGCCGCATGCCAGACTTCTAATAGCATGATGAATGATGCGCAGGGATCAGATGGAGGTAGCGGGGTATTGCTCCCAGCGTGTACGACGAGTTGCACCGCATCCTCAGATTGTGTCAAGCCGGGCAGCAACGCTCTTTTCGACGCGGACAACTTCGACTGCATCAGCGGAGCCTGCCAATGGAAGGGCTGCAACAACGCCGCCGAATGCATGAGCGGCCAAAGTCCCGCTTACACCATCTGCAAGTAGCGGCACTGCGCTTGCGTTACTCTCTTTCGAACGGTGAGCATCACTCGCGTTCTGAATCGCGGCACCCCAATCCTCATTCTTGCTAACGGCGTGAGGCAATGCTCATCCTCAGCGTACCCGTTCCGCAAGTTTCGCGGTCTACCCGCGCGCCGCCCCGGGTCGTAGACCAGCGCTAGTTACCATTCCTGGAATGAACGTACTGACCTACTTGAACTGGCGTAGAAGATCGTGGGCGATCAGCGTCCGCAAGTCGGGCGGCCGCATGCGCACTTGAGCGTTCGACGCGGTCCTCAGTCTGACTGAATCGCAGCGCCGGCAGCTCGCCGTGCGCATGGCATCGATGAACGAGCGTGGTTCACCGAAATCGGCAGCGCCCGACTTGCAAATCGCCGAAACTCGGCTCGTGGGCCACAGGAACGCGGGCAGCGCGGCGGCCGGCATTCACGAGGGCTCCAAGCCTGGCTGTCTGAGCTGCGTGCTCGGCTCGCTGACCCAATCGCCATCGCCGGCTTCGGAATTTTGTGCTCAATGGCCTCGCCGGTTTACTGCACCGAGGTGCATACTACGGGCCGGGCCGCTCCTGGTACCATTCATAGTCCGTGGCCATGTCTAGCCCCACTAACCCAGGAGTTCCCGGCAGGCCTACGGGATTGTTGTAGGTATTTACACGCCTGCCGCGCCCCACAGACTGAACGGGGTCGCGGTTTACCATTCATATCCCACAGTGATCCGAGGCCGCGTCGAGAGGCGCGATCATGTAGAGTTATGTTGCGATTGCATTTATCGCGTCGCACTTTCTTATCCGCTTAGCTTATGGAGGTTCATGATGTTGTACCGTCTGTTGTCCCGCGGCGTCCCTTGGCCAGCACTCAAGAGGCGCCACACGCGGGTCCGGCGGCCCCCGTCTGCCGGCCGCGCGGCCCCCTTCGGGGTCGTCATCGCTTGCTGCGCGCTCCTTGGCTGCCAGCCCCCTGCCGCTGACCTAGGCGCCGCTTCTGACGTCCCGGATACCTCCCTGCGGCTCGATGCGGTCTCCCCCCAGGCCGGTCCCTCCGGGGGCGGGATTCCCCTCATTCTACGCGGTCAGAACATCGCCCCCGGAGCCGAGGTCCGGGTAGGGGGTGTCCTCGCGACAAACGCCATCTTTCGCACGCCCGGAGAGCTTCGCGTGACCTTGCCCGCAGGCCCCGGAGCCATCGGACCTGTACTCATCGAGCTCAGAAACCCCGACGGCGAATCCACGATTCGGCCGGATCTGTTCGCCTACGGCAGCCTGCTGGAAAAAACTCTGGGCGGGCGGCCCGAGTCGCTCGCGACTGCCGACTTCGATGGGGATGGGCTGGCCGATCTGGCGACCATGAATCGGTGGGATGATTCCGTCATCGTCCTTTTCAGCACAGGTCGGGGACGATTCGATCGCCTGCTCCGGCTGCCGCTCGGCGAGCATGTCGAGGAGACGGCCAGCCTCGCCGCGGTCGACCTCGACGGCGATGGTAAACCCGACCTGGTCGTGAGCCAGAGCGCGCTGCTGTTCCATAACCTCGGCGGGGGCAGCTTCGCTCCTCCGGTTCCCCTGCAGGCCGGCGTGGCTTCACACCTTGTCACGGTCGGAGACTATGACGGAGATGGCCGGCCGGATTTGGCGCTCCTGAACTGGAACAGCTCTACCGGATCGATCCTGCTCAATCAGGGAGCCCTGCGCTTCTCTCCGCCCGCTGCGCTCGCGCTCGGCACCCCGGCCTATGGCGTGGTCGCGGCCGCCGGTGACTTCGACGGGGATGGCAAGGACGATCTAGCGGTGGCCGTCGATGGCGGAGTGATCATCGCGACTTCCGTCGCCAGAACGCCCGGAGTAGCCAAGATGATCGCGCTGCCCGGACACCCGGCCAGCGTGTCGGCCGGCGAGCTTAATGGAGACGGCCTGCGCGATCTCGCTGTGACCACCAACTTCACCCGCGACATACAGGTGCTGACCGGCGACGGCATGGGCGGCTTCTCCGTGATCGCCAGCCTGCCGGTCGGCGACAACCCGAGCCAGGTGACCATCGGCGATTTGAACGGAGATGGCATTTCTGACCTGGTCGTCGCCAACCGCTGGAGCTCCAGCCTCAGCGTGCTACCGGGCAAAGGCGGGGGCAGCTTTGGCCCCGGTGCCAGCCTGCCGGTCGGGGCCCAGCCGGTCAGCACGGTCATGGCGGACCTGGATGGCGATGGCCGACCGGATCTGGCTTCCATCAACTTCGTCGGCGCCAGCATCTCTTTAGTGCTGAGCGGGGACCACGGCAGCGTCGGCCCGACGCTCAGCTTTCCGGTCGGTGGCGCATCGGGCGCGATCTTTGCCCAGGATCTCGATGGCGATGGATACAACGATGTCGTGGTGAGGAGCAGCACGGTCCCCATAAACGTTCTGTATAGCGATAAAATGGGCTGGTTCAATGGGACCGACTATCCCCAACCCGCGGCCGACTCGGCGATCGTAGGCGTAGGGGATATGGATAGGGACGGCAGACCGGATCTGATCGCCCGCTCCCCGGGCCTTACCCACGTCCTTCCGAACCAGGGCGGAGGCCGTTTCGGCAGCTGGGTCAGCACACCCGCCGGCGGCAACCTGTTCAGCTTCGTGACCGCAGATTTCAACCGCGACGGCAAGCCCGACCTGGCGGTGGAGCCGTTCGACTTCGACGACACCCGGCTGATCCCGGTGACGTTGAGCGCCGAGGATGTCGAGCTGTACTACGAGGGCTTCTCCAACGACACCATCTGGCCGCTGTACCACG
>CALFML010000608.1 GCA_937879845.1 uncultured Myxococcales bacterium
TCGCACAGCGGCACGCGCAGCTCGACCCCGTGCGCCATCGACAGGCTGTCGGCGTCGCGGAGCAGGGTGTTGCGGAGGTAGCCTGTGCGCTCCAGCTGCATGACCAGGTGATACGCCAGGCGGAGCCGGCTCGGCAGGGAGCGGCCGGCGGCGAGCCGCCCGACTTCCGCCGCGGACGCCTCTAGTTCCAAGGCGGCGGCGAGCTGCGCTGCGGCGGTGGCTGGCGCTGGGGCTGGCGCCCCGGACAAAGCAGGCTGCGGCCCGCCTAGCGCCGCCGCGATCAAGGTGGCGCGATAGTCGATTTCGGCGGCGGCGCCGCCGGGTTCCGGGGCGAGCAAGGCGGCTACGTCTTCCGGCGACCAGAGAGCGCGCAGCCGGGCATACAGCGCCGCCGCCCGCGCCGCCTGGGGCCGCGCCGCCGCCGCCAGCACCGTCGCCGCCTTGGCCAGGCGGGCCGCGGCGGCGGACGGCTGGCGCCCCGAAGCGCCGTCGGCAAGCCCGGAGCGCGGCTCGGCGACCGCTTGCGCCAGGCGGGCCACCACCGCTGCCAGCTCCGCCGCCGGCCCGGGCACGAGCTCGCCGAGCAGCCACGCCGCGGCAAAGCCGTGGTGCAGCGTGTAGCCCTGGAACAGCTCATCGCCGCCGAGGCCGCTCAAAGCGACCTTGTAGCCGGCGGCGCGCACCTTTTCGCAGATGAGGAACGTATTGAAGCCGTCGATGCTCGGCTGGTCCTGTGCCGCCAGGAACCGCGGCAGCGCGGCCAGGGCGGCATCGGCGCCCAGGTGGCAGTCGTGATGGACCAGCCCAAGCGCCGCCGCCGTCTGCCGCGCCGCCGCCCCCTCACTGTGGGCGTCGTCGTCGCCGTAGGTGAGGGTGAACGAGCCGAGCTGCGCCGCCGGCGCCGCCGCCTGCGCCAGCGCCGCCACCACCGTCGAGTCCACGCCGCCCGACAAGAGCAGCGCCACCGGCACATCGGCCCCCAGATGCAAGGCGACGCTGTCGCGCAGGTGCGGCCCGAGCTCACGCGCCTTGGCCCCAAGCCCCGAAAGCACGAGCCCCGTGCCGCGGGAGTCCGGCTCCGCCGCCGGGTCGGTCGCGCCCAAGAGGAAGTGCGGCAGCCGCGGCGGCGGTCCGATGCGCTCCAGGATCGGCGCCGCCGCCTGCCCGCCGCGGACCGGCACCCGCAGGAGGTGGCCGGGCGGCAGCGCCACCACGTCGCGCAGGATGGTCAGCGGTTCTGGGATGGCGCCGCTTCCCAAAAGCCCCGCCACCGCCTGGGGGTGTAGCCGCGGCGCCGCCGCTCCCGCTAAAAGCAGCGCCCGCACCTCCGAAGCGAACACCAACCGTCCGCTTTCGAAGCAGTAGTACAGGGGCTTTATGCCCAAGGCATCGCGGCAGAGCAAGAGCTCCTGGCGGTAGCCGTCCCACAGGGCCAGCGCGAACATGCCGCGCAGCCGCGCCAGCGCCGGCGCTCCCCAGGCGCGGTAGGCGCGCAGCACGACCTCGGTGTCGGAGCGGGAGCGAAACAGCTCGCGGGCGGCGCACAGCTCGGCGCGCAGGGCGGCGTGGTTGTAGATCTCGCCGTTATAGACGAGGTGGCAGGCCCCGTCGTCGCTCGACATCGGCTGCGCCCCGAGCGGCGACAGGTCGAGGATGGACAGCCGGGCGAAGGTGAAAAATCCCGGCGTGCCGTCGGCCGCGGCGAACTTCAGGGACCCCTTGTCATCGGGGCCGCGGTGGAACAAGGCCTGCGCCAGGGCCTGCGGCCGCAGCGGCTGCGGCCGCTCCGGATCCCCCAGGTAGCCGCCGAGCCCGCACATGCTACGCCCCCGCCTTGGCCATCGTCACGGCTCCGCCGGCTCCCACTGCAGGAAAAACGGCCCGAGCGCCAGCGCGTCCATGCGCGTCTTGATGAAGCAGCGCAGCGCGTCGGCGGGCGTGCAGACGATCGGCTCGTGCTCGTTGAACGAGGTGTTGAGCAGCACCGGAACCCCGGTGCGCGCCGCGAACGCCGCGATGAGGGCGTGGAACTGCGGGCTGTCGCGCTTTTCCACCGTCTGCAGCCGGCCGGTGCCGTCCGCATGCGTCACCGCCGGGATCTGCGCCCGCCGCTCCGGCCGCACCGGGTCGACCAGCAGCATCGCCGGGGACGGCGCCGCGCGCACGAACCAATCGGCGGCGGCTTCGGCCAGGACGGCGGGGGCAAAGGGTCGGAACGGCTCGCGGTGCTTGATGCGGCGGTTGAGCGTGTCCTTCATGTCGGGACGCCGCGGATCGCACAGGATGCTGCGGTGCCCGAGCGCCCGCGGCCCGAACTCCATGCGCCCCTGGAAAAAGCCGAGCACGGCGCCCTTTTCGAGCTGCGCCACGGCCTTTTGCAGGAGCGCCGCCTCCTCCAGCCGGTCGATGCGCAGCGCCTCCCGCCGCGGCGTGCCGTCGAGACCGACCGTCTCGACGGCCGGGGCCAGCGCCGTGCCGCTTGCATCGGGGGCGGTGCCGACGATCTCGCGCAGGGCCGCGGCGCACGCCGCTTCGTCGAACGCCGGCCCGGTGTAGGCGTGCGTCATCACCCACCGCCGCGCCATCCCTTGCAGCTGGTGCTGCACCCACAGCGCGGCGCCGATCGCCGTGCCGTTATCCCCCGCGGCGGGCTGGACGAACAGCCGCTGAAACGGCGTGTGATCGAGGATCTTGCCGTTGGCCACCGAGTTGAGGGCGACGCCGCCGGCGAGGGCCAGGCTTTTGAGGCCGGTCTTTTTTTGCAGGGCGCGGCTTATATGCAAGACCGCCTCCTCCAGCAGCGCCTGCAGGCTGGCCGCGACATCGTGGTGGCGGGCGGTGAGCTCCTGCCCCGCAAGCCGCGCCGGACCGCCGAGCAGCGCCGCCAGCTCCGGCGAAAACAGCGCCCCGAGGTGCGGCGAGCCCTCCGCCCAGGACATCTCGACGCCTTGGCGGCTGTGACGGAAGTAGCGCAGGTCGAGGCTGAAGCCGCCGTCGTCATGCAGGTGGATGAGGCGGCGCAGCAGCGGGAGGAGCCGCGGCTCGCCGTAGGCCGACAGGCCCATCACCTTGCCCTCGTCGCCGTACTTGGGGAAGCCGAGCCACTGCGTTACCGCGGTGTAGACGATCCCCAGCGAGTGGGGGAAGCGGACCTCGCCGAGCACGTCGATGCGCCGGTCGTACCCGCGGCCCCACATCGTCGACACGAAGTCGCCAAAGCCGTCGAGCGACAGCACCGCCGCATCGGCGAAGTCGGAGGCGAAAAACGCGCTCGCCAGGTGCGCCCGGTGGTGCTCGACCTGGTGGTAGCGCGCCCGCAGCTGCCCCGGCGCCGCCCCGAGCGCGGCGGCGAGGACCTCGCTCAGCCGCTGCACCCTTTGGTGGTTGTGGAGCCGCTCGCGCACCTGCCGCAAAAGCGCCCGACCGCCGCCGTGAAGCGCGCGCTCGACGACGTGCAGCGCCTTGTGGCCAAGGTGCACGCGCGGGTCGCGCGACACCGCGACGTGGTCGAGCTCTTGCGGCCGCACGCCCGCCAGCTCCAGGCAGCGGCGCGCCGCCAGCGCCGGAAAACCAGCGCAGTGCTTTTTGCGGTTGAGCCGCTCCTCTTCGATCGCGTAGGCCAGCTCGCCGTCAACGAACAGCGCGGCGCTGGCATCGGCGTGATAGGCGTTGAGGCCGAGGATCTTCATCGCCCCCGCCTGCGCGGCTGGCTCCGCCGCTTCGGGCGGCTACTGAACCGGGAAAAAGCCATTGAAGTAAAACTGCCACATCCGGCCAAACGTCACGGCGCCAAATAAGTTCACCGCGACGCCGCAGAGCACCAGGACGCGGAACCGCAGGGTGCGCAGCGCCGCCTGGTTGCCAAGCCACAGGAGCATCACCACCGCCATCATGTAGTCGAGGCTGAAGCGGTACCCGAACTGCACGTAGCCGTCGTTTTGGTACATAAGCGCAGCCAGCGCGATCGGCAGCACCGTCAGCCACAGCGCCCGGTAGAGCTCGCGGCGGCGGGCGGCGGCGGGCGCCGCTTCCCCGGCCAAAGGCGCCGGCCACAGGAGGTACAGCAGCGCCGGCGTGGTCACGAGCAGCGACAGCCCGTGGTAGCTCACCTGCACGTACGGCGGACCGGCCAGGAGCTTGGGCAGGAGCGTGAACGCGGCGGCGAGGTTGCGCGACAGGTAGTGGTAGTTGACTAGGCCGAAGCGCTGGATGTTGTCGGCCTGCATCGTCGTCAGGTAGGTGTGGCCAAACTCCAGCGGCCGGCCAAAGCGCAGGTAGTTGTGCACGGCGCCGGCGGCGACAAGCAGCGACAGGGGCAGGGCGAAGCGCAGAAGCGGCCAGGCAAGCCGGCGCAGCGGCACCGCCGCGAGCCGCCGCAGCGGCCATACCGGATAGTCGCGGCCGGGGCTATGGGCCCGCAAAAGCTCCAGCACGAACAAAAGCCCGAACGCCGCCATGGTCGGCCGCGTCAGGTAGATGAGCCCCAACAGCGCCCCGGCGAGCGTCGGGTGGCGCAGCGGCAGGATGCACAGCAGATACAGCCCCAAAAGGACCAGCGAGACGATGTGCGCGGTGAACCAGACCTGGCCGATCACCGAGGAGAAGTACAGCACCGACCCCAAGCCCAGGAGCAGCACCAGCCACAGCTCGGGCTCGGGCAGGCCGGGCGGGGCGGGCGGCGGGTCGTCGTCCGCGTACAGGAGGCGCGGCAGGCGGCGCAGGATAAGGAACGCCAGCATCGGGATGAGCCCCGCCAGGAGCACTGTGAAGCCGACATCGCTCGTGCGGTGCCCGAATACGGCGACCAGCGGCAGCAGCAGCAGCGCGGGGCCGGGCGGGAACGATACGTAGTACTTCTTGCTGCGGGCGGCGATGTCGCTGTCGCCGACGATGCGGACCTCGCCCTTGAGGGTGCGGAAGCGCTGCGCCTGGGTGCGCAGGAACTGGCCCTTGAGCGTCGCGCCGTCGCGCAGGGTGAGGGTCTCCACCTCCGCCCAGTCGTTGCTGTGCGGCGGCGGCCCGCCCAGGTCCAGGCGCCGGTGCAGCCAGCTGTCGGCAAGGTAAACAAAGTGCGTGTCGGTCGAGGGCTGCCGCAGCCGCAGGCCGGCGGTCCCGGCGTAGATCCCGGCGAACAGGACAAAGAGCAGCAGCGCCAGCTTGCGGTCGCTCATCGGCGGTCTCCGCTCGGCTTGCGGCTGCCGGGGCGTTCATAAACGGTCACGATGGGCACGCCCTCGTGGGTGAGGACGAAGCTCGGGCGGGTGGTGCCCAAGGCGTCCCAGATCCAGTACTCGTACTTGTTGAAGTGCTTTTCGTGGATGACCAGCGCCAGGTCGGCGGCGCGCACGCCGGGCTCCTCGATCCCGGAGTCGTACAGGTCGCGGCGCAAAAGACCGTCTTTTTGGCTCATCTGGATCTGGTTCCAGTTGGCATCGTGGAAGTAAATCGCGCTGTTCGCCGCGGCGTGGGCGTCGAGCCAGGGGAAGACGCCGCGCACCGCGTAGCCCCAGAACTGCCGGTTCATGCCCAGGCTCGCCCCGCCGGTCGGCCCGCCGGCGAGCAGGTTGTAATGGCTGAGCGCGTAGGGGTGCGAGCGCCGCACCTCCAAAAACGGCGGCAACAGCACCAAAAAGAGCAGCGCCGCCGAAAACGCCGCCTGCCGCCCAGCGGTGAGCCGCAGCGCCGCCGCCGCCTGCCGCACCACCGCCGCAAGCCCCGCGCCGCCGAGCAAGGCGATAAACGGCATCGCCGGCAGCCAGTGCTTCTCCGCCCCGAAGATCGGCGTGCCCGGCCGCATGATGAGCAGGATCGGCCACAGCGCCGAGAGCGCCACCAGCAGCGCCGGCGCCGCCGCCGACTCGCCGTGCGGCTCCGCCGCCCGCTGCACCGTCCGCCGCAAAAGCGCCAGCGCGCCGATGGCGGCGAGCAGCAGCGTCGTCACCGGGGTGGTCAGCAGCGTCATCACCGGTACGTAGTGCCACGGGTAGGGGGGCTTGTTGTAGTTCTGCCCGAGGTACTCGATGTTGTAGTGCACGTGGTGCAGGTGGAAGCCGATATAGCTGGCGAACCGCTGCACCGGCGCCGCCCATAAGTACGGCCACGACAGCACGTACACGAGCGGCCCGAGCACCGCCATCGCCACGGCCCACGGCGCGGCTACGTAGCGGAGCACCAGCCCGACTTTTTTTCCCAGGCTCGGCTGCTCCGGGAGCTTTTGCAGCAGTCCGCGCCGCACCCACAGCGAGTGGCCCAAGAGCACGAGCGGCAAAAAGAACGTGTTGTGCTTGGTCGCAAGCCCCAGCCCCAGGAGCACCCCCGCGGCCACCGCCCACCGCCGCGTGCCGCTCTGCTGCGCCCGCAGGTACGCCCAGGTGACAAGGAAGATCATCGCCGCCACCGGCGCGTCGAAGCAGGACAGCTGGGCGTGGAAGACGTGGCGCGGCAAAAAGATCGTCAGGCCCGCCGCGGCAAGGCCTGCCACCCGGCCAAAGCAGCGCGCCCCGAAAAGATACACCGCGGCGATGAGCAGCCCCGCCAGCGCGTGGGTGGGCAGGCGCATCGCATCGCCCTGTTTGAGCAGGCCCAGGGTGCGGTGGCGCTGCGGGTAGGGGAGCGGGTGCAGGCCGCCCTCGGCGGGGCAGTTGCAGCGGTGCAGGAGCCGCCAGGAGAGGCCGAACAGCGTCTTCATGAGCGGCGGGTGCTCGCTGTTGTAGCCGAAGTAGCGGTCGATGAAGCGCGGGGAAAAAGGCTCGCGCAGCCGGCCGTGGCGCACCGCCGACAGGGCCTCTTCGTAGTAGGCGGCGTGGTTTTCGGCCGCGGTGAAGTAGTAGCCTTCGTCGCGGGTGAAGCCCTGGGTGCGGCTCGCCAGCTGCAGGCCCACGGTGGTCAGCAGAAACAAAAGGATCCCCACCCCGAGGTCCAGCCGCCGGCCGCTCATCGCCGCAGCTCCCCGTGCAGGCCGACCAGGTGGTTGGCGGGGCTCGGCGCGGAGACCTCGATGCGGATGACGTGCGCGGGGCGGCTGCCCGGCGGCAGCTCCAGCTCATGCCGGGTGAACCCCTGCGCCACCGCGACCGTGAGGGCGACCCGCCGGGCGCCTTGGTCCAGATCGACCACGACGTGCGCCGGACCTACGGCCGTCTTGCGCGCGTGGTAGTCGTGCAGGCCCAGCCACAGCGTCAAGCGTCCCCCTTGCCAGTCGGAGTCGGCGATGCCGGGATATTCGAGGATCGTCCGCTGGCCTTGGGCGACGGTGGCGACCACGCCGTGGCGCGGGCGGTAGTCTATCTCCATGACCCGGCGCTCGACCGCGGCGCCGGGGCAGCGGAAAGCGCCGGCCGGACCGCGGGCGGGCAGCGGCGTGGGCAGCGCGCCCGACCACAGACACGGCACCTCGGCGCCCGGCGGCGGCGCGGCGGCGCTGGCCGCGCCCGGCGCCTGCGCGACCTGCGCCGTCAGCAGCTTGTCCGTAAGATCGTAGGTCACGGCGACAGGCTGCTGCTCGTAACGGCCTACCGTCACCGCCCCGAAGCTGCGCGTTTCCACCGGCTGGAGGCCGCCGACATCTTCGGCCAGCGCCGCGGCTCCGACATTTTCCAGGGTCAGGGTGAAGATACGGCGGTAGCGTCGGGAATCGGCCCGGCCGAGCATGGCCGCCGGCATGAGATCGCCAAGCTCGCGCTGGATGAGCTGGCTCGTCCACGCCGGGGCGAAGGCGATGAGATCGCCGGGCTGAAAGTCGCGGCGCACCGCGGCACAGGCGGCGGCAAGGTCGGTCTCGGACAGCCCGCGCGACCGCAGCGCCACGCCGGTCTCCAGGGCGGCGACCCCGACGACCAAAAGCAGCAGCGCCAGCGCCGCCGCCCCGCGCCGCGGCGCCGCGGCGCTGCGGCTCGCCGCCGGATCGACCGCATCGGTCGGATCGGCCGCGCTCACCGCTTCCGCCGCCGGCTCAGCTTGCGCCGCCATGAGCCCCGCTCCGAGCACGCTGGCCGCCGACTCGGCTGCGGCCAGCGCCATCCATGGCAGAAATCCCGGCGGACAACGCGGCCCAAGCGGCGTCGCTGAACCAGACGAGCGAGCAGAGACATTCACGGCGCGGCATCCTAGCACGCCTTGCCGGCCGGGCGCGCCAGTTCCCCGAGCGACCGCGGGGCGCGTTTGCCCCCCGCTGCCGGCTATACGATCTCAAACCGCGACGACGGCTCGGTCAGCATCGCCTCTGGCCGATCGAGGTTGAGACGGACCACCGGCACCGGCGCCGAGATGCCTTTTACCGTCAGCATGAAGCGCGGACCGATGCGCAGCCCGGGCGTGCTGGCGAGCTTTTCCCCCAAAGCGGCGGGCAGCAGGATGTCGCCGGCTTGCGCCTCGCGCAGCATGCGGGTGCACAGGAGCAGCGTCTGGCCGTAGTAATCCAGCCGGCCGTTCTGCGTCACAAGGTGGCACGGCCCGGCGTACATGCCGATGCGCAGCGACAGCGACGCCGCCTGCGGGTTGGCGGAGCGGAAGCTGGTCATGGCGTGCTGCGCCGCCAGCGCCGCGCGGATCGCCGCCTCCGCGGTCTGAAACGCCGCCAGCGCCGAGTCGCGCTCGGTCTTTATGAGCGTGCCGGGCGCCTGCTCGATGCCGAAGCGCAGAAGCTCGAAGTGCTCTTGCACGATGCGGAAGGCGCCGCCGTCGCCGAGCTGCACGCACAGCTCGGGTCCGCCGACCAGCTCGGAGAGCCACATGGCGACGTACGGCACCTCACGCAGGACGCCGGGGCGCAGCAGCTGATCGGCGAACATCTTGCGGAACAGCGGATGCAGCGTCACCGCATGCCCGCTGAGGCTGTTGCGCGACCAGTCGATGCGCTCGAGCTTGAAGTGGCGGGCCTGCGGCGTGGGGTGGGCGATCTCCAGCGTCCCGCCGAGCGCCACCTCGACCTTGAACGGCAAGATGGCGTCGGTCACGGTGATCCGCGCCTGCGCCGGGCCCAGCGTGCTGACCTGGAGCCGGCCCTTGGGACCGCCGCGGGCGAACAGCTGGTACTCGCCGGGCTCGGTGGGCACCTGGAGCTTGGCCTCGCCGCCGGCCGGCAGGAGGATCTGCGACACGACGTGCCCGGAGCGGCTCGGGCTGGCGCTGGCGTAGACCGCCTGCTGGTAGGGGCGGACCTCCGGGGTGGGGCGGAAGGTGACCTCCACCGAGCGCTCGAAGTCGATGGGGATGCGCAGGTCGCACAGCTGGCAGTAGCTCTCTTC
>CALFML010000609.1 GCA_937879845.1 uncultured Myxococcales bacterium
GATGCCGCTGGCCCCGACGCTCCCGCAAAACCAGACGCTCTCCGGCGTGCGTCTCGGCTGGGCCGCGGGGCTGGCGGGGCTTTTCGGGCTGCTGCTGGGAGCCCTGCTGAGCCGGCGCTGGCCCCGCGGCGTCCACCACCGGATCGGGCGGGACAAGCTGGATGCGCTGCCCGGTCCGCGTTACTACGCGCTGCCGCTCACGGATCTGCCGCCCGCTTTCTCGCGTGAGGAGCTGGACAGCCTGGCGTCGGTCTTCGACCGGCTGCGCGTCGTCTCCGCCGGACGCCGCCAGCTCGACGTGCCGCGCACGCTGCAGCGGACCTTGGCGCAGGAGCAGCCGCCGCTGGCCTTTCATCCTGAGATCTTCCGGCAGCCGCTGCTGGTCCTTTACGATCAGGGACAGGACATGCGGATCTGGGAGCGCAAGATCCGCGACCTGCTCGACGGGCTGAGCGCGCGCGGCATCTTGCTTTCCGTCTACTCCTTTGTGGGGGATGCCAGCAGGCTAAGGCCTGACGCGGGCGGCCGGGAACTGGAGCTCATCGAGCTGTGGAGCGGCTACCCGGACGCCGCGGCCCTCGTGCTCAGCACAGGGCTTTATGCCGTGGATGCGCGGAGCGGGCAGGCGGCGGATTGGGTCAAACAGCTCAGCCGCTGGCCGCGGCTGACCTGGGTCAATCCGATAGGGGATCCGGAGCTGTTTGCTCCCGCGCTCCGGTCGCTGCCGGTGCGCGTGTGGCCGATGACTTACTGGGGCCTGCTCGCCGCCGCCTACAGCGTGCTGCACGATGCGAACCAGCACTTCCAGATAAGCCCGCAGCGCCTGTACCGGGCCCGCCCGGTGGGGCCGGACGACGTCGCGCTCCTGTGCCGCCTCTTGTCCCTGGCGCCGTCGGCCACACCGGCGCTGGCGGAGTATTTCCGCCAGCACTTCGCGCCCGCGGTCCCCGAGGAGGTGATCCTCCACCTGCGCGCCGCCAGCCTGCAGCCGGGAGGCGAGCTGCTGCGGTTCCCGCCCCAGCCGGCCGGTCCGTTGTCACGGAAAGAAGAAGCCGCGCTGCGCTTGCTGCGCGACCTGATGGGGGCCGTGGCGCCGCCGCCCGGATCCGCGGCCGAGCTGCGCTGGCGCCTGGACCGGGCTCTTGTGACACTGCGGCTGCCCGATCCGCGCGGCGTCAGCCACCCAGGCGCGCTCACCGAACTCACGGCCCTGGCTCAGAGTCCGCTGGGTGAAGAGGTGTCGGAGCGGGTGCAGGAGACCGGAGCCGCGGGTCCGGCGGCGCTGCCGCAGCTGCCGCAGCAGCTGGAGTCAGTCTTCCGCACGGCGCTCCGCGAGGCGCGCGATCCCTTTACGACCCTGAAGGTCGCTCTTGGGACCGCGGTGGCGGCAGCGGCCCTGCTCATCGGCGTCTTGCTTCCCACCAAGATCCTGCATCGACCCCGGACCGAAGCGGAGTTCCAGCAGCTCCTTTCAACATGGGTGGACAAGGGCCGCCAGCTCCTGCTCAGCGGCAAGCCGGAAGAGGGGCTGCTCTGGCTAGATCGCGCCTATCGGGACGGAAGCAGCGATCCGAGCCTGCCCGTGCTTTTGCACCAGGCCACGGTCGCCGCCAGCGGCGACTGGACGCCCATAGCGACCTTGCCGCACGATGGCGGCGTCCTGACCTGCGCCTTCAGTCCGGACAGCACGCGGATCGTCACGGGCACCATCATCACGGGCACCGTCAATGACACGGCGCGTGTTTGGCGCGTCGATGGCGCCACCCTGTTGGCATCGCTTCAAGGCCACTTGGCCGCCATCCGTTCCGTCGCCTTCAGCCCGGATGGCAAGAAGATCGCCACCGGTTCCATGGATCGTACCGCGCGGATCTGGTCCGCCGATGGCTCCGGGTCGCCGATCGTGTTCAACGGACATACCGACGGTGTCACATCCGTCGCCTTCAGTCCCGACGGAAAGAGAATCATCACCGGCTCGTTGGATAATACCGTACGCGCCTGGGCGGTGGATGGGTCCGGGGAGCCCAGCCTCTTTCCCCACCAAGGCGGAGTCTTGGCTGTCGCCTTCAGCCCGGATGGCAAAAGCTTCGCCACCGGCTCCGCTGACAAAAGCGCGCGGATCTGGCTGACAGGATCCCAAGCGCCGATAGGGCTTCCCCACAAGGACAGCGTCTTATCCGTCGTCTTCAGCCCGGACGGAAAGAATCTCGCCACCGGCTCCGGCGATGGCATCACCCGCATCTGGAATCGCGATGGCTCCGCGACGCCGATCGTACTAAAGGGAGCGGGCGGCGTCTGGAGCGTCAGCTATGATCGCAGCGGCTCCTATATCCTTACCACCCGCGACCGCAGCAAGAGCGCCTGGGTGTTCGCCGCCGAAACCGGCCAGCTGCTCTCCGAGCTCAAGGGACATACCGACTCTGTGCTGCAGGCCGCCTACAGTCCGGATGGCCGTAGCATCGTCACCGCCAGCGCGGATGGGACGGCGCGCGTATGGCAAAAACGAACCTCGCCGGTGCGGGCTGAGCTGCTTGCAGAGGGTGGACGTGTCGACAGCGCGATGTTCAGCCCGGACGGCCGCAGCATCGTAACAGTCCTTGCAGATGATATCGCGCAGGTGTGGAATGTGGAGTCAGGGCTTCAGCTCGCCGAGATCAAAGGTCATGCCGGCCGCATCATGAGCGCCGCGTTCAGCTCGGACAGCGGGCGGATCGTTACCGCCAGCGCCGACGGCAGCGCTCGAGTTTGGGACGCCAGATCGGGCCGTTTACTAACGGCGCTGAACGGGCATAAGAGTTCGGTCGCAAGCGCCGTCTACAGCCCGGATTCCGCCCGCATCGTCACGGCGGGCGCGGATGGCACCGCGCGCCTATGGGATGCGCGGACCGGCGCCGCGATGGCGGTATTGCAAGGCCACGGCGGCTCCGTTCTGGAGGCGCGGTTCAACCCGGACGGCCAGCGGGTCGTCACGGCCAGCAGCGATAAGACGGCGCGAGTATGGGAAGTCAAGTCGGGCCGTCAGCTCGTCCAGCTCAGCGGCCATGAAAACGAAGTCCTAGACGCGCGGTTCAGCCCGGACGGAAAGCGTATTGTCACGGCCAGCAAAGACGGCACCGCCCGAATCTGGGCGGCGGAGTCAGGACGGCCGCTGACAATCATTCCCACCTTCGGCAATGTCGTTCACACCGCTCGATACAGTCCCGACGGCCAGCGGCTCGTCATCGCCTATAGCGATGGGACCGCGCGGGTATGGGATGCGGAATCGGGCCGCTTTCTGGAGACCCTCAGCGGCCATCAGAAGGATGTCGTCAGCGCGGCGTTCAGCCCCAGCGGCAGGCAGGTCGTGACCGCCAGCAGCGACCGGACCGCGGTGGTATGGGACGCGGCCAGCGGGCGGCGCTTGGTTGAGCTCAAAGGGCATGCGGACGCCGTCACCGGCGCCAGCTATAGTCCGGACGGCAGCCGGATCGTCACCAGCAGCAGCGATGGGACGGTGCGCATCTGGGATGTATCGCCGGAGACCCGGACGCCGGATCAGCTGGCGGCGCTCATCCGCTGTTACCTGTCCGTCCGCTTCGAGCGCCCCGACAGCGAGGTGATCGTTGCGCAAAAGCCCAATCCGTCCGCCTGCGCACTCCCCACCCCGCCCGAGGAACCGGCGGAACAAAAGCCAGCGGAGCCGGCGGAACCGGACAGTACGCTGGCTGTTGCCGCCCAAGCAGGGGACGGCGCCGAAGCGGGCGCAATCCCCGGCTGCTCCATCCGCGCCAGCGGCGGCCTGAGCAACATCAGGAGCGCCTGGGGCGCCACGGTGAGCGACCTGTGGGCGGTGAGCCAGCCGGGGACGATCTACCATCACGACGGCATCCGCTGGACGGTGCGCTATAAGGACAAGTTCCAGCTCTATGGGATCTGGGGCGCGGGGCCCAAGGATGTCTGGGCGACCGGCTTCGGCGGCCTTGTGGTTCATTACGACGGCGCCAGTTGGACGCAGGTGCCGACCCGCACCAACGTCTCGATCCTCGCGGTGCGCAGCGCCGCTCAAGGGGAGCTGTGGGGGGTGGGGCACGGAGGGCTGTTGCTCCACTATAAGGACGGCGCCTGGTCGCAGACCACGGTCGGCGGCGTCACCAATGATCTGGTCTCACTGTGGCAGAGCCCCGATGGAACCGGCTGGGCGGTCGGCTGGAACGGCAGCCTCCTGGCGCGGCGCGATAATTCTTGGAGCGCGGCGCCTAGTGGCACCAAACATGATCTGACGGCGATCTGGGGGAGCGCGCCTTTGGACATCTGGATCGTCGGCAAGGGCGGCTTCGTGAGCCACTATGACGGCCGCAGCTGGACGCCTGCGCCGAGCGTGACGAGCAGCAACTTCTGGAGCGTCTTCGGCACCAGCGGCCAAGATGTCTGGGCCGCCGGCGTGGGACCTGTCATCCATTACAACGGCGCCGAGTGGACGGTCGGACAAAAGGACGCCGCGAGCCCGATCATAGCGCTCGGCGGCAGCGCGGGCGAAGGGGTCTGGGGCGTGGCGGAGGACGGAACGGTCCTGAGCTGCGCTCTCCGTTCGCCGCCGCCGAAGCCGAAGTCGAAGGCCAAGTCGAAGTCCAAGAAATAAGCTCATGCTCGCGCCGCTCGACCCCGGCCAAGGTTCGGGCTCCGACCGCGGCGCGAGCGGCGAATCGGGTTCCTTCCGCCCGAGTCTTTTTACATATCTAGGACCAATCAGTCTAATCTGCCGAATGTAAAAAGGAGATGGACCGTGGCCGACGTTTCAGAGCTGAGTTCGATCATAATCGACGCAGCGAATGGGGCCCGCGCAACCCTGGGCAACCCCTTTGATATCGACTATGCGGTGCAGCTTTACCGCAGCTTCAGCCCGGAGCAGTCGGCGGGGCTGTTTGTCGGCGTCTCGGAGTTCTTCGATCCCGACGGCCAGCCATCCGGTACGATCCAGGGAATCGAGTATGCGGTCGATGACGCGGTCGATCTGGCGGAGCTTTTCGCCTTCAATCTCCAGCTCGTCCGGCCAAAAAATGTGGTGCTCGCCTTGTCCGGCGCACCGAAAAAGGAATCCTCGCGAGCGGCGCTGGCGAAGCTGAAAGCGGAGGGGGCCAAGCAGCACCAGGCGGGCTTTACCACGGTGCTGTTTCTGGCGCAGCGGATTCGCAACCGGGCCAAGGCGGACGGCCTCCTGGTCACAAGCTTCGCCACGCACGGCTTTGCTTGCGACGGTAAGGACTATTTACTGTGTCAGGACTCCCTTCTCGATGATGTGCAGATCACCAGCCTCTGCGTACAGGATCTCCTGGGCCGGATGCAGGATCCGCGGGCGTCGAGCTCCTCCCGGCGTCTGGTGCTCCTTGACGCATGTCGGGAATTTCTGAAGAAGAGCCGCGCGATCGGCCGCGGCGAGCCATCTCAGACCTTCGCCGAGGCCGTGGCCAACGCCCGCGGGACCGTGGTCCTCACCGGGACGGTGGCGGGCGGCTTCAGCTACGATGATCCCAAGCGCAAAAACGGCGTCTTTACCGCCACCGTGCGCGCCGGACTCCTGGGCGAGGCGACGACCGATCATCGCGGCTTCATCACATCGGAGACGCTCGCCGACTTCTTGCAAGTCCAAGTCCGCAAATGGATAGAAGAGAACCGCCCGGGGGCGGCGCGCCAGTGTACCGGAATCTCGAAAATCCTCGACGGGGCGGCCGCCATGATGCCGCTCGCCGTGGACCGGGTCAAGCACGAGCTGTGGCGGCGGGAGAAAGAGCTCAGCGCGCAGCCGAATGAGGAGGAGCTTCAGCACGCCCTCGACCGCTTTGACCTGGAGCTCCAGCGCCGCGCCCCGGTGCTCCGGGAAGAGCTTCAGGGGCTGCGGCAAAAGCTAACAGACTCGGCCGGGCCGCTTTTCGCAACCGCGATGGGGCGGGTCACCGCGATGGCGCAGGAGGTGCTGAACATCCCCTTTCTCAGCTTCGCCCGCGGCAAGGAGCCGGCCCCCTACAGTCCCCGCAAAGTGTTTCCCGGCGCCGGCGCTTTCTCCGAGTCAGACAGTGAAATTTTTTTCGGCCGCGATGCCGTCATCAAAAAGCTCCAGCAAACGCTGGATCAGCATTCCTTATCGGCTGTGGTCGGCCGCTCGGGCTGCGGCAAGACCTCGCTCATCCAAGCCGGGCTTCTGCCCGCGCTGCGCCAAGCGACGCCGGAGATGCAATACCTGCGCATCACGCCCGGCAGCCAACCGATGGCGGCTTTGCAGGCCGCGCTCCGCCAGCGCGTCGCCATGCGGCCGCTTTTGCTCTTTGTCGATCAGATCGAGGAAGTCCTTACGCTCCCGGAGGCGGCTGTTCCCCCTCCGACACAGTTTTTTGATGAGCTCCTGAGCCTGTCGAGTGAAATCGCGCCTGGCATTTGGATCGTGATCGCGATGCGGGAGGACTGTTTGCCAAAGTTTGCCGCCTACGCAACATTCTACGCGGCAATCCAGGCGTCCACCGTCACTTTGACGGCGATCGAGGGGCAGAACCTCGCGCGCGCCATCGAGCAGGGGCACGCGGCGCAGCACGCCGTCGTCGTCGAGGTCCACCGCGATGTGGCCCAGCGTCTTGGCGGCGCCGCGCATCGCCTCGATGGGCCACAGGTCGCGCAGCCCCTCTC
>CALFML010000610.1 GCA_937879845.1 uncultured Myxococcales bacterium
AGGCGAGCACCTTGAGGTAGGCGATGGCGTCTTTGACCTCTTTGCGCTCGAAAAAAGCCTGGCCGCCGATCACGTGATAGTCGATGCGGGCCTGGCGCAGCGCTTCTTCGATGGCCTCCCCCTGTTTGGTGGCGCGGTACAGGATGGCGATGTCGCGCAGCTGGTAGCGCCGCGAAGCCAGGAGGTGGTCGATGCGTTCGGCGACGAAGGTCGCCTCCGCCATCTCATCCGGAGCGGTGACCAGCTCGATCGGATCGCCGTCGCCGCGGCTGGTCCACAGGGTCTTGTGATGGCGCTGGGTGTTCTTGGCGATGACGGCGTTGGCGGCGCGCAGGATCGTTCCGGTGGAGCGGTAGTTTTCCTCGAGCTTTATGACCTTGGCGCCGGGGAACTGGGAGGCAAACTCCAAGATGTTGCGGCTCTCGGCGCCGCGCCAGCCGTAGATCGACTGGTCGTCATCGCCGACCACCGCGAGGTTGCCGTGCGTCTGGCAGAGCAGCCGCAGAAGGTCGAGCTGGCAGCGGTTAGTGTCCTGATACTCGTCGATCATCAGGTAGGAGAAGCGGCGCTGCCAGCGCTCGCGCACGGCGACGTTTTCGCGCAAAAGGCGCAGCGTCTCCACCAGCAGATCGTCGAAGTCAAAAGCGTGCAGGGCGCGCATGCGCTCGGCATAGCGGGGGTAGACCTCGGCGGTGTAGCCGTCGTATTCGCTGACGAAGCGGGCCTTTTTCAGCTGGTCGAGAAACGCCGCCGGCGTAAGGTCGGCGTTCTTGCAGCGGCTGATGCGGCTCAGGATGCCTTTGACATCGAGGCGCCGGTCGGCGACGCGGGCATCGCGCAGGATCTCCCGCACCACGCCGAGCTGGTCGGCGGTGTCGTAGATCGTAAAGCCGCCCGACATGCCGAGCGCCGCATGCTCCGCCTTGAGGATGAGCAGGCCCAGGGAGTGGAACGTCGATAGGGTCACAAGGCGCGCCTGCTCCGGGGGGCACAGGCGCTCGACGCGCTCGCGCATCTCATCGGCGGCCTTGTTGGTGAAGCTCACCGCGAGCAGCGAGTCCGGCCGCACGCCGCGGGCCAGAAGGTAAGCGATGCGGTAGGTGATAACGCGGGTCTTGCCCGAGCCGGCGCCCGCCAGGACCAGCAGCGGCCCCTCGGTGGTCGTCACTGCCTCACGCTGGGGCGGGTTGAGCTCCGCAAGTCGGATGCGCATGCCGGCCAAAGAAACACAGCTCTGCCGCGGGCGCAATTTGTTGCACCCCGATCGGGCGGCGGCGCGGCGCGCGCACAGTCGCGCTAGCCGGCCCGCGCGTACCCGCGGCGAAAACTGACGCCGCCGCGATCGTCGCGCAGGACGATGAAGAAGAACACCACCCCGTCGGGAGCCTCCACCGCGGCGCGGCCGGCCGGCGGCTGCCAGTGCACCGCCGACCGCGCCAGCATCGGGCACTGCGCCGGATCCTCGGCGCACCCCAGATCGAAAAAGCTGCCGCGCCCCGCTTCCAGCGTACCGGCCGTGGTGAAAAAAGAAGCGCCGAGGTTTTCCGGCCGCGCGCTTCCGGCGTGCTGCGGGTCGGGCTCCGATTCCACCGCGTCAGGTCGCCGCTCCGCGACAAGGAGCAGCTGCGGGCGCTGGCTGTCATCGACACCGGCATCGAGCAACGGGTACCTGCCGGCCTGGCCGGTAAGCTCCGTGAGCGCTGCGTCCTCCGGCCCAAGGTAGACGCCGGCGAGCTGCGGGTTGCGGTTTGGCGCCGCATCGGCGGCGACCTTGATGCGCTTTATCGCGATCACACAGTGCGCCGCATCCGGCGAAACCCCGCCGCCTTGCACCGCCTGGTCATGACAGGCCGCCGCGCCGCCGGGAAACGCCGCATCCGCGGCGATAAGCGTCAGAACCAGCGTGTAGGGCAGCGCGTCCTTTGGCGGCGCCACAAGCTGCGTCGCCGCCGCGGGCAGCGCCGGCAGCTCCTGCTCGTCCACGGTGCGGCTTGCGTCGACCAGGCCGCACGGCAGCGGTGCAAGCGACTCATCGCGCAGCCGGCACAGCCGCCACTGCACGCTCAACCCGCGCGGCAGCGGGCTTCCCACGAGCCGTCCGCTCCCGTCCAAGTCCGCGGCGACGCCATAACGCGGATGGGTGACGATCAGCGCGGCGGCGGTTACCCCGGCTCCGGGCGCCGCTTCCGGCGGCTCGGCGGCGATCGCCAGGACCCGCAGCTTGCCGGCGGGATCGACGACCCCGCCTTCATCACTCGACTCGGCGGGGATGAGCCAGCTCGGCGGAAACTGCGGTCCGCAGTGCGGGCCCGCAAGCAGGGTCGAAAGAAGTAGCCCGGCGCGACCCGCGGTGATCTTCGCTCTGTGTTCCGGCATCGCCGCCGCGCTCCCGCCGCCGGCTTACTTGCCGACGACGCGCTCGATCTCTTCGCGGATCATGTGCACCGGCGCGATCAGCGCGTCCTGCGCCCCGCGGTTGAATAGCCACCGCGCCAGCGCCCCGCTGCCCGACAGGGTGCTGCCCGGCTTGAGGTTGGGCGAGATGCGCACGAAGTAGACATGGATGGTGTTGTAGTGCCCCGCCGGATCCTTCTCCGGGATGAGCAGGCTGCTCAGGCGATACTCGTTGGCCTCGAAGTGAGTGTCGTCGAGCGTGCGCTCGCGATCTTTTTTGTCTTTGAACTTGGCGAGCCGCTGCTTCTCTTCCGCCGTGGCGGGACGGCTCATGTAGGTGAGCACGCCGATGCCGCTCGGCAGCATGGCGGTCTCCATATCCTGCACCACGTAGCTGTCGCGCAGCCCGAACAGCCCGGCGCCGAACGGCATCCGCACCGCCAGGAACCCGGCGTGCTGCCGCACCGTCGCGCCGGCGCCCCACTGCGAGCCGCTGACGTTCTGCCACGGCCCCAAATCCAAGAACTGATCCATGAGCGGGTGTTTGATGTTGGCGCTGCGATCGGCGAGCCGGTAGATGATCTGGATCGGCGCCACCTTGCGGTAGCGGGCGACGATGAAGGCGCCCGGCAGGCGGCCGTCCTCCTTGCGATACGTGACGATCGGCAGCGCCGTCCCCTTGCCATCGAGCTGCGCTGGCATCTGCGGTCCCAGCGTCTGCTCCAGCGGCGCCCCTTTTTCGATCGCGGCTCCGGGGGCCAGCCCCAGCCAGGCAGCGGCCAGAGCCGGCGCGGTCTTCTGCAGCAGCGCCGAGAGATCGCCGCCCTCGGCCTTGTAGTCGCGGAGCGCATCGACGACCGGGGCGGGCAGCGGCACCGCCGCCGCCGGGGCCGCCGCCGGAGCCGCCGCACTGATCAGCAGCACCGCGAGCGCGCCCAGGGCCCGCTGCCAACCGGCGCCGAGTCTTGTACCTGAGAAGTGGAACATCGCCATGAGGATCTCCGGGTTCAGGATGCGCACCGCAGCACGCCGCAGCACCGGTCATCCAGGGGGGTCAAGTAACGCTGAGCCGCCGCGGCCGCACCGATAAGTCCGAGCCGCGCCGTCAGGTGAAAAGTCCCGACAGGTAAGAGCGAGCACGGCGGTTCGCAGGCGACCCAAGGCAAAGCCGCAGAAACATAATTCAGGTGCCGGCGCGCGGCAACGAATGCCGACGCAATATAGACTGCGGAGCTGACAGTCCGGTTCCGCGGTCGGCCGACTGGATGCGGGCGCGCGGCGCCTTTGCGCAGGGCCGGAAACGGCGGGCCGGGCGGCGGCACGGCCGGTGAAAAATATGCCGGGTGCGGCGAATCGGCGACTAGGCCTCGTCGGACTCCGGTTTGCGGTGGCGGCCGGTATCTTGGTAGGGTAGAAGGATGCCCTTCCGGCCGCACGGCCGCGCTGCTGCGCTGCGTTCGCCGCTTTCGTCGGGCTCGGGGCCCTCGCGGGCCGGCCGGGTGGACGGCGCATTGCCGGGCCGCGGAGTGAGCCGCCGCCAGCGGATTTGGCTGTGGGCCGGCGGCGCCTCGCTGCTCTTTCATGCGGTGGTCGCCTTGCCGGGGATCGCCCGGCTTCAGGACGCGCCGGAGCGCGAGCTGGAGATCACCTATATGGCTCCCGAGGAGCCAGCCGATACGCCGCCGCAAGCGGTGGCCGATACGCCGCCGGAGCAGCCCGCGGACAAGACCCCGCCGGATAAAAAGCCCGAACCGCAGAAGAAACCCGAGCCCGAAGAAAAACCGCCCGAGCCCGACCAGCGGCTGGCGCAAAAGAACGAGCCCAAGCCCGAACCCAAGCCCGAGCCGCCGCCTTTGGAGCTGACCCAGATCCCGCACCTGAAGATGGTCGATCAGGATCAGTTCCCCGATGAGCAGGACAACGACAAGGCGCGCTTCCTGGCGCAGAAGAACCACCAGGCGGCCGAGGACACCCAGTCAAACAGCCGCAACCTCGTCCAGAACATGCCCGGCGAGATGGTGCCGAATGCGCCCGCCAACGCCGGCGACAAGCCCGGCGAGAACGAGCGCAAGGTGGCGGAGCTGCAGGACCGTCCCGGCGATCCCAAGCACCTGCCGCTGGCGGCGCCGCCTGGGCTGGTGGCGCCGGCGCCGCCTTCGCTTTCGATCTCGCCGCTGGCGATGCGCAGCCCGCAGCAGGAGACGCCGAAGTCGACGGCGCCGGAAGCGCGCGAGCTGTCGGCCGATGGGCTGGAGGTGCAGCGCTCGGCGATCGGGCCCGAGGCGCTGCACTCGCAAGGCAAGTCGGAGCGGGCGGTCGGCGAGCAGGGCCAGCCCGGCGAGAGCCCGTTCCGCCTCAACCACCACGACTACGACCGGGTCATCGGCTACGACGTCGCCGAAGCCGAGCGGCGCACCGCGGCCTTGGCGCAGAAGTCGCACGCGCCCGGACGCTGGGATCGCCTGGAGGCGAAGCTGGCGCTTTTGCGCTCGTCGCTGGAGAACTTCACCCCCAACGTCCGGGTCGGCAACCAGAGCGAGCTTGGCACCCGCGCCCACCCCTTTGCCGCCTACATCGCCAGCGTGCACCGCCAGATCCACAAGTTCTGGGGCGACGGATTCCTCGCCGAGCTCGATAGCAAGGCGAGCCTTGGGACGTATCCGCTGAACCTGGTGACGGCACTGGAGATCTCCCTCAAGCCGGACGGGACGATCAACCAGATCATCATCAGCCGGCCCTCCGGCGTCCTGCCGTTCGATGTCGCGGCGATGGAGTCGGTGCAGATGGCGGCGCCCTTCCCTTCCCCGCCGGCGGTAATCAAGAGCCGCGATGGCAACGTCTACATCACCTGGCTGTTTCATCGCGATGAACGCCAGTGCGCGACCGATTTCGTCAACGCCCATATCTTGACCACGCCCGGCAAGCCCGCCGCGCCGACCCCGCCCGCCTCCGGCAGCGGCGCCCGCGTGGCCAGCAGCGAGACGGGCAGCAAGAGCCTCACACCGCCGGCCCCCAGCCTCAACCGCTTGGCCGGCGGTCTGCGTCCAGGCGCCACGCAGGCCGCGCTGAACAGCGCCGCAGCGGGCGCCGCAAGCAGCGGGTCGGCAGCGGCAGCGGCCTCCACCTCGCCATCAACACCGGCAACGGCATCGGCATCCGCGTCAGCTGAAAATCAGAGCCCGGCCGCGGCCAAGAGCAAGCCGGCCGGAGTTCCCGATGACGCCCGTACCGTGGCGGAGCGCTGGCTCTCCGGCTACCACAAAGCCGACGTCCGCTGGCTCACCGGCAGCAGCGCCCTGCCGTTTACCGCCGGCGGCAAGACCGTTGCGGAAGACGCCCCCAAGCTGCGGTCGTTTTATGAAGAGATGCTGGCCGAAGGCACGCCCAAGCAGGACCGCGTGCACTACTACACCGCCGAGCAGATCAAAAAGCGCCGCGGCAGCCTGCCGCGCGGCGGCGATGACGACGACATGGCCTTCGCCTGGGTCGAGCTCGGCGGAGAAGATCTGATCCTGATCCTGCAGCCGGCCAGCAAAGGCTGGCGCGTTGTCGGCATCGACCGCTAAGCGCGCCCCGCAACTTCGCGACCCCCGCCGGGCCGGGCCGGGTCCGGGCGTTGCGCCGGGTGTCCGGGCTGAGCGCAGCTTCGCTCCGCGCCGTACCGCCAGACCTGCACAGACCTCGCCCTTGGCTTTAGGCGGCCCTTCCAGCCAGCTGTACGAAGCGTTAGGCGGCGCCGCCGCGCTAGGCCGGCATCTGACGGCGGACGATGTCCTGCAGGTTGAGCAGGTTCACCGTGAAGTGCACCGCGATCGGGCCCAGCAGGTCGCCCATGGTCACGCACAGCACGCCGAGCAAAAGCCCCATGCCGAGCGCCGATACGGTCCAGGGTAGAAACCGCACCCCCGGCCCAATGTGCAAAAGCGCGAACACCACCGCCGAGCCGCCGATCCCGAGCACGCCCCCGAGGCTGCCGGGCAAAAGCGCCTGCAGGTGCATGAGCAGCGCCCCGCGGAACAAGCACTCTTCGCCCACGGCCGATGCGGCGGCGAGCAGCAGGATCTCGCGCCGGGAAAGGGGTCCGAGGAGGTGGCGGAACTCATTGTGCAGCATCCGCATCCAAGCGAACCGCTCCTGCAGCTCCCGCGTGAGCAACACGAGGAGCAGGCCCATCGCCACGCCCAGCGCCGCGCTGCTTAGCAGCTGCGCCGCCCGCTCGCCTTGCTGCCCCAGCGGTCCCGCCGCCATCAGGATGTTGGCGTGGCCGCGCAGCGCTCCCCACAGTACAGCCGCGCCCGTCACGCTGGCGTAAAACGAGACAATCCGGGCGGCCAGATTGAGTCGAGGCGCTCGCGGCGTTGGAGGCAGTCGCACGCCGCGAGTATAGGCAGAGGCTCCGACACCTGGCAAAAATTCAATGCTGAGCTTGGTCGGCAACGTTTTCACCGATGCGACGGAATCTGCGGCGCCGGAACGTCGCGCAGCCGTGCCGAGTTGCAGCTGGCTGACCCGAAGTCAAACGCGCGCCCAGGCAAACGAGCTACCAAGCTCACATCTGGTTCACTGCCACCAGACGCTGTCCGGACTCTCCGGATCTTGCGGCTCAAGTCCTCACGACCTGAGCGCTCTAATCAAAAATGCTCCGAGACGACTCGGAGCATTTCTTTGTGCGGGGGGGGGGACTCGAACCCCCACGATGTTACTCGCTAGCACCTCAAGCTAGTGCGTCTACCAGTTCCGCCACCCTCGCTGGAGCATCTTCAATTTTTCAGGGGACCCAGCTTTATCCGGTTCTGCCCTTCTGAAACTTCTTTGAGGTAAAGAAGCCGCAGCAGAGGTCCGTAGAAGGTCCTACCGAGCCTAATTAGCCGTATTCATGCGCCAACTGTCAAGCAGTTCTTTCCGCAGCCGCGGCAGCGGGTTGCGGCAGCTCGGTACAGCAGCAAGCGGCTCGGCGGCAACACCGGCTGGCGGCTGTGCTAGCATGCTGCCCCATGACGCTGGCGGCAGATTTTCGGCGACATTTGGCGGTTCGGCTTGGCCTGGTGCTGGGCCTTGGCCTTGGCCTTGGGATGTTCAACGCAGGTTGTCAGCCGGCGCTCAAGTACGACTACCGCAGCGAGGTCGATCCGACGCAGCAAGAGTACGTGCTCGGACCCGGCGACATCGTCGAGGTGCGGCAGTGGAAAAACCCCGATGTCTCGGGGCGGACGCGCGTTTTGCCGGACGGAACGATTCAGGTCCCGCTGCTCGGTCAGGTGGCGGCGGCGGGTCTGACGGTCAAAAAGCTGCGCGAGAAGCTGGCCAAGGGTCTTGAGCGCTTCATCGCCCAGAACTCCGACATGCTGACCTTGACCGTTTCGGTCGATGAGTACCAGGGCTACG
>CALFML010000611.1 GCA_937879845.1 uncultured Myxococcales bacterium
CACCGTCTCGTTCCGGTTCCGCCACTCGCTCGTGCGCGACGCCAGCTACGCGATGAGCTTCACGCCGCGCTCCAGCAGCTCCGGCGGCGCGCCGACGCGATCGCGGATCCCCTGATTCGCCTCAGCTTTCTGGAAAAAGTGCCGACGCATGTTCGTCTACAAGAGCTGGCGGCCGAGCACTTGTCCGACCCGGACGCAGATCGGCCGCCGCTGTCCTGACGGCCGCCGCTCCGGGGCAGCCTGTCACCGCACGAGCGGCCGAGTCTGCACGATGTACAGCTTCTCCCCGGCATACACCCACTCGATATCGAGACGGTTGTTCTTGAAAAGGCGCGTCAGCTTCCGCGCCGTATCGGCCAGCGCGATCGCCATGGCGTTGCTTAGAACCGACTTCCCCTTGTTCGGGTTTTCGACCTCGCGCACGCCGCCTTTGCTGTCGAACACAAGCATCGTGTCCTCGGCAGAGCGGCTGAGCACGCGGATGCCGTGATTGTACCAGCTGACGATCAACGTCTCTGGAACCTTCTTACCATCGACGACCGCCATCCCCAGGCCGCTCTTGGCGTTGATCGTGTAATTTTTTTGATCCATCGGATCGGTAGGATGCTGGGTGACTAGGACTCCGGCGGCGGTGGCCGGTACTCCGACCTGGACAAAGGAGCCGCCGCAGACCTTCTCATGATCGATGCCGGCGCGCTTTCGGTCCTCATACGCCGCGTAGTTCCAGGCGCTGCCCCAGACTTGCTTGACCGCTCCCAGAACCGCCTCGGTGCCGTGTAGGTTTGGTACTGTATCGTAAAGACCGGCGCCGTTGAAATCGGGGAGATCTTCGGCATTGGTCGAGCTGCGGACGAACACGCCGCCCTCGGAACCGGGGAGCGCTTTAAGGGACTCGTCGATTTTTTGCTGCAGCTCGGCGGAGATCGGCGCTTCGACGATCGCCTGGCGGATGCTCGCAAGCCGCTGCTTGCGCACGCTCGGCTCCCGCTCGAAATCGGGATCGGCGAACATCGCGGCGATCTTGCGGTCGATGCCGTTTGCCTGCAGGTGCGCCCGGTAATAGGAAAACGGAACCCCGAAGCCGGGCGGCACGTCGAAGCCGGTCAGATGCGCGGCGACGATCTCACCGAGGTTCGCGGCCTTGGTGCCATAGGCGACGACATCCTTTGCGGTCATCTCATTTAGCGTCGCCAGCCGGGTGACCGCAAAATCCGCCGCCGGAATGCTCACGTGGCGCTGCGACTTCTGCTTTTGCGCCTCCAGCTCCTCATCCGTGGCGGCGCGGATCGTGTAGTCGCTGCCGCGGGCTTCGAAGTAGACCTGCGCGCCGTCGAACGGCTCAAGCTTCTGCTCCGCCGCCCGCAAGCCGATGCTCGGAATCCCCCAGGCATGGGCGCGCAGGCTGACATGCGACAAGGGCGTGGAGAACTGTTCCGAGATGATTCCCGCCACCGGCGTTATGTCGGCGAGCGGCGTGTGCAGGACGACGATATCGCCCGGATCGAAAGTCAGCTCGGCGGCCGGCACATTGGCGGGGAGAAGCCGCAGGGTCCCAACCGCGGTGCCGGGATTAAACGCTACGTAGTCCGTGGCCTGATAGATTTGATCGTTCTCAATGACGGGTACATCGGTCAGCTGCTTGGCGACCTTCTCCTGATAAGGCGAATCGGGACGGAACTTGACCAGGTCGCCCTGATAGAAAGTCTCCTTCATCCTCCTGTAGGCGTGCCGGACGTGCTCCGCCGTCGCCAGATCCCCATCCCAGAATGCGAACGTCCACACGTCGGCGGCCAAGTGGTGGACGAGATAGCACATCAGGAAATCGGTCTTCTTGGCGCCATAGTTCTTGTCAAATACGCGCACCGCCGCCTTGGTTTTGGGGGTCTTGTAGAGCTCTTGGAAGATGAAGTCCTTGTGAACCTTGTAGACGTTGACGTCGAAGTAGTAGATGGCGTCGCTCTTCAGATCGATCACGAACTTGGCGAACTTTTCGCTGCCGAGCTGCTCGGAGTAGGCATCGAAGGTGGCGGCATCATCGAGCTGCGTGGTCCACAGCTTGCGCGCCGGCGCTTCCACCGGTACGAGCTTGGCGGCGACCTCGGTGTCGGACGGCGGCGGCGGGGGCGGCGCCGGCTGGGCGGCATCCGGCGGTCGCGGCGGAGCGGAGGGCTTGTCCGCGGCTTTGCGGTTGCACGCAAGAACCATCACACATGCGATAAGAGCGCGACGCATGGTCGGACATTACTATTAATTTCGCCGCAAATGGGAAACTCGGCTCGCCCGCTGCGGCTTTGCGGTCTGGCAGACGGTGTGAGGAGATAGGAGCGGAGAGGGGGTCATGTAGTGGCGATGGCAGCGTCAACGCGGGCGTCCGGCGTAATCGCAGCCGCATTCGCATCCACAGGGCGGACGAGGAGCCCCTTTTTCGCTACTATGTCAAACGACCATGTCTAATACGCCTCCAGCCGCTGAAGCCGAGCTTGTGGGCAAAGTGCTGGGCAAATGGCGCATCAGCCGGCCCCTGGCCCGCGGCGGCTTCGGCGTCGTCTATGAGGCACATCACGTCGCCATCGCCGGTCATCGCGCCGCCGTCAAGGTCCTGCACTCGCTCCACTCCGCCGATCCGGAGATCCAGCGCCGCTTCACCAGCGAAGCCAACGCCGCAAGCACCATCGCCCATCCCAACATCGTCAAGATATTCGACGCCGGCACCACCGCCCAGGGGACGTGCTTCATCGCCATGGAGTTTCTGGATGGCAAGCCGCTCTCCACTCTCATCAAGCAGGGGGGCCTTACCGCGGGGCGGACCGCGCACCTATTAGCCCAGGTGGCAAGCGCCGTCGGCGCCGCCCACGGCCGCGGGATTATCCATCGTGATCTCAAGCCCGACAAGGTAACGATCGACAGAGAAGATCAAGAAAACCGTTCCGCGGCGGGATGAAGTGCTGGCAAACTACGGACTTCGGTGCGGAACGATTAGCGGGACCTTCCTTATAATCAGCTTGCGCGAAGACAAATCTGGGTCGAGTATCCCTCGCTAGGCTTGGCGATTCATCTGCTGAAAATAAGTCAGGAATGAGCGTACGCGCAGCGGCAAGTGGGCGCGGCTTGGATAGCTCACGGAGGCGCTTGCCCTGGAGCTGGCGCCGCTCGGCATCCACGCCACGGTCATCGAGCCGGGCTTCTTCTGCACCGACTTCCTAGAGGGCGGCTCATCGCTCCGCAAGGTCCGCCGCGAGCTCTCGGACTACGCCGAGACCGTCGGCCGCATGCGCACCTTCGCCGCCGGGCACAGCAAACAGCAGCCCGGCGACCCGGCCAAGCTGGCCCAGCTCGTCCTCACGGTTGCCGCGGTCGAGAAGCCGCCGCTCCGTCTACCGATTGGGAAGGACGCGGTCCAGCGTATCGAAGACAAGAACCGCGCGGTCGCAAGCGAGCTCGCTGCCTGGCGTGAAGCGGCCGAGTCCACCGGCTTTGACGCCTGAGCGGGTCGCCGCCGCGGCAAGCCCGGGCTCCAGGGCCTTGTTTTCTCGACGCACCTTGCCAAGCGCGTCCGGGGAATGAGTGAGCAAAGCTTGCCGCCGGCGCTGAAATGGCTGCCGTAGCTGAATGGTAAACCAGGCTGTTTACGTCCGTGGTGAATCTGCAGACTCTGCGCCGGCATCTGCACGGGCTCCGGAGAGGCTCCGTCCCACTCTGCTCGGCGTTGAGTGTTGGGCTGGCGCCGGATCGACCTTCTTGTCCAGTCGCTGCGAAGACCCTTGCCGAGAGATCGCACGTATTCTTCCGATGACCAAGTAAACAAATCCAGCCACTATGCCGAGCACTAGAAGGGCGAAAAGAGCCGCGATCTTCATAGCTTCCCCGATGGCATTTGATGCGCCTTGCGCCCGGGCAAGCATCGGTACCAGTAGCGTTCCTCCTAAGACTAACAAAGACAATTCAATGGCCCACGTTGCACGGGCTGATGTAAAAGACGAATATCTCATAAAATGATCCTATCCTTCTTACGACATTGTCACAAGCCACCCAGGAGCGGCGCACCGGTATGAGCAAGTCGATCCGCATAACCGCCGGGTGGCGCTGGAATTGGAGCGCCGTGGGGAAAAGAGCTGCCGCATCTGGAGCAAGTCGAGCAGCGGCTGCAGACGCTGGCGAGTCCCCAAAGGTCTCTGGATAGACAGGCCTAGCGGCGCGGCAGAGCCTTAGCCCTGACAACCTTGGGCGCGCGGCCGCCGAGCGCTTCGCGATGGGAGTGCTAGGACTAGCATCGTTTCTTCTCCTGTACCGAAATCGGATTTTCTGAATGCGCGGCAGATAGACTCGACTGCGGAGCGCAGCGGCTGGACTCCTCAAGCGCCTCGGCCTGCGCACGTAGGTACGCGGCCTGTTCGCGCACCGCTGCGGGGAGTTGCTCCGGTCGCTGGAGCGCCGCCATCTGCGCACGCAGCGGCGGCGCCAGACAGCGAAATACCGGCTCGGGCAGCGAGAGCAGAAACAGCGCGACCGCGGCGAGATCCAGCTCAGTCTCGGGCTGAATGCGGCGCAGCAGCTGCAGAAGCTCGGTGCGCTCAAGCTCCTGCCCGAGGCGGGCCTGCGCGGACGCGACCTCGGGAGATCGGAAGAGCACACGTCTGAAC
>CALFML010000612.1 GCA_937879845.1 uncultured Myxococcales bacterium
TGCCGGGGCTGGACGGGTCAGCACGAAGGGATCAACGGCGATGCAGATGGCCAGGACCATTGCCGATGCGAGCTCCTGGCAGTCGTTGCGCGCCGTGGTGAGCAGCCGCGAGCCGGTGACCTGCCCGCTCGGATCGCGAAGCTCGACCACCGCGCGCAGGCCATGCGGCCCGCGCGTCAGTACCGCCGACACCGCGCCCGGAGCGTCGGCGCGGAATGGATCGTAGCCAAGGCGCGCGGCCGCCGACTCGCGGAGCGTTGTTTCCTCCGGGCAGCCGTGCGTCGCCTCCCCGCGACTGTAGAGCAGGCGGAAGCCCTGCGTGTCCGCGTGCGCCGGGGTGAGCCGCCAGCAGACTAGCAGCAGGACGGCGAGCCGCTCCACGCACCTTACCCCCGGCTGCCTTCGAACCGGTCTGCCGCTCCCTGGTCGCATCACCAGGATATTGTACCGTAGGACGTCGCCCGCCCTTGCCGGCTAATCGAGCGACGATCGGGAGCTATACGGTGCGGCTTCGCGCCAACCCCTCATACAAGCTGCGCAGCGTCAGGATTCCTCCCAGGTCCACCCCGCGTTGCACCAGCAGCTCCGCGAGCGCCGGTCGGATCCCGGTGAGGATGGGCCGCGCCCCAAGCAGCTGCAGCGCGCGCGCTACCTTCATCAGCGCCTCGGCGCCTACTGCGGCCAGCGTGTCCACGCCGGTCAGATCAAGAATCACCGTGCTGGCGCGGCGCTCGGCCACCTCAGGCAGGAGTCGAGTCGCAAGGGCGTCACTGCGCGCTTCATCGAGCGCGCCGATAAGCGGCACCGCCAGCACGCTGTGCCCGACGTCGAGGATCGGCACCGATAGCGCTTGGATCTGCTGCGCCTGCCTCTCCATGGTGAGCCGGATCTCTCGGCTGTCGCTTGTATCCACCTGCAGCAGCAGCGTCGCTGGCCGGCCGGTCACCGGATCCACGGAGCGATGCGCCTCCACAGTATGCCAGCGCAGGCCGGTTATCGTGTGGACCTGCACTTCCTCGCGGAAGATATGTTCAGCGCGTACGGCAGTATCAATCGCCCGCGCAATCTCAGGGTCTACGAACCACTTGTGAAACGCCGACGCAGGACCGAACGCCCGCACGCCGGCGGGGTTCTGCATCAGCACCCCGCCGGCTTCATCCAGCAGCGTGACGATGGCCCATATGCGACGAATTGCTTCGACCCCGCGAAGCTGTTCCGGATCGATGGCGACCGCGGTATCAAAGGCCTGGGTCAGCGCCACGATGCGGCCATCATCAAGCTTGAAGCCGGAGATATTGCATCGCGCGGTGACCGGCACATGGCCCTGGGGATAGAGCGTGAGAAGCCGTGTCTCTGACCCGCCTGCCTCTATCAGTGCCTGAGTCGTGAGCTGCCGCGTCCGTACTGCTTCGGAGGCGCGGGTAAAGTCCCGCTGCGTCAGCTCCGCTAGATCCGCCGCTCCCCAGAGCTCGAGCGCCTTGGGGTTCCCCCAGAGCATCTTCTGGTTGACATAGTCAATGATCCAGATGGGGATCGCGATCGTCGAAAGAACTGCAATTCGGTCTTCAAACGTCATTACCAGCCAGGCCCAGATCTATTCTTGTCCGTTCCCTGTCCATAGGCAGTACATGATACACTGCAAAAATTCTATCAAGAAAAGAATTAGCGAGTTTTCAGCGCCAGCAGATAATGGAGAATCATGACCCCGCAGCTTGGATACTGGAACATTCGCGGACTGGCGGCGGCGATCCGCATGCTTCTTCATTACTGTGAGGTTCCTTTCGTCGAGGTCCACTATGAGCAGGGCGACCCGCCAGGGCTTTCGGCAGCTGCCTGGCTGGATAAGAAGTTCAGCCTGGGGCTGGCCTTTCCCAACTTGCCTTATTACATAGACGACCACGCCAAGATCGTGCAAACGCTGCCGATTCTACGCTACATTGCGGCGCGGCATGGCGTGCGCGATGGTTGTGATCTTGGTCACGGCGATCATCAGGTGGATGTGCTGGCGCATGTGGCCATGGACTTGCGGAACGCATTTACCAACTGCTGCTATGGCAGCCGCTCAAAAGCGGACGTCGACCGCGCGGTGGCGCAGAATATAGCCCCCCTACTGGCAGCGTTTGAGCAGCATTTTGCCGCCGGCCAGCCGCTGTGTGCCGGAGAGCGCTTGAGCTACGCCGACTTTTTCCTCGCCGAACACCTCGACCAGATACGCCTTGTGCTGCCGCAGGCGATGGAGCGGCACGCGATGCTCCTTGCCTACGTCGAGCGGTTCTTGGCGCTGGAGAGGATCCAGGCCTTTCGTCGCGGTCCGCACTATATGGAGTGGCCGGTGAATAATAAAAGTGCGTTCATCGGTGCCAAGCCCGCAGTTTGATTCCCGCCCTAGCTTGCCGGCAGGCGCGTAAGCCGCCGCTGCCGCCGTCGGTTCGCGGCGGCGAGACGCATTCCTAGAGCCAAGAAAAGCAGCAGCAAAAGCCCCGCGTAGGCGGGAGCGTGCGCGCGTCCGAGGTAGCTGAAGGTAAAGACGATCCACAGGTAGTACATACCTGTCTTGTGGAGGATCTTCCACGCGCGGCGGCCAACCC
>CALFML010000613.1 GCA_937879845.1 uncultured Myxococcales bacterium
GCCGCCGCCCGCCGCCGCCGCACCGCCGCAGTTCCCGCCGCTGCCGGCTGCCGCCGCCGCTGCGCCTATGTACGCGATGCCGCCGCTTGCCTACCACGCCGAAGAGATCGAAGTGCGCGACGGCAGCCGCGCCGTCGAGGTCTCGGCGATGTTCGAGGACGCGGTGCAAGAGGTGCGGCTGTTCCAAAACCCCGCCCTGGGCGAAGTGTCCGGGGCGACCAAGGGCCTTTTGGGTCTGGGCGCGGCGGCGCTGCTCGCCTCGTTCATCATCTTCGTCGTCGCCTTCGTCCAGGTCGGCAACATTCGCGACGCCCGCGACGCCTGGGAAGCCGCCGGCAAGCCCTATCACGAGTTCAAGATGCCGCGCGAAAACCCGGCGACCGACATCGTCAGCGGCGCGATCCTGTGCTTCGGCATCCTCACCCTCATGTGGGGCCTGTTCCGCCTGTTCGAAGAGCGCGGCGAGAAAGACTTCACGATCGGCACCGATCCCAAGGCGACGTTCAACCTCGACACCGGCCTGCCGGTGGGGCTGATACCGCTTTTGCACTCGACCGGCACCGATTACGAGGTGCTGTTCACGCCGCAGATGATCGGCGACGTGCGCGAGGGCGACAAGGTGACCACGCTCACCGAGGCGGTGCAGAGCGGCAAGGCGCGGCCGGGGTTTATCTCCGGGACCTACGCGATGGCGATCGCCAACGAGGCGCGCATCAACCTGCGCCTGGGCGAGGCGACGTTCAACGTGATCTCGATGAACAAGGCGCGGCGCATGCCGGTGCCGCTGCGCGTGGACTGGGGCGCGCAGTCCTACACCGCCGGGATCTTCGCCGCGATGGCGGTGTTCCTGCTCATCATCTTCTCGGTGCCGCCGGATCCGCGGTCGCTGGCGCTCGATGCCTTCATGAACGATCAGCGCTTCGCCAAGTTCCTCATAAAGCCCCCGGAGCAGAAAGACGAAGTGCTGCCGGAGTGGCTGAAGAAAAAGACCGACGACGACCAGGGCGGCAAGGGCAAGCGGCACAAAGACGAAGAAGGCAAGATGGGCAAAAAAGAGTCCAAGAACAAAGCTGGCCTTTATGCCCTCAAAGGTCCCAAGGACAACCCCGACATGCACCTGGCCAAGCAGCTGGCGACCGAGGCGGCGCAGAAGGCGGGCGTGCTCGGAATCCTCAAGAGCCAGCAGGGCTCGATCCTCGCTTCGGCGTTCGGGCGTGACTCGGCGCTCGGCTCCGATGCCGCCGACGTGCTCGGGGGTCTGGTCGGGACCGAAGTCGGCGAGGCGTACGGCGTCGGCGGTCTGGGCCTGGTCGGCAGCGGCCGCGGCGGCGGCGGCACGGGGGAAGGCACGATCGGTCTTGGCAACCTCGGCACGATCGGCAAAGGCGGCGGCGGCGGCTCGGGCTCGGGCTACGGCCGCGGCGCCGGCGGCCTCGGCGGTCGTCGCGCCTCCGCCCCCGAGGTCGTGCCCGGCACGGCCGAAGTGCGCGGCTCGCTCGACAAGGAAATCATCCGCCGCATCATCCGCCGCCACATCAACGAGGTGAAGTTCTGCTACGAGCGCGAGCTCGTAAAGAGCCCGAACCTCATGGGCCGCGTCATGGTGCAGTTTACTATTTCGGCGCAGGGCTCGGTGCTGGCGTCGCTCGTGCAGTCCTCGACGATGAACAACGTGGGCGTGGAGCAGTGCATCGCTCAGTCGGTGCGGCGCTGGGAGTTCCCCAAGCCCCAAGGTGGCGGTATCGTTGTGGTCACCTATCCGTTCGTCTTAAAGTCGGCCGGAATCGACGGATAACGGAACTTTGCTGCGCGGCCCGCGCGATCACCTGCTGCGCTCTGCCTTGGATCGTAATATGATACGGCAGAGCGCGGTGCCACCGTAGCGCGGGCTATCGGCATCGGAACTTTACGGCAAGCGCGCGCGCCCGATGACAAATGACAGGTCGGCAGGCCGGCACGAGACAAGGACAAGGGCCCTGCTGCCGGCGCGCGGTCGCCAAAAAGCACAAGCAAGAGGATCTTCATGCACAACCTGAAGCGGTGGGCGTTTTGTCTGCTTCTCCTTGGCTGTAATCAGGAGCGCAACAAGTCAATCGAGGCGATGAACCAAGGCGTGGAGGCCGGTCGCCAGAAGCTTTTCGAGCGCGCCATCAGCCAGCTGCAGCAGGCGATCTCGCTCGACGCGAGCAACGATCAGGCCTACTACAACCTCGGCATCATCTACAAAGACCAGAAAAAGCCGGCAGAGGCGGCCGGCGCGTTCGAGAGCGCGGTGAAGTACGCCTCGGATAACCCGAGCTACCACTACGAGCTCGCCAGCGCCTACCTCGACAGCAAGAAATTCGATCAGGCCAAGGCGGAGTTCGAGCAGACCATCAAGCTCGAGCCCAAGGCCTATAAGGCGCACTTCCGGCTCGGCGTCTCCCTGGAGCTCATGGAGAAGTTCAAGGAAGCCGACGCCTCGTTCCGCAAGGCCATCGAGGTGAACCCGCGCTTCATCCCGCCGTACATTCGCCTCGGCAACCTGTACCTCGACTTCGACTACGACAAGGAAGCGGCGCAGGTGTTCCAAAACGCGGTGCTCGCCAACGACGCCGATGCCGACGCCCACTACGGGCTCGGGGTGGCGCTGCAGAAGACCAAGCAGTACGACGAGGCGGTCAAAGAGTACCGCCGCGCCTACGAGCTCAAGGACGACATGTTCATGGCCGTCTACAACCTCGGCATGACGTACAAGGCCATGGACGACAAGAAAAACGCCATGGACTGGCTCAAGCGCTTCCAGCAGCTCGGCGGCCGCGGCGGGCCGGAGATGGCCAAGGCGGCTTCTGACGCACTGAGCCAGCTCGAGACCCAGTAAGACCGCCGACCCGCGGGCTGCATCTAGCGCAGCCCGGCGGACGCTGTAACCAAAGCTCGCCTCGCCCCTTCGCGAAACTTCCCTAAGCCTCTCCCGCCTTACCTGTTTCGATCCTGCGCTCGCAGGGAGCGATGCCGGACCTTTCCCTGCATCGGCGCCGCTTTCGGCCTAAATACCGCCATGCGCGCCGCATTTCGCCGCCCGCTCGCCCGCGCCGAGCGGACATTGGGCAACTGCCCCACAACTTTCGCCGCCCCAATAAGCGCCGTAAGGCGCCTCAATCCTGCGGCGCTGTGCCGGTTTCCATTTGATCGCCGTCGCCGTGCGTGGTATAAAAGGTGCGACTTTCAACCATCCATATCCCCTGGAAACTCTATAAGGGTGGCCTGCTCATGCAACTTCGGGAAAAGGTAGCGAAGCGGCTTCGTAGTGCGCGCAATTGGGCTGGATTGCTTGAGGATCTCGAGAAAGAGACGGAGCGGATCGAGGGCAAGGAAAACAAGGCCGCCGCCCTCTTCGAGCTGGGTGAGCTCTGCGAAGAATTTTTTCTACGCAAAGACCGCGCCATGGCGCACTACCAGCAAGCTTTCAAGCAGAACCCGCAGCAGACGCGCGCACTTACGCGGGCGCGCCTTATCTACCGCGAGATGGGCAACCTGGAGATGGTTGCCACCCTCCTCGGTCTGGAGATAAAGGTCAGCAGCGACCCTGAGCGCAAAAAAGAAGCGGAGCGGCTCCTCGGGGAGATTCTGCTTGATGCGCGGGAGCGCGACCGCGCCATGCCGCACCTGCAAAACGCAGCGCGTCACTGGCCGGACGACAGCGAGGTCGCCGATGCCCTGGCCGCGTGCAGCTACGACCGTGAGGACTGGCTCGGGGAAGCCGAGCGGCTCATGGAGAGCGCGCGCCGACTGCAGAACACCGACCCGCATATGGCAAGCCGCGTCTGGCTGCGCGCCGCGCGCATCTTCCATATCGAGGCCCGCAGCGATCCGCAGTTCGAAGAGTGCTTGCGCTCCGTCGTCACCCTGCAGCCGCAGCACGAGATGGCCAACTTCCTCTTGGAGAAGATCCTCGCGGAGCAAGGCCGCTTCGACGAGATCATCGCGCTGCAAGACAAGCGGATCGACGGGCTGACCGGGGACCAGGCCAAGATCGATCTGGCCAAGAAAATCGGCAACATGTGGCTCTTGCGGTGGAAAGACCGCGAGCGGGCGGCGCGTTTTTACGGCCGCGCCCTGAACTTCACCTACCGCGGCGCGGGCGAGGCCGGCAAGGTTCTGCCAGGGCACCTGGCGGCGTTCAGCTTGCTGCGCGACATCCTTGTTCCCAAGGGCGAGTGGGCGCAGCTGTTCAACTATGCCGAGCTCGGGACGTTCGCGCCGATGAACGACGAGGAGCGCGGCGCCCTGATGGTGCAGGCGGCGCGGGCGGCGTGGCGCGATGCCGGCGATCCGGCGCGCGCCAAGGGCTACTACGCCGAAGTGCAGCGCGTATACCCCGAGCACGAAGAGCTGCAGAACTTCATCGCCGAGTTTGGCGACCCGAGCGTCGAGGCCCCGGCCGAAGAAGCGCCGGTGGAGGCCGCCGCGCCGGTGGAAGCCGCACCGGTGGAAGCTGCGCCGGAGGAGGCCGCACCGCCCGAGGCGGTTGCTGAAGAGCCGGTCGCCGCGGCGGAGCCGGAAGCCTTAGCGCCGGTGGAGCAAGCCGTGGAGCCGGCGGTCGAAGAAGCCGCCGCCCCGGTGGAGCAAGCCGCCGAAGCGGTTGCCGAAGAGCCGGCCGCCGCGGCGGAGCCGGAAGCCGAGCCGGCCGCGATGGCGGAAGAAGCGGCGCCCCCCGCCGAAGAAGCGCCTGCGGTCGAAGAGGCGCCGCCGGCCCCGGAGCTCGCCCCCGAAGGCGAGCTGGCCGGGCTGGATACGGCGACCGTCCGCATGATGGAGGCGGCGCAGGCCCTTGAGGGCAGCAGCGTTGATAAGGCGATCGACGCCTGGCGCAAGGTGGTGGCGAGCGCGCCGACGCACCGCGCCCCGCGCAAAAACCTGGGCCGGGTGCTGCGCCAGGTCGAGCGCTGGAACGCGCTGGCCGACGTGATCAAAGAAGAAGTCGACAAGATCCCCGACCTCAGCACCGAAGAGAAGGTCGAAAAGCTCTTCGAGCTGGTCGAGCTCTACAAGGACCGCCTGCGCATCGATTCGCAGGTCGTCAACACGTTCAACGCCATCCTCGGACTGCAGCCGGGCAACGTGCGCGCCCTCGACGCGCTGGCCGCCCAGTACGAGCAGATGAAGCGGTGGCCGGATCTCATCGCGACGCTGCAGAAAAAGGCCGCCCAGGTCGAGGACGTGGCCGACAAGGTCGTGACCTACGGCCGCGTCGCCAAGCTGTTCCAAGATCGCTTCTCCAACGTCGCCGAGGCGATCAAGGCCTACGAGCAGGTCCTGGCCCTGGACGACACCAACGCCGAGGCGATTGCCTACCTCAAGGGCAACTACGAGAAGCGCCGCGACTGGGAGAAGCTGATCGCCGTCAACCAGCGCGAGGTCGCGCGCATCGAGAACCCGGTCGAGCGCGGCCAGCGGTTCGTCGAGATCGCCAAGCTGGCGTCGGAGAAGCTGAAAAAGCCGGTGGTCTCGATCGAGCTGTGGGAGCGGGTCCTTGAGGCCAGCCCCGAGCACACCGAGGCGCTCGCCGAGCTTGAGAAGCTGTATGAGCGCGAGAAGATGTGGGACAAGCTGGCCGACGTCTCCGAGACGCAGGCCCGCCTGTTCACCGATACGGCGAAGAAGGTCGCGATGCTGCAGAAGCTCGGCGTCCTGTTCACCGATCGCGTCAAGGATGCCGCCCGCGCCACCAACGCCTGGCGAGAGCTCCTCACCGTCGATCCGGAGAACCGCCGCGCCCAGGACGCGATCAAGAAGCTGTTCATCGAGCAGAAGAGCTGGGACGAGCTGGAGGCCTTCTACGCCCGCCAGAACAAGTACGATGAGCTCATCCGCACCTTCGAGCGTCAGGTCGAGCTCGAGGACGACAGCAACAAGGTCCTGCTCAACAACCGCACCGCCGTCCTGTATCGCGACAAGCTCGGTAAGGCCGACCGCGCCATGCGGGCGTTCGAGAGCGTGCTCAAGCTCGACGGCAAGAACCTCACCGCCGCCGAGTCGCTGATCCCGCTGTACGAAGGGGCCAAGGACGCCAAGAAGCTCGCCGGCGTGCTCGAGATCCAGCTGTCGCACACCGAGGACGTGGACACGCGCGTGGAGCGCATCCGCCGGCTCGCCGAGCTTACCGAGACCGCGCTCAAGGACAAGGGCACCGCTTACGCCTGGTACCTGCGGGCGTTCGCCGAGGACTACCGCCCCGACTGGCTGCGCACGGAGCTGGAGCGGCTGGCGGCGGAGACCGGCGGCTACCCGCAGCTGGTCAAGGCCTATGAGGACGCGGCGCCCAAGTACAGCGACCGCATCGACGCGCTGCCGGTGCTCCTAGTCGTCGCCAGCGTCTATGAGACGCAGCTCGACGATGCGGCGCGGGCGATCGAGACCAACCGTCAGATCCTCACCATCGACGAGAACAACGCCATCGCCCTGGAGGCGATGGAGCGGCTGTACCTGAAGACCGCGCGCTACCCCGACCTGCTCGGCATCTACCAGAAGAAGCTGGAGCTGGAGATGGATCCGGCGCGGCAGAAGGGCATCCGCTACCAGATTGCCCAGCTGTACGAAAACGAGATCCGCGATCCGGCGCTGGCGGTGGGCGCGTACAAGGCGATCCTCGACGGCGTCGATGGCGAAAACGAGCTGTCGGCGTGGCAGGCGCTCGACCGCATCTACACCGCGACGGCGCAGTGGGCGGAGCTGCAGGCGACGATCCCGCGTGAGCTGGAGCTTGTCGATCCGGCCGACACCGCGGCGATCGTCGATCTCAAGTTCCGCCTCGGTCAGATTCGCGAGCAGCACCTCGCGGACGTGCCGGGCGCGATCGACTGCTACCGCGAGATCATGGAGGCGATGCCGGCCCATCAGGGCGCGCGCGAGGCCCTGGAGCGGCGCCTGGACGATGCGCAGTTCCAGCTCGATGCCGCCGGCATCCTGCAGCCGATCTACGAGCAGCTCGGCGAGTGGCTGCGCCTCATCGGCGTGCACGAGATCCAGCTGGCCCGCACCGCGGTCGAAGAGACGCTCAACCGGGTGACGCTGCTCATGCGCATCGGCGAGCTGTGGGCGCAGCAGGTGCAAAACGGCGAGAAGGCGCTCGACGCCTACAGCCGCTGCTTCCGCGTCGATCCGTCCAACGAACAGTGCCGCGCCGAGCTGGAGCGCCTGGCGGCGGAGCTTGGCGCCTTCAGCCACCTCGTCGGCCTGTACGAAGAGGCGATCGAGAAGGGCGGCATGGACTCGCTGCTCACCCGCGAACTTTTGATGCGGGTGGCCGCGGCGTACGACGAGCAGCTTGGCAAGAGCGACAAGGCCGTCGAGTTCTACCAGCGGGCGCAGGCGCTCGATCCGCAGGACATCACGGCGCTGGAGGCGCTGGAGCGGCTCTACATCCGCCACAAGCAGTGGAGCGAGCTCCTCGACGTATACCGCAAGAAGGTCGAGCTCGCCGACGAGCCCGAGGTCCGCGAGCGGATGTTCTTCCAGATGGCCAAGCTGTGGGAGGAAGTGCTTGGCAACTTCGAGCAGGCGATCGCGACCTACAAAGAGGTCCTGGGCCAGGATCCGAGCAACCTTTCGGCGCTGCGCTCGCTCGATCGGCTGTACCTGCAGCAGAGCATGTGGACGGATCTCAGTGAGAACCTGCAGCGTCAGCTCGATCTGACCCAGGATCAGAATGAGACCGTCGAGCTCTTGGTCCGCCTGGCCGCCCTGCGCGAGACCAAGCTGGCCGAGATCGGGGCCGCGGTGGACACCTACCGCCAGGTCCTGGAGCTCGACCCGATGAACGAGGCGGCGACGGCGGCGCTGGAGAACCTCATCCGCCTGCCGGATCACGAGCTCAACGTCGCGACGATCTTGGAGCCCATCTACAAGCACCGCTCCGACTGGGCCAAGCTCGTCGAGGTGTACGAGATCATGGTCCGCCACTCGCTCGATCCGATTCGCAAGATCGAGCTGTTGCACGAGATCGCGCGCCTGTACGAAGAGGGCGGCGAGAACGGCGTGCAGGCGTTCCTCACCCACGCGCGGGCGCTGCGCGAAGACCCGACGCGCGACGACACGCAGAAGCAGCTGGAGCGCCTGGCGCGGCAGCTGGAGCGCTGGCAGGACCTGGTCGCCCTGTACGCCGAGGTCGTCGGCGTGGCCGGCCACGACATGGAGCTGCAGGTCCACCTGTGGACCCGCATCGCCCAGATCTACGAGTCGAACCTGGGCGACAACGATCAGGCGGCCGCCGCCTACCACAAGGTGCTCGCCGTCGATACCACCAACCTGCCAGCCGCCAACGCGCTGGAACACCTGTACCTGCGCACCGACAGCCACCAGAAGCTCGTCGAGGTCGTGCTGACCAAGGTCGACATCGTCACCGAGCTCAGTGAGAAAAAAGAGCTGTACTTCAAGGCCGCTCGCCTCTACGTCGAGGTTCTGGAGAACCCCGACAAGGCGATCGAGGTCTATAAGGGCGTCCTGGAGCAGGATGCCGAAGACGGCGTCGCCATCGCCGCGCTGGAGCAGCTGTTTATCAACCTCAAGCGCTGGGGCGATCTCAAGGACATCTACGCCCGTCAGGTCGAGCTGGCCAAGACCTCCGACGACAAGAAGCGCATCCTGTTCCAGATGGGCGAGGTCTACGACCACGAGCTGCACGACATCGAGCACGCGATCGAGACCTACAACGGCATCCTCGATCTCGACCCGACGGATCAGCAGGCGATCCAGGCCCTCGATCGGCTCTACGGCACGGCCGAGCGCTGGTATGACCTGTTGCAGATCCTCGAGCGCGAGGTCGAGCTGTCGCAGACCTCCGCCGAGACGGTGGTCTTCAAGCACCGCATCGGCAAGCTGTTCGAGACCCAGCTCAAGGACATGGTGCGGTCGGTCGAGAGCTACCGCGAGGCGCTGGAGATCGACGGCGGCCACGAGCCGACGCTGCGCGCCCTGGACGGCATCGTCCACGGGGCGGAGGAGCCGGTGCTGGCGGCGCAGGTGCTGGAGCCGGTCTTCGAGACCGCCGGTGAGTGGGAGAAGCTCATCGACGTTCTGGAGGTGATGGTCAAGCACGCCGAGGATCCGCTGCGCAAGGTGGAGCTGCTCCACCGCATTGCCGGCTACTACGAGCGGCAGCTGGAGCGCAACATGGAGGCGTTCGAGGCCTTCAGCCGCGCCCTGCGCCTGGACGCGCAGAACAGCGACTCGCTGCTCAACCTGGAGCGTCTCGCCGAGACGACCAAGGCGTGGCCGGAGCTCGGGGCCCTGTACGAGTCCGAGATCACCAAGATGATGGACATCCCGCAGCAGGTGGAGATGCTGCTGCGCGTCGCCCGCGTCTACGAAGAGGAGATGCAGACCGAGCCCAAGGCGATCATCACCTTCCGCCGCGTGCTGGAGGTCGAGCCGGATAACTCGCAGGCCATCCTGGCCCTGGACCGGCTCTATGAGCGCGGCCAGCACTGGGCGGATCTCGCCGAGATCCTGCGGCGCGAGATCCGACTCGCCAACAGCGATGCGGAGATCGTCGCCCTGCAGTTCCGCCTCGGGCAGCTTTATGAGCAGTCGCTGCGCGATGTCGATAACGCGATCGAGGTCTACCGCGAGATCCTCACGAGCGATCCGGGCCACGGCCCGACGCTGCAGGCCCTGGAGCTGCTCTTCGCCGAGGGCACGCGGCCGATCGAGATCGCCGGAATTCTCGAGCCGCTGTACCGCGTCGCCGAGCAGTGGGAGAAGCTGGTCAAGATCCACGAGGTCCAGCTGGAGAAGCTGACCGATGCCAACGAGCGGCAGTCGCTCATCCAGCGCATCGCCGAGATCTGCGAGCACAAGCTGGTCGATCAAGTCGCGGCGTTCCAGTGGTGGTGCCGGGCGGTCAACGAGGCCCCGACCTCCGAGCTCGCCGGCGAAGAGGTCGAGCGGCTGGCCAAGATCGTCCGCTCGTGGGAGGAGCTCGTCGGCGTCTACGGCGACACCCTGCAGGGGGATCAGGCGCAGCGCGACCCGCAGATCCAGCGGCACCTGCTGCTCAAGATCGCCCGCGTGTACGAGTTCGAGCTGCGCGATGTCCAGCGGGCCGAGGAAGCGCACATTCGCGTGCTCGCCATCGACCCGCGCGATGCCGACGCGCTGGCGGCGCTCGACCGCATCTACGCCCAGACCTCGATGTGGCCGGAGCTTGCCGACATCCTGCGCCGGCGCATCCAGGTCATCGGCGATCCCGACGAGATCGTCGAGCTGTACTTCCGCCTCGGCCTGGTCTACACCGACGCCCTGGATGACCCCAAGCGGGCCATCGAGTGCTATAACGCCATCCTCGAGAACGACTCGCGCAACGGCAAGGCGCTGGAAGCCCTGGAGCGCATCTACTTCCGCGGCGAGCAGTGGCCGGAGCTTTTCACGGTCTACGAGAAGATGGTCGATATCGCCAGCGGCGATGAGAGCATGGCCGACTGCTACGCCCGCATGGCGCGCATCGCCAGCGACGCCCTGCAGCAGCGCGACAAGTCCATCGAGCTGTGGAACAAGGTCATCGACCTGCGCGGCGAGGACCCGATGGCGCTCACCGCGCTGTCGGTGCTCTACGAGTCGGCGCAGATGTGGCGCGAGCTGGTCGACGTCCTTGAGCGCACGGTGCGCATCACCGAGGTGCCCGAGGAGCGCATCCCGCTGTACAAGCGCCTGGGCCAGATCTGGAGCCAGAAGCTGGAGCGCGAGCGCGAGTCGCTCGACGCCTGGCAGGAAGTGCTGCAGATCGACACCCGCGACGTCGATGCGCTGCGGGCGATTGCCCAGCTGTACCGTCAGCTGCAGCAGCCCGACGACCTGGTCGACACCCTGCACCGCCTCATCGAGGCCGGCCAGCTGTCGAACATGGGCGTCGATGAGATCCGCGAAGCGTACGCCGAGCTCGGCAAGCTGTACGCCGAGCAGCTCATGCGGCCGACCGACGCCATCGAGTCGTGGCGCAAGGTCTTTGAGTACAACAAGAAGGACTTCCGGGCGCTCAAGGCCTTGGAAGACCTGTTCATGGAGGAAGCGCGCTGGGAGGACGCCGTCGATGTCATCGAGAAGCGCGTCAAGATCCTAGAGAACCCCGGCGACAAGATCGCCGAGCTTCTGAAGGTCGGCAACATCTGGGAGGACAAGGTCAACGACCTCCCGGCGGCGGCGGATGCGTTCGAGCGCGTCCTGCAGATGGACAAGTACAACAAGACCGCCTCGACGCAGGTGGAGAACATCTACCGCATGCGGTCGATGTGGACGCCGCTGTCCGAGCTGCTCCTGGCGCGCGTCGAGTTCCCCGACAACACGCCGCAGAACCGCATCGAGATCTACCAGGCGATCGCCCGCATCTACGAAGACAACATGAACGACCGCGAGAGCGCGTTCGTGGTCCTTCAGGCGGCGTTCCGCGAGGACTTCTCGATCGACTCGACGGCGCGTGAGCTGGAGCGGTTGGCGTCGCTGGCCAACAAGTGGGCGGACCTTCTCGGCGAGTACACGCAGATGGTCCCGCAGCTGCCGGACCTCAAGGCGCGCGCCGACCTGTGGGTCAAGATCGGCCGCTGGTACAACGAGCACCTGGGCCGCATCGACTACGCCATCGCCTCGCAGCAGCAGGCCCTGGCGATCGATCCGAACCACAAGGAGGCGCTCACCAACCTCGCCGACTGCTACAGAAAGACGCAGCAGTGGCCGGAGCTGGTGCAGGTCCTTGAGCACCACAGCAACATCGAGGACGACGCGCCGAAGAAGGTCGAGCTGCTGCTCGATCTGGCGGCGCTGTATGAGAACCAGCTCGCCAACGCGGCGCAGGCGATCGCCTCGCACCGCCGGGCGATCACGGCCGATCCGACGAGCATGCCGGCCCTGGATGCGCTGGAGCGGCTGTACACCGCCGGCCAGCAGTGGAGCGAGCTCATCGAAATCCTTGGGCGCAAGGCCAAGAACATCGATGACACCGACAAGGTCGTGGTCCTCAAGCGCCGCATCGGCGAGCTGTACGATCAGCGCCTCAACGATCCGATCAAGGCGATCGTCAGCCACAAGGAGATTCTGGAGATCGATCCGGTCAATCTCCGGGCGATGCGGGCCCTGGAGGAGCTGTACTCGAAGACGGCGCAGAACGACAACTACCTGCGCATCCTCGACCTGCAGCTCGATGTCGTAAACACCGACGACGAGCGCATCAGCCTGTTCGAGCGCTTGGCGGCGGCGTTCGAGAACCTGTTCCGCAAGATCGACAAGGCGGCGGAGTCGTTCGAGAAGGTCCTGAGCATCAACGAGCGGCATGAGCCGTCGCTCAAGCAGCTCGAGCGGCTGTACCGCATGCAGCGGCAGTGGGCTGAGCTCGTGGACACCTACCGTCGCCACATCATGGCGGTGGGCGAGTCCAATGAGCGGATGAACCTGTACGCCCTCATGGGCGAGGTCTACGAGAACGAGATCAAGGACCTCGACCGCGCCATCGAGTCGTACAGCGACATCCTGTCGGTCGACCCGAACCACCAGAACGCGCTCATTGCCCTGGGACGCCTGTACGAGAAGGTCGAGGACTGGAACCGCGCCATCGACACGCTGTCGCACCTTGTGACCCTGGTCGCCGACCGTCGCCAGCGCGTCGAGCTGCACACCCGCATCGGTGCTCTGTACGAGGACCGGCTGCAGGATCAGGACACGGCGGAGGGTCGATTCCTCGAGGCGCTCTCGCTCGATCCGAACTTCGTGCCGGCGATGCTCAAGCTCATCGCCCTGTACAAGGGTCGCGGCGACTGGCTCAAGGCAGCGCAGCTCATGATCCGCGCCGAGGAGCAGCTGCCCAATCCGCTGGAGAAGGTCAAGATGCTCTACGAGATCGGCACGATCTTCCGCGAGCGTCTGGACGACGAGCAAGGCGGCGCCGGGTTCCTCGCCCGCGTCATCGCGCTCGATCCCGAGCACGTCGGAGCGGCCGAGCCGCTGGCGGATCTGTACTTCCGCGAGCAGCGCTGGAAGGAGCTGGAGCCGATCCTCGACATGCTGGTGCGCAAGGCCGACCGCCGCGACACCAAGGACCTCAACGGGCTGTACTACCGCCTGGCCAAGACCGCCGACTCGCTGGGTAACAGCGAGAAGGCGCTCAAGTACTACAAGGGCGCGTACGACCTGGACAGCACGTCGCTGCAGACCCTGCTCGGCCGGGCCGGGCTGCTCTACCGGCTGGAGGACTGGGAAGGCGCGTTCAAGCTGTACCAGACGGTGCTCGTACACCACCGCGAGGCCCAGAAGGACAGCGAGGTCGTCGATATCTTCTATCGCCTCGGCATCATCAAGCTGCGCCAGGGTGAGAAGAAGAAGGCCCTCAACATGTTTGAGAAGGCCTTGGAGATCGATCCCAACCACCGTGCGACGCTGCTTGCGGTCATCGACCTGCAGACCAGCCAGAACGACTGGGAAGCGGTCATCACCGCCAAGCGCTCGCTGCTCCCCGTCGCCGAAGTGGATGAGAAGTTCAAGCTCCACTGCGAGATGGCGGAGATGTACAGCGACAAGCTGCAGAACTACCAGAAAGCGATTGCCAGCTTCCTGGAGGCGGTCGAGCTCAAGCCCGAGAGCCACGTCGTCCTGCACAAGGTCCTGGACCTTTACACCAAGACCGAGCAGTGGAAAAAGGCGATCGAGATCCTCGGCCGCCTGGCCAGCATCGAGCGCGATCCTCGCCGCCGCGGCAAGTTCTACTACACCGCCGGCGTCATCTACCGCGACGCGCTCAAGTCGACCGACGAGGCGATCGAGCAGTTCAACCAGGCCCTGGACTCGTACTTCGAGAAGCCGGAGGTCATCCCGGCGGCGGAGTTCCAGACCTACCTCAAGCCGTTCGAGGCGATCGACAAGATCTGTACGAACCGCAAGGACTGGAAGGCGCAGGAGCGCAACTACCGCAAGATGATCAAGCGCATGCCCAAGACCGGGCAGGAAGCGGTGACCATCGCGCTGTGGCATGCCCTGGGCGAGATCTACCGGTCGCGGCTCCGCGACATCAACGCCGCCATCCAGACCTTCGAGGTGGCGACGCAGATGGAGCCGGACAACCTCAAGCGGCACGAGATCCTGGCTGAGCTCTACATCGTCGGCGGGCCCGACTTCCTCGACAAGGCGGTGAAGGAACAGATGTTCCTCATCGAGAAGGACCCGTACAAGATCGAGTCGTACAAGGCGCTGCGTCGCATCTACATGGACTCGCGCCAGTACGACAAGGCCTGGTGCATGTGCTCGGCGCTCACCTACCTGCAGCGCGCCGACGCCGATGAGAGCCAGTTCTTCGAGCAGTACAAGTCCAAGGGCCTCGTGCGCGCCAAGACGCGGCTCACCGACGAGATGTGGAACAAGTACGTCTACCACCCGGACGAGGACCGCTTCGTCGGCAACATCTACGCCGCGGTCTATCGGGCGGTCGGCATGATGAAGAGCGGCGAGCACAAGCAGTTCGGCTTAAAGCGCAAGGAGCGCCGCGATCTGGCCACCGACCAGGCGCTGTTCAGCAAGGTCTTCACCTACGTGATGCAGGTGCTGAACGTGCCCTCGGATCTGGAGATCTTCTTCCGTCCGGATCAGACCGGCGAGCTGCAGGTCGCCAACTGCAAGGAGAAGCTGCAGTTCATCCCGTCGATCGTCGTCGGGCAGGGCATGCTCGCCGGACGCAGCGATAAGGACCTGGCGTTCCCCATCGCCTTGTTCCTTACCAAGATGCGGCCGGAGCACTACCTGCGGCAGGTCATCCAGACCAACACCGAGCTGTCGGTGGCGATCATGGCGGCCATCCGCCTCGTCGCGCCGCAGTTCAACATTCCGCCGGACAAGATCCAGCTGGTCGAGCAGTACATCATGGCGATGCGGCAGTTCCTGCCGCAGGCGGCGGCGGAGCACCTGCAGATGGTGGTGCAGCGCTTCCTCCAGGCCAAGAGCCAGCTCGACATGGCGAAGTGGGCGCAGGCGGTGGATCTGACCTCGCACCGGGCGGGCCTCATCATCGCCAACGACCTGAGCCTGGCCGCGCGCTTCATCGGCTCGGAGCCGACGACGGTCGGCGGCATGATGCCCAAGGACAAGATCAAGGAGCTCGTGATGTACGCCATCTCGCCGCAGTACTTCGAGCTGCGGCAGCTCCTGGGGATTGCGATTGGGTAGCTAGTCCCTAAAAGAAAGTACGGGATGTGAAAATCCCCCTTGCTGGCGACGGCAAGGGGGATTTTTTTATGTCCGGCGGCGGCGGCCGGAACACGGCGGGCGATCGCGGCGGCCGGCCTCTGCTACAGTCGCCGCCATGTCGGCTGTGCCCTCCTTTGTGCGCATCGGTCTTCACTTCGACGGCCGCGTCACCACCGTCCTCTGCCAGCTGCCGCACGGCGGCCTGCTCAGCGAGCGGCTGCGCCACGCGCCGGAGCTGCCGCTGACCGAGCGCTGCCCGGCTGCCCTTGCCGCCGCGCTGCGCCTGGCCACGAGCACCGGCTGGCACGCGCCGCCGGAGCTGGAGGTGACGTTTACCGCGAGCGCGACCACGCAGGCGCTCCTTTACAAAAAGCTGCCGCGCGTCGCGCTGCTCGCCACCCAGGGCTTCACCGATGTGCTGCGCATCGGCCGGCAGACGACCTCCGTGCCGGCGTACGATGCGCGGGAGGACGGCGGCGAAGCGCTGCGCGAAGACCCGACGGAGGCTTTTCTGGCGGCTTGGTCGGCCGGCGGCGGGGTAGCGGTTGCGGAGCGGCTCGCCGCCGATGGGTCGGTCGTAAGGCCGCTAGAGCCGGAAGCGCTTATGGAGCTGCGGCAAAAGGTGCAGGCGGCCCAAGCGGACGCCATCGCCGTCATGCTGCTTCACAGCCCGCGCAACGGCCAGCATGAGCAGCAGGTCGCGCAAGCTTTGGCGGAGCTCGGTCTGCCGGTGCTGCTCTCTAGCGCGGTGCTGCCGGTCTACGGGGAGTTTGAGCGCGCCAGCGCCACCGTGCTCGCCGCCGCCGGCGCGGTGGCGCAGTCGGCTGAGTCCGCGGCCCTGCGTGCCGCGCTGCCGCGACCCGGGCGAGTGCGCCGCGTCCAGGGGGATGGTACGGCACGCTGCGACCCGCCGGCCTTGCGCGGCCTGCTGGCGGATGTCGCCAGCGGACTTGTGGGGGCTCATAAGGCCGCCGCAGCGCTTGGGGTGCAGCGCTGCCTGATGCTTGGCAGCGGCGACTTTTTGAGCGCTGCCGCGTACTGTGACGGCACGCTGGCGCTGACCAGCGGCGCCGTCTTGGCCGGTCTGCCGGTCGGCGTTCCGGTGGTCGCTGCCGCCCTGCAAGCGGTAGGCGGCGAGTCCCGGTTTGCGCGCCCGCGCCAAGGCGCGCCGGGTGTGAGTGCGGGGCTTGATGCGCAAGAGGGTGCGGCGCGCCTGTGGGATGCCGCGCTTTTTACCGGACGGGCCTGGGCGCCGGCGCCGCATGCGGCGGAGCTCGACCTGGCGGCGGCGCAGGAGCGGCTGAACCGGCTCGGTGCCGAGCTGCAGCTCGATGCCGCGCAGGCTGCGGCCGCGGTAGTCGCGGCCGCGACCGCAGCGCTGGTCGATGCCGTGTGGGCGGTCTCGGTCCAGCGCGGCCGCGATCCGGCGGAGCTGCCGCTTTTGGGGTACGGCGCCGCGGCCGGGATGTTGGCGGCCGAGGTCGCGGCGCAGCTCGGCATCGGTGCCGTATTTTTCCCGCCGGCCGCCGGCCTTATGACCGTCTATGGGGCGCTGGCCGCACCAGTCCAGCGCGAGCGGTCCTGCCAGCTGGGCCTTGAGGCCTCCGGAGCGCAGCAGCGCGGCACCCTGGAAGCCGTGCTGCGCAGCCTCACGCAAGAGCTGACCCAAGAGCTCGAAGCCGAAGGGCCGCTGCCGGGGGCCGCGCCGCTCGTTCTGCACTGGTCGGCCGACCTGCGCTACTCCGGACAGTCCCACTGCCTGACGCTCCAGGGCACAGGCGATGGCGGCCCGCCGCAGGACCCCGCCGCCGACCTGGTCGTACGCTTCCACAAGGAGCACGAGCGCCGCTACGGCTTCACCATCGGCGAGCGCGCGGTGGAGCTTGTGCGGGTGCGGATGCGCGCCGGCATGCCCGCCTTCATCCCCGTCTTTGGTCAGCTGGCCCAGCTGGCCCAGAACGCCGAGTCCCGCGCCCCCGCCGCCGCCGACCTGCCGCCCGGCGTCGTCCTCTACACCGCCATGACCTCTGGGCAAGTGGCCGGTCCAATATTGATCTATGAAGAGTCGGCGCCCGTGTTCGTCCCCGCGGGCTGGACGGCCCAGCGCGACAAACACGGCGCGATCTGGCTACGGCGTTCGCCCGAGCCCGAGCCCCGGGCTCGGTGAGCATCGGGCCAGTCTAAATTAAAAAAGCGGCTGGGCTATTTGCTATGATGGAACCGCATGGGCCGATCGTAAGTTGCCTATGCCCAGCTGGTTTGGTACGGCACCCCGACCGTTCGCGTAAAATCCTTATGGCCCACGCCATGGACGCGGACGCTCCGCAGTCACCCGCACCGTAACGAAACACGTCGAACAGGACCGGAACTCGCCGCATGGATATCGTCGTCGCTGGAGCCGGAAGCTGGGGCACTGCCCTTGGCTGCGTGCTGGGTCAGAACCAGCACCGGGTGACGCTGTGGGGCCGCGATCCCGATCAGATCGCCCAGATGTCCGCGGAGCATGAGAACCGGCGTTACCTGCCGGGGATCCGCCTGCCTGAAGGTCTGCGCTATAGCTCCGACCTCGCCGCCGCGCTGCGGACGCTGCCGACCGATGCGCCGTCGATGCTGGTCGCGGTCGTGCCTTCGCACACGATGCGCCAGGTCATCGGCCAGGTGGCGGAGCACATCCCGCCGCAGGCGCTCATCGTCACCGCCAGCAAGGGCATCGAAAACGAGACCCAGGCGACGATGGTCGAGGTGCTGCAGAAAGTCCTGCCGCCGCCGCTGCAAGAGCGCATCGCGGTGCTCTCCGGCCCGAGCTTCGCCGGCGAGACCGCCCGCGCCCATCCGACCGCGGTGGTGGTTGCGGCGGCGGTCCGGCGCGTCGCCGAAGAGGTTCAGCGGGCGTTTCAGGTCGGCACCTTCCGCGTCTACACCTCCGATGACGTGGTCGGGGTCGAGATCGGCGGCGCGGTAAAAAATGTCATCGCCCTGGCCTGCGGCATGGCCGATGGGCTGGGCTTTGGCCACAACACCCGCGCCGCCGCGATCACCCGCGGGCTGGCGGAGATCTCGCGCCTGGGGGTGCGCCTTGGGGCCAATCCCTTGACCCTGGCCGGTCTGGCGGGGATGGGGGATCTGGTGCTGACCTGCAACGGACCGCAGAGCCGCAACCGGACCGCGGGGGTGATGCTCGGGCAGGGCAAGACCTTGCCGCAAGTGCTGACGGAGATGAAGCAAGTCGCCGAAGGCATAAAGACCACGCGATCGGTGCACGAGCTTTCGGCGCGCGTCGGTGTGGAGATGCCGATCAGTGCCGCGATTTATAAAGTCCTCTACGAAGACCACCCGGTGCGCCAGGTGATGACCGACCTGCTCGGTCGCCCTCCGCGTCATGAGCTAGGCTAGCCGCGCCGCGCTGTGGCGACCGGACACGCCTCCGCTTTCAGAAGAGAACACCGATGGGAAACGACGAACGCCCTAAAATGTCCTGGCGGGAAATCGACAAGGCGCGCAGCGGCGGCGGTAGCGGCCGCGGCTCGGCCTCATCGCATCACGCTGGAGGCGGCTCGCGCGGCGGCAATAGCCGCGGCACCGATGACCCGCATCAGAAGCAATACCGCGCCGCGCTGGAGGCGGCGTTTGCCAAAGGCGAGCTGGGCAAGCTGGCGGACAAGCTCAACCTGCTGGGTCGCGGCAGCCTGAGCGAAGAGTCGCCTCGCCCCGCCGCCGCCGCCGCCGCCGCTGCCAGCCCGCCGCCGAGCGAGAAGCCGAGCCTGAGCGAGCGTGCGGTCGCCACCGCCGAGCGGGCCGCGGCCGGAGAGCCAGCCGCCGGTGCCGAGGCCGCGGCGGCCGACGATGCGGCCAAGAAAAAAGCCGGCGGCAAGAAAAAAGCCGGCGACGACAAGCTGTCGCTGCACCGCAAGCTGCTAGAGGCTCCGAGCCGCCACGAGATCAGCAAAGCGGCCGAGAAATACCTCGCCAAGTTTCCGCTTCCCGATGATCACGAGTTTCTCGAGCAGCTGCTCGACCACGAACAGGACGGGCGCATCAAAGAGGCGCTTTCGCGCATCACCCAGCTGCTCGACCGGCGGCTGCCGCCGCGGCGGACGCGCGCCCTCATCG
>CALFML010000614.1 GCA_937879845.1 uncultured Myxococcales bacterium
CAGCGCCGCCCCGAACCGCCGCTTGCTCGCCCGCGCCCCCTTGGCCAGCGCCGACAGCTTGCCGTGCGCCGCGGTGAGCAGGGGTGACCACGCGGTCGGACTCGCCGAAGTTTACCACCCGCAGGACCAGGGCCGGGGTGACTGTCGCGGGCTGGGCGGCGGCGCGCATGCGAGGCTAGCGGTTACGGTACCAGGCGATGGTGCGAAGCAGCCCCTCTTCCAGATCGAAGCGCGGCTGCCAGTTGAGCACCTCCTGGGCCTTGGAGATCGACGGCACGCGCAGCTCGACGTCCGGGTGGTTCCAGGTCACGAACTCGACCGGCGAGTCCGAGCCGGCCAGGCGCCGTATGAGCTGCGCCAGGTGATAAACGGTCAGGGTCGAGCGCGGGTTGCCGATGTTGAAGGCGTGGCCGACCGCCTCCGGAGCGCTGCTGATGAGCAGCGTCGCGTCGACGATGTCATCGACGTAGCACCACGAGCGGATCTGCGCCCCGTCGTTGTGGATGAGCAGCGGCTCACCGCGCAGCGCGCGGACGATGAAGTGGTGCACGGCGCCCTCGCCGACCTGCCGCGGACCGAAGATGTTGAACGGGCGGATGGTGGCGGCGGGGAAGCCGTACTGGCGGTGGTAGGTCATGGCGAGGTGCTCGGTGGCGAGCTTGGCGACCGCGTAGGTCCAGCGGGCCTCGCCGACGGCGCCCAGGGTCGTGGCCTCGATCTCCGAGACCTGGTAGGCGAAGCGCCCGAACACCTCGCTGGTGGAGAAGTCGACGAAGCGCCGGCAGCGCCCGCCTTCGTGCGCCGCCTCGATGACCTGCGCCGTGCCGAGCAGCGACACGCGCATGGTCTGGGTCGGCACTTTCATCACCGTATCGACGCCGGCGATCGAGGCCAGGTGGATGATGATATCGACATCGCGGGCGACGCGCTGCACCGCCGCCGCATCAAGGACGTCGCCGGCGATGAGCTCGACGTTGGGGTGCTCGTGCAGACCGGCCGGACGCAGGGCGTCGCGGCGCAAAAGATCAAAAACCCGCACCCGGTTATGCGGGCAGAGACGCTCGACCAGATGGGAGCCGATAAAGCCCGCCCCGCCTGTAATGAGGACGTGGGCGTCGCGCAGCTGAGTTGGGGGAGCCGACATGGGCGCGCATGCTACCGCAAAGCGCCTGCGGTGGGATGCGACCTTGGGGCTTACTTGTGAAAAGGATTGCGCAGACCGCTGTCGTCCGCACCGGGCTTGGCGGCCGGTTTGCCCGGCGCACCCGGCGTCTTGGCGTCGGTGGCAGGTGTACTGTCCGCAGCGGGCTTGGTCGGTGCCGGCTTGGCCGGCGCGGCCCCCGGCGGCTTGGCTGCTGGAGTCGGAGCCGTGGTCGGCGCCGGCGCCGCCGGGCCGGGTTTGGCACCGGCCGCGGGCGGAGCAGGCGTCCGAGCCGCTCCCCCCGGCCGCGTCCACTGGCTCTGCCGCGGCGGCCCCACTGCGGCCACGCTGGCCAGACGCAGCGGCGGCAAGGACGCGCCGCCGCGCTGGAGGACCAGCGTATCGGGCACGCGGTCTTGGACGGCGGCCGCCGGCCGCTGCCCCGCCGGCGAGTCAACCGCCGGCGGCGGCGGGGTCTCACCCGGTGAATCGCCCGCCGGCCCGCCGTGCGGCGCCGGAGAGGCGCCCGCGCCAGGATTGTCCGCCGCCTGACCGCTTACGCTCGACGAGCCGCCCGCGCCGGCTCCCGGCTCGCTCGGCTTGTAGGTGTTTTGCGTGACCAAGAGCGCGATCAGCGCCCCGATCACCCCGGAGAGCACCGCGGTCATGCTCAGCGTCGCCACGAGCTGCCGGGTCGTCAGCGTCACGCCCCCGGTCTCGGGCGGCGGCGGCGCCGGCATCGCCTGTCCGGGGAGCATCTGCACCATGCTCGTAGACACCAGCATCGGTCCGCCCGCCGTCATGATGGCGGAGACATCGCCCTCCGGCCGCCCCCCCGCGGGGACGATCACCATCGACTGCGAGCCCATATGCTGCGCCAGCGCCGGGTGCATCCCCGACGGCAGCTGCTGTCCCGGCTGCAGCGCCATGGCCTGGGACACGGAGTGGCCCGCCGCCGCCAGCTGCGCTGCCGAATAGCTCATGCTCGGATCCCGCACCCCCGCCGCCATCTGCGCCGCCGCGTAGCTCATGCTCGGATCGGTCCGCACCCCCGCCGCCATCTGCGCCGCCGAATAGCTCATGCTCGGATCCCGCACCCCCGCCGCCATCTGCGCCGCCGGGTAGCTCATGCTCGGATCCCGCACTCCGGCCACGGCCATCTGCGCCGCGGTGTAACCGGTGCTCTGCTCAGGCCGCACCCCCGCCGCCGCCATCTGCGCCGCGGCGTAGGCAGCGCTCAGATCGACGCGCGGTGCCGAGGGCGCGGAACCACCCGGCGGGCCCGGGACGGGCTGCGCGGTCTGGGCGCTCTGCGCGTTGGGAAAGCCTTGTCCGGGCGGCTCAGGCCGAATCCCCGCTGCCGCCATCTGCGCCGCAGAGTAACTGGCGCTTCCTTCCATACGCGGGTCCGCCGGCGCCGGCAGAATCGGCGCGCTGGCTGCGCCCGAGACCGGCTTGAAGTTCTGCCCGCTCTGCGCCGCTGCATCGACCCTCGCGCCGCCGGCGAGCGGCTGGCCTGCCGCCTGAGCGCCGCTGGCGTCTCTAGCCGCATGGCTTATTTGGAATGCGGCGTAGCCGCTGCTGGTCTCCGGCGCCGACTGCGCATTGGCAGACGGCGTCGGCACCGCAGTGCGGCCGGTGATTTCGCTCGACAGCGGACCGGAGGGGGCGGCGCCGACCGGTGCTGCCTGCCCACTGGCCTCGGGTCGGGTCGCCGGCCGGAGGAAGCGGCCCGTGTCCACTGAGGTCGTCGACCCCGACGGCACCGCATCGCCAGCCGGCTCTTCGTCGACGAAAGTCTGGACCTGGCGAATGACCTGCAGGGCCTGGGTCACCCGCGTCATCAGCGCGACGTTGGCCACGCGCGCCGCCTCGGCGACCTTGGCCCGCTGCTCCGCCTCCATGACCTGCCGGAACAGCGCCTGATCTTGCGCCCGTACATCCTCGGCGGCCTCGACGGCGGCGGCAAGCTCGGCGGCTTCGCGCTCACGGGCGGCGGCGGCTTCGGCTTCGGCCCGCCGCGCGACGACGACTTGCTGCTCGATCTCAGCGGCATCGCTGCGTGCCTGCTGCGCGGCGGCGGCTGCGGCGGCGGCCTCGGCTTGGGCGCGCTCGGCTTCGGCCTCGGCCCGCCGCGCGGCTTCGGTGCGCGCCCGCAGCGCCGCGGCGGGAATGGGCGGCGGAATGGTGCGATCGGGCTTGTCATCTTCCAGCAGGAGGTCGAAGGTGTCGGCCCACAGCGCGGCTTCTTCTCGGGTCTCAACCGCGGTCTCCACCGCCTGCTTGGCGGCGGCGGCGACGCGCTGCTTGGCCTCAGCCGCCTGCCGCGCCGCCTCGGCTTCGCGGTGCCGGGTCTCGGCCTCCGCCTGTTTGGCGGCGCGCGCCTTCTCCGCCTCCTCCGCCTGCCGCCGCGCCTCCGCCTCCAGCTCGGCCTGCCGCCGCACCGCCTCGGCCCGCTCGGCTTCGCGGCGCTCGGCGGCGCGCAGCTCGGCCTCCAGGCGCGCTGACTCCAGGCGCGCCGCCTCGGCGGCTTTCGCTTCGGCGCGCGCCTTCTCCGCCTGCTCGGCGGCGCGGCGCTCGGCTTCCAGGCGCTCGGCTTCCAGGCGCTGCTTCTGCCGCTGCGCTTCCGCCAGCAGCTCCGCCTGCTGCGGATCCGGCGCATCGGAGCGCGGCGCCGCTTCCGCCAGCTCCTTGGCCGAGACCTTGGGCATCGGCCGACTCTGCTCCCACTCCGCCCGCATGCGACCCAGCGTCTCCTGCCGGGCTTGTTCGAGGAGCCGTCGCTGCATCTCTTGCGCCAGCGCCTGATCCCGCTGCTGCCGCTCCTTGGTCTCGGTCTCGCGGTTCTTTTTGGCCGCCTCCGCGCGGGCGATGACCGCCGCCCGCCCTTGGTCGATGATCCGCTGCGCCTCGCTCTTGTTGTCGCCCACCGGCTCGGGCACCGCGGCGTCCTCGGGCTCGGGCTCGTTTTCGGTCTTTTCGGCAAGCTCCATGGCCGCCGTGACATCGAGCTTGCCCGACTCGATGTCCTTGAGCAGACGTGAGAGGTCGCGGGCCCGGACGGTGCGCCGCACGATCCGATTCTTGGCGGTGATCCGCCGCCCTTCCGCCGGCTTTTCAGCGGCGGCAGCGGCGTCGGCCCCCTCCGGCTTGCTCGCGGCCGCGGCCGGCTCGCTCGGCTCCGGCGTGGAGGAGGAGGTCATGAGCGCGCTCAGGTTGGCAAACGCCGCCGCCGACATCACCCCGGAGGTCTCCGGCATCTCGGTCATCGGCGCGAGCGGCACGACCTTTTTCACCATCACGGTGCGCTTGCGCAGCTCGCGGTTCTGCGCCTTGACCGTGTCGATGGACACCCGCTCGTCGGGCGGCGGCAGCGGCAGGCCGGCCTTGGCGAACGCCTTGTCCAGGGCCTGCAGAAGCTCCGCCATGGTGGCGTAGCGATCGGCGGGATCGCGGGCGCAGGCCTTGGCGATTACCTCGTCCAGGGCCTCGCTCAGTCCCGGCGGAGCGCCCACTTCGCGCGGCAGCACCAGCTTCTTGGGCGGCGCCGCCAGCTTCTCCAGCACGACCTCCAGCTCCGGGGCGGCGAAGGCTTGCTGGCCGGTCAGGCACTCGTAGAGAATCGCCCCCAGGGCGAACAGGTCGCCGCTGGCATCGGCGGTCGACTGCTCGCCGCTGGCCTGCTCCGGGGCCAGATAGACCAGCTTGCCGATCGGCAGCGACTCATCTAGGCCGATCGGCCGCCGCCGCAGGTGGTGCAGCGCGGCATCGACGAGCACCGGCTGCCCGGCTTCGACTTCGCGCCCGGCCTCGGAGGGGAGAAGGACGTTCTCCGGCCGAAGATCGCCGTGGACGATTCCTTGCTGGTGGGCCTCGCCCAGGGCGCGGGCCAGCGCGGCCGTGACGATGCCCGCCGCCAGCACCGGCAGCGGCCCGTGCGACAGGCGGCTGCGCAGGGTCTCGCCGGTGAGCAGCTCGCAGGCGAGAAACGGCGCGCCGTCGGGGGCAAAGCTCAGCTCGACCGGCAGAAAGCCGAAGCGGCGCAGACCCGACAGGGTGCGCAGGTCCTGGCGCAGCCGGGAGACGCGCTCATGGCTCGGCTGCAGCTCGCGGTGCAGGAGCTTGACCGCGTACGGCTGCTTCTGCCGCAAGTGCCAGGCATTGTAGGTGATCCCGGTCATCCCCTGCCCCAGAAAGGCGTCCAGCCGGTAGCTGCCGGATAGAACGGTGCCGATCCGCTCGGTGGGCGGGATTTGAGGGCCGATCAGCCAAGTAGGCGTGGACTCAAGGTGCATGGGCAGACCGCGTAGATGAAGGCAATTGTTGCTTAAGGTAACACGAGGCCACCCAGCGGTCATTGCCTAGAACGCTCCGAGCCCCGCAAAGCGCCGTAGAGCCTGTGGTCGCAAAAGCTGCGGTCGCAAAAATTGCCGCAAGAATCGGGCAGCGGCGCGCATCGGACGGGCCCCCTGGACCTAAGCAGGCCGGCACCGCCTGGGTGCCGGCCGCCGTAGACCACAAGCCGCGTTGACGGCCCGGCCGCGAGCCCGCAGCTCGACCAGCCGGCGTGGTCGCCGCTAGGCTTTTTGCGACAGCGCCTGACGGATGAGCAAGAGGCTCAGCGCGGCGAACATCACAAACGCCAGCGCGTCGCCGCGGAAGCCGTAGCGCAGCCAGTACTCGCCGCCCAGGTCCAGGTGCTTGGCGGTGCTCTCGGCAAAGCCCTGCAGGAACGCGATGAGCATGCCGGCGAGCGAGCCGCCGGCGACAAGGCCCGTCGCGTACAGCATGCCGGGGCCGATGTCGGACTCGGCGGCCGCGGCCTTGCCGCCGCTGCGCCGGGTGCGCTGGCGGTTTACCAGCCAGCGGACCACCCCGCCGACAAAGATCGGCGCCGTAGTCGACAGCGGCAGGTACGCCCCGACTGCCCAGCTGAGCGCGTGCGCCCCGGCCAGCTGCGCCATGAACGCCAGGCACACCCCGACCAGAACCGGACCCCACGGCAGCTGCTGGCTGAGCTGGCCCTTGATCATCGTCGCCATCAGCACCGCCTGCGGGGCGGGGAACTTCTCCGAGCCGATGGCGTGCTGCATCCCCGGAATCGACCGATCGAGCAGGAGCAGCGTCCCGCCGATCACCAGCACCGAAACGAGCACCCCGATGATGAGCCCGATCTGCTGCTTGTACGGGGTCGCTCCGACGAGAAATCCGGTCTTCAGATCCTGCGAGGTCGCGCCCGCGTTGGCCGCCGCGATGCACACCACCGAGCCGACGATGAGCGCGACGGTCTGGTAGGAATCGCCGCGCCAGCCGAGCGACACGAACACAAGGCAGGTCCCCATGAGCGTCGCGATCGTCATGCCGGAGATCGGGCTGGAGGAGCTGCCGATGATGCCGACGATGCGGCTGGCCACGGTGACGAAGAAGAAGCCGAAGACGACGATGAGCAGCGAGATGAGCAGCGACTCGGGAAACTTGCCCGGCAGGTTCGGCAGGATGGCGATGAGCGCCACCAGGAACCCGGTGCCGAGGATGACCAGCGGCAGGGGGATGTCTTTCTCCGTGCGGGCGGTCGCCTTCTGGCCGTTGCCGCGCAGGTCGCGGATCGAGTCGCGGAAGCTGTGGACGATGGTCGGCAGGGTCTTTAGCAGCGTCATCACCCCGGCGCACGCCACCGCGCCGGCGCCGATGTAGCGCACGTAGGCGCGGTAGACCTGCTCCGCCACCGAGTGATCGGCGATCCAGGCGTCGTTATAACCAAGGGCGTGCAGGTCGGCGAGGCGCTGCGCGTCGGGGACGTACAGCGAGATGAGCGGGATGAGGGCGAGCCACGACAGCACGCCGCCCGAGGTCATCTCCGCCGCGATGCGCGGGCCGATGATGTAGCCGACGCCGAGGTACTCCGGGGTGATGTTGCAGTCGAGCGTCGCGTTGGGATAGACCGACCGCGGGCCGGTGCGCACCCCGGGGGTGTCGCGCCACAGCCGCAGCACGCCCATGAGCACCCAGTAAAACGCCGCGGTGAACACGCCCTGGAAGACCTTCTTGGCCAGGGCGCCGCCGCGCTCGCCGGCCATCAGCACCTCGGCGCAGGCGGTGCCCTCGGGGTAGGGCAGCTTGCCGTGCTCTTTGACGATGAGGCTGCGGCGCAGCGGAATCATGAACAGGATGCCGAGGACGCCGCCGATCGCCGCCAGCGTCATGATCTGGACGTACTGGAAGTAGTGCTCGCCGCCGGACAAAAAGATGAGCGCCGGCACCGTGAACACCGCCCCGGAGGCGATCGACTCACCGGCGGAGCCGAGCGTCTGCACGATGTTGTTCTCCAAGATCGTGCTCTTGCCGAGCTTCTTGAACACCGCGATCGACAGCACGGCGATCGGAATCGACGCCGAGATCGTCAGGCCGGCGCGCAGGGCGAGATAAACCGTCGAGGCGCCGAAAATGATTCCGAACACCGCTCCCAGGATGATCGCCTGCGGCGTCAGCTCGGCGACATCGGTGGCGCTCTCCGGGACATAGGGGGTAAACGGACGGGAGCCGCGGCCGCTCGAGCGGCTGCCGGACAGATTTCCCGACGGGCTGGAAGGCTCGGACGGTGGGTCGTCGAAAGCGGCGGCGTCGGAGCTATTGGAATGAGCGGGGCTGGGAGCGGCGGCTGGGAGCGGCTCGACTTTGGCAAGTTGCGGCGAATTGCGAGGCGACATGGTCTACGTGCGGCGAACCTACCATGCGCGGCCGGCCGCGGGACCGGACAATTGGGATTGTCGCAGCTAATTCTGATCCCGGCGGCTGCGGCGCAGACTAACCGGGGCGGCTGACAAGGCCGGGCTGACAACGCCGGCCCAAACTTTGCCTCCGGCCGTGCTAGCGTGCCGCCCATGCCGCAGCATCCAGGCTACTACCTTGTGAAGAGCGAACCGTCCGTCTACGCGTTCGCGCAGCTGTGCCGCGACGGACAGACGCGCTGGGACGGGGTCCGCAACTTCGAAGCGCGCAACAACCTGCGCCTCATGCGGGTCGGCGATCTGCTCCTTTACTACCACTCCAACGAGGGCAAGGAGGTAGTCGGCGTGGCCCAGGTCGTCACGGCGGCGTATCCCGACCCGACCGCGCCTGATGAAGACTGGTCGGCGGTGAATGTCGCGCCGGTGCGCGCGCTCAGCCAGCCGGTGACGCTCGCGGCGATCAAGAGCGAGCCCAAGCTCGCGGAGATGGCGCTCGTGCGCAAGAGTCGGATCTCGGTCGTGCCGGTCACGGCGGCGGAGTTCACCCTGGTGCTGCAAATGGGCGGCACCACGCTCAAGGACACCGCCGCCGCGCCGCAAAAATCCGCCGCGGCCAAAAAGTCCGCTTCGCCGCAAAAATCCGCCGCGGCCAAAAAGTCCGCTTCGCCGAATAAATCCGCCGCGCCGCAAAAGCCCGCCGCGCGGTCCAAACCCGCCGCTCCGGATAAGCGGGCAACGGCGCAAAAAAATAGCTCCCGCTCGGTAAAACGCAAAGCGGCGGCCATCGCCCCCTAGACGCGGCCCTCTCTGACGCCGCAAAATGGAGCGGAAAGGAAGATCATCTTGAAGTCTGTTGCATTTACCGCCCTCTTGATCGTCGCGCTGGCCGTCTTCGCGCGGTCGGCGCTGCGACTTTACCGCATCATGGCGCGCGGCAAGACCAACGACCTGCAGCCCAAGGATCGTCTGGGACAGCGCATCGCCTCGGTGCTGATTTACTTTTTCGGCCAGAAAAAAGTCGGCGAGCGGATGTCCTACAAGATCCCGGCCGCCGCGACCTCCAAGCACCACCTGCTCATCTTCTACGGCTTCCTCGTCATCACCATCGGCACCATCGAGTTCATCCTGCAGGGCATCCTGCAGGACGTCGCCCCCGAGTTCAGCTTCGGGCTGATTCTCGGGCCGCTGTACCCGGTGCTGACCTGGAGCGTGGATCTGTTCACGCTGCTCGTACTAGTCATGATCGGCTACGCCTACTTCCGCCGCATCGTCGTCAAACCCCGGCTCATCCCGCTGTCGGGGGACGCGGCGTTCATCCTGGCGCAGATCGGGCTGCTCATGATCAGCCACTTCGCCTACCACGGCTTCCACCTGGCGGCGCTCGCGCCGGGGGAAAAGGGACCGAGCTCGGGTCCGATCTCGGAGTTTATCGGCAGCACGTTCAGCGGCGTCGCCGGCGCCCACGTCATCTCGGAGATCTCGCGCTGGGTGCACACCGCGGTGTTCCTGTTCTTCCTCAACTACCTGCCGTACTCCAAGCACATCCACATCCTCGGTTCGCTGCCCAACATCTACTTCCGCGAGCTCGGCCAAAAAGGCGTCATGCCCAAGCTCAACCTGGAAGACGAGACCGACTGGGGCGTGGACCGCATCGAGAAGTTCCCGTGGAAGTCGCTCATGGACCAGTACGCGTGCACCGAGTGCGCCCGCTGCAGCAACTTCTGCCCCGCCTACCTCACCGACAAGCCGCTGTCGCCGATGCACCTCATCCACGACCTCAAGGATGAGATGTTCGCGCGCGGGCCGCTCGGCATGGAGCTCGAGTCGCTCAAGCGTCAGGCCGGCACCCTGGGCAAGTCGGACGAGGAAGCGGCGGAAGCGCTCGCCAAGGCAGAGCCGCCTCTGCGCACGCGGATCGAGGAGCTTCAGACCAAGCTCAATGAGATGCCGCCTCTTGTCGGCGGACGGATCAAGGACGAGACCCTGTGGTCGTGCACCACGTGCGGCGCCTGTCAGGAGGTCTGCCCGGTCTTTATCAACCATCCGCTGAAGATCCAGCAGATGAAGACGCACCTGGTCCTCACCGAAGGCCGCATGCCGACCGAGCTGCAGCGCACCTTCCAGAACCTGGAGCGCAACCACAACCCGTGGGGCATCAGCAACGAGCAGCGCATGGAGTGGACCGAGGGATTGGAGGTCCCGGTTCCCACCGTCGATGAGGCGGAGAATCCGGAGTATCTTTTGTTCGTCGGCTGCGCCTCGGCGTTTGACGACCGGATCAAAAAGACGATGCGCGCCCTGGTCGAGGTGCTGCACGCCGCCAAGGTGTCGTTCGCGGTGCTCGGGCGCAAGGAGAAGTGCTCCGGCGATCCGGCGCGGCGGGCCGGCAACGAGTTCCTGTTCCAGCAGCAGGCGGCGGAGAACATCGAGGCGATGAACGAAGCCAAGGTGCGCAAGGTCGTGACCAGCTGCCCGCACTGCTTCCACACCATCAAGAACGAGTACCCGCAGCTGGGCGGTCAGTACGAGGTCGTGCACCACTCGCAGCTCTTGTCGCAGCTCCTAGAGAGCGGGCGGCTCAAGGCCGACACCAAGCTCGATCAGAAGGTCACCTACCACGACAGCTGCTATCTCGGGCGCTGGAACGGGGAGTACGATGCGCCGCGCAGCGTGCTCGGGGCGGTGGCGAGCGGCGAGCTTCTGGAGCTCAACCGCAGCAAGAAGCACGGCTTCTGCTGCGGCGCCGGCGGCGGTCGCATGTGGCAGGAAGAGAAGGG
>CALFML010000615.1 GCA_937879845.1 uncultured Myxococcales bacterium
GAATACAAGGCGCAAGCCGAGGTCCTCCTGTCCGCCAAAGGCGCGGCCACCGCGGTCCCCCCCGACCCGTCCGCCGGCACCCCCGACGCGACGGCAGGCACCGGCACCGCCAAGCCCCCCGACCTCACCGCCAAGCCAGCGGACCCGGCGCCGCCCAAAGATCAGCAGCCGGTCTATAAGAAGTGGTGGTTCTGGACCGCCATCGGCGGCGGCGCCGCCGTCATCGCGATCATCGGCATCGCCGTCGGCGTCACGACCAATAGCCGCGCCCCGATTCCCGGCGACGCCGTGGTCTATACGCCTACGTTCTAGAAGTCCTGCTACCCCTTCGGATCTCGGCTCACCTCTGCTTGCTAGTCCCCGAGACAATCAGGTACGCTAAGTGAGACTCCTCGGAGTCCGCCAAGCATGACCCTGGAACGCATAGGACCTTACCGCATCGTCCGGCTGCTCGGAAAGGGTGGCATGGGGGCCGTCTATGAGGCCATCCATGAGGCCATCGAGCGCCGCGTCGCGATAAAAGTCCTCCACGCCGAGCTCGGCCGCCGGCAGGACCTGGCGACCCGCTTCTTCAACGAAGCGCGCGCCGTCAACCGCATCGAGCATCCCGGCCTGGTGCAGATCTCCGACTATGGCCAGCTCCCTGACGGCATGGCCTACATCGTCATGGAGTATCTGAAGGGCGAGACGCTGGGCCAGCGGCTCAAGCGCGCAAGCGGCAGGATGGGCGCCTCAGAAGTCATCCGACTCGGCCGCCAGATCTGCACCGCCATCGCCGCCGCCCATGACAAGGACATCGTCCATCGCGACCTAAAGCCCGACAACATCATGATCGTCCCCAACGCCGACGTGCCCGGCGGCGAGCAGGTCAAGATCCTCGACTTTGGGATCGCCAAGCTCGCCGAGTCCGAGTCCGGCGCCGGTGAGGTCCACACCCGCGCCGACGCACTGCTCGGCACCCCGAAGTACATGTCGCCGGAGCAGTGCAAGGGCAGCGGCGGCGTAGATGCCAAGTCCGATGTCTACTCGCTCGGCGTCATCTTCTACGAGCTCCTGGCCGGACAGCCGCCGTTTCTCGGCTCGGCGCACGGGGAGCTGATCGTCCAGCACATCGTGCATGAGCCGCCTCCGCTGGCGACGCTGGCGGACCAGACGACTCCGGAGGTTCTGACGCGGCTCATCCACCTCATGATGAGCAAGGACAAGACGGCCCGTCCGACGATGCGCCAGGTCGTGGCCGAGCTCGATCGCCTAGGCGGGCTGCTGAGCGGCGTCTACGGCACGGTGCCGCTGGGAACGGGAATCTCCGCGCCGGGGGTTGGCCCCGTCACGCCGACGCCGCCTCCCGGCTGGCTCTCCGGTCCTGGCTCTTTGCCGGGCGCCGTGTCGCAGCCGAGCCTCCCCAGCCTGCCCGGCGGCGGCGCGGCGCGTTCCTATCACGCGATGACGCCGGTGCCGGGCGCCGGTTCGTCTTCTCCAGCCTCGACGCTGGCGATGTCGGCCGGGCAGGTCCCGGTGCCGCAGCCGCGGCGGTTTCCGCTCAGCATCGCCATCGGCGGTCTGGCCGGCGCCATCGCGGTGGGCGTCGTGCTGATCCTGTCTTTCGGCAAGACGCCGCCGTCCCAGCCGCCGCCGCCCAAGCCGGTGGTGCAGACGCCGCAGCGCCCGACGCCGCAGCAGCCCGACTCGCCCAAGACCGTGCACTGGTCGGTGACCACTACGCCCGAAGGGGCCAAGGTGATTCGCCAGCGCGACGGCGAGGTCTTGGGGACGACGCCGCTCGTGCTCGATCCGCCCCGCGCCAGCGGCGGCGAGCCGGTGCGCTTGGTGCTGCCGGGCTATGCCGAGATGTCGCTGAGCCTGGACCTGGACAAAGACTCTGATTTGCAGATCGAACTTCACCGCAAAGGCGGCCGCGAGCGACGAACCAAGGACCCCGGCTCCAGCTCCAAAACTCATGGCAAGGGCTATGTTCCAGGTGACCTCACTGTTGTCGATTAAAAGAGTACTGCTCGCGCTGCTCGTCATCCTCGGTCTTGGCCTCGGGCTTGGACTTGAGACGGCCGCGCCGGTCTGGGCGGCCAACAATCCTTCCGATGAAGGCTGCAATCAAGACGACGAGTGCCGCGGACACTTCATCAAGGCCAAAGCTCTGTATAAGCAGCAGGACTACACCAGCGCCCTGCAAGAGTTCCAGACCGCCTACCAGCGCCGCCAGACTCCTATCCTGCTCGCCAACATCGGCCGCACCCTGCACAAGCTCGGACGGCCCAAAGAAGCGCTCGACTACTATCGCCAGTGTCAGGAAGCGGCCAAGTCCGACACCGAGCTGCAAGAGAAGCTCAAGATCTATATCTCCGAAGCGCAGGCGCTCATCTCCCCCGGCACTCCGCCGCCGCCGACCGTGGATGCGAGCGAGCCGCCTCCGGCGCCGCTGACCGCGCCGCCGCCGCCCCCGCCGCCCGAGAAAAAGCCGGTCTACAAAAAGGGCTGGTTCTGGGCGGTCATCGGCGTCAGTACGGCGGTGGTCATCGGCGGGGTGGTCACCGGCGTCGTGCTCGGTACAAGGGCGACGCCGGATCCGCCGCTCGATCCCAGCATTACCGTGATTCGACCTATGTTTTAGCTTGTTGATTAGTTAGCAGGAGCAGGTCATGAAGCGTTCTGGTCACCCATCGGTCCCGACGTCGGCCGCGACCTTGATTGCGGCGCTGGCACTGCGCATCCCCATCTTGGCGGCGGCCGCGCTCATGGTCACTGCGGCGACCTGCAGTCCCGACGGCGCCGGAGTCACAGACGAGATCACGGTCGTGGTCGATGTCAGCGGCGTCACCTCTGACATAAGCTCGCTGTTCGTCAGCAGCGCCTTGAACGGCGGCACGCCGCAGTCCAGCCCCGACATCACGAGCCGCCTCGACCAGTTCGCGATTGCTCTGCCGACTACGACCAGCGGCCAGCTGAGCATCAACGTGGTCGGCCGCTCCGCCGAGCGCTGCGTCGTCGCGACCGGCAAAGCCACCGTCGATATCAAGGCGCCGCCCACCCGCTACTCGGTCACGGTGGCGCTTTCCCCCACCGCGCCCGGCGCCGCCAAGGCGTGCACGCTGACCGTCAATGTCCTAGGCAAAGGAACCATCACCTCGACCCCCGCCGGCATCCAGTGCGTCGGCACGAGCAAGCTGAGCAAGCCCACCACCTGCACCTATGACTTTCCCGTCGGCACGCCGATCACGCTTAGCTCGACCACCGATACCAAGAGCTACGGCACAAGCTACAGCGGTCTGTGCGAAGGCGGCTCCGGCTGCAGCTTCACGTTCAACGCCCCCGGCAGCATCACCGCCGGAATCGCCGCCCGCGTATGCAGCAGCGGCAACTGGTGCTGGTATAACCCCCTGCCGCAAGGCAATACCCTGCGCGCTATCTGGGGAAGCAGCGGGAATGACATCTGGGCCTCCGGCGATGCGGGAACCCTTCTGCACTATGACGGCGCCAACTGGTCGTCGCCGACGCCCACCGGCATGGCGACGACGCAGGATCTCTACGGTCTTTACGGCACCAGCGACAGCGACGCCTGGGCGGTCGGCACCGGCGGCGCCCTGGTCCGCTGGGACGGAAGCGACTGGAAAGCGACGCCGCAGAGCGGGGTCACCACCAACCAAACTCTGCGCAGCGTCTGGGGCAGCGCGGCCAACGACTACTGGGCGGTCGGCGGACTGGGCACGATCCTGCACTAGAACCGCGCGCCGCGGCGCGCCGCCGTCGCTCCGTTCCCGTTGGCAGACGCAGCGACAGCCGCTGCGGGAAGCGGGCGCCTTTCGGCATGCGGTCGGCTCGTGACCTGGGCCGCGCGGTGCGATATCGTGCGCGCTTCCTTTTTGTCCGCTTCACTCATGAGTTCGCCGGCTTCCGGCGACTCGGTCCAGCGAAAGGAATCACGCCTCCATGCAGACCCGCACCATTGCTTTGGTCCTCGGAACGGCCTTGGGAGCCACGCTCGGAATGTCCAGCCCGGGCAGCGCCGGCGAGAGCCCGCCCGCCGCTTCGTCCGCCCTCCCGGTCAAGCGCCCCCTCGCCCTGCTGCCGTACACGCCGAGTCTGGAACCGTCGTTCATGGATCGCTCGGTCGATCCGTGCACGGACCTATACACCTACGCCTGCGGCGGCTGGATGAAGCAGAACCCGATTCCGCCCGACCAGGCGCACTGGACCGTCTACGGCAAGCTCTATGATGAAAACCAGCAGTTCCTCTGGGGGCTGCTTCAGGAAGCCAGCCGCGCCGATGCCAAGCGCTCCTCGGTGCAGCAGAAGATCGGCGACTACTTCGCGGCCTGCATGGACGAACCGGCGATCGAGAAGCGCGGGATTGCGCCGCTGCGGTCCGAGCTCGCGGCGCTCGCCAAGCTGCGCAACAAGGACGAGCTTTCGCGCTGGCTCGCGGCAATCCACCTGCGCTTTGCCAGCGGCAATCACTTGCCGCTGTTCGGCTTCGGCGCCGATCAGGATCCCGGCAACTCGGAGCAGGTCATCGCCTGGGCATCGGCCGGGGGTCTGGGCCTGCCGGATCGCGACTACTACACCAAGCAAGATCCGAAGTCCGTCGCAACGCGGCAAAAGTACGTCGAGCACATCGCCAACCTGCTCTCCCTGGTCGGCGAGACCAAGCCGCAAGCGGCGCTGGATGCCGCCACCGTGCTGCGGCTGGAGACCGCCCTGGCCAAGGCGTCGCTCACCCGCGTCGAGCGCCGCGACCCCTACAAGATCTATCACAAGCTGCCCGTAGCCAAGCTGCAGGAGCTTACGCCGTCGTTCCGCTGGCAGGACTATCTGCAGGGACAAGGGGCGGCGGCGGGCATGGTGCGCGAGCTCAATGTCACCGAGCCGGCGTTTTTCACCGCTCTGGAATCCCTGCTCAAGACCGAGAGCCTCGACGACTGGCGCGCCTACCTGCGCTGGCACCTGGCGGCCCTGTACGCGCCGTATCTGTCCGCGGCCCTGGTCAAGGCCGACTTTGACTTTTACCGCGGTTACTTGCACGGGGTCAAAGAGCAGCAGCCGCGCTGGAAGCGCTGCGTCGGCTTCGTCGACCGCGATCTCGGCGAGGCCCTGGGCCAGGTGTTCGTCGACAAGACGTTCTCTCCGGCGCTCAAGCAAAAGACCCTCGACATGGTGCTGGGGATCGAAAAGGCGATGAGCAGCCGGATCCGCGGCCTCGACTGGATGAGCCCCACGACCAAAGAGCAGGCGCTGGCCAAGCTGGCGATGATGCGCAACAAGATCGGCTATCCCGATGCCTGGCGCGACTACTCGACGGTCGAAATCCGTCGTGAGGACTTCTTGGGCAACGTCGAGCGGGCGGCGGCGTTCGAAGGCAAGCGCCAGCTCGGCAAAATTGGCAAGCCCGTCGATCGCAAGGAATGGGGCATGACGCCGCCGACCGTCAACGCCTATTACAACCCCTCGATGAACGACATGAACTTTCCCGCCGGGGTGCTTTTGCCGCCGCTTTACGATCCGCGGCTCGACGACGCGCCCAACTACGGCAACACCGGAGGTACCATCGGCCATGAGCTGGTCCACGGCTTCGATGACGAGGGCCGCCAGTTCGACGCCAAGGGCAACCTGAAGGACTGGTGGTCGGCCGACAACGCCAAGGAGTTCGAAAAGCGCGCCACCTGCATCGCCGATCAGTACGCCCAGTATGTGATCGTCGATGACATCAAGATCAACAGCCGCCTGACCCTGGGCGAAGATGTGGCCGACCTGGGCGGGCTGATCCTGGCGTGGGCGGCGTGGCGTGAGGCGGCCGCCGCCGCCAAGCCGCAGATCAAAGACGGACTGACCCCGGAGCAGCGCTTCTTCGTCGGCTTCGCCCAGTGGGTGTGCGAGAACACGCGCGATGAGGACAAGCGGGTGCGGGCGCTGACCAACCCCCACTCGCCCGGCATCTACCGCATAAACGGCGTCGTTGCCAACATGCCGGAGTTTGCCCGCGCCTTCGCCTGCAAAGCAAACGCGCCGCTGGTCCGCACCAACGTCTGCAAGATCTGGTAGCGCCGCTGCGGCAGCGTCGTCGGCCATTGCCGCCGGCGGCGCTTCCCGCGGGCCGGGCGGCGTTCCCGCTCCGTTCCCTGGCTCGCGGGTTCGCACCGCCGCCGAGGGAAAGCTGCCGGCGCGCATTCTGCACTACGATGGCACCGGCTGGTCCGTGGCCGCCGGCAGCGGTCAGCTGACCAACCTCACCCTGTATTCCGTCTGGGGCTCAGCCAAAAATGACGTGTGGGCGATGGGCTCAAGCGGCACCATCCTGCACTTTGACGGGACCAGCTGGAGCAAAGATCCCAAGAGCAGCGTGGTCACAACCGCCCTCATGTACGGCATAAGGGGCATCGCCAAAAACAAGGTCTGGGCCGCCGGCTCCGGCGGTGTCTTCCTGGTGTATGACGGCACCACCTGGAGCGTAGGTCCGATGAGCGGCACCTACGGCCTTAGCAGCTCATTAGCGCTGTGGGCGAGCAGCACCGGAACCGTCTGGACCGCCGGCTACAGCACAGCCAACGTGGGCGGCAGCGTCGGACGATTTGACGGATCCAGCTGGACGACGCAGAACGCGATGGTGCCAAACATCACGCTCCAGGGCATCTGGGGCAGCTCGGACACGGACATCTGGGCCATCACCTCTTACGGCATCATGGTGCACTACGATGGCAGCAGCTGGACATTGCCCCCGCTGGCGACGCCGATCGCGACTACCTACCCCACTTTGTATAGCGTCTGGGCCAACGGGCCAAACGATGTCTGGGCGGTCGGCAGCAGCGGACTTATCCGCCACTTCACCGGCACCAGCTGGGCCAACTCCCCGCAGAGCGGAACCATCACCACCAACTACCTCTATCGCGTCTGGGGCACGAGCCCGAGCAACATCTTTGCCACCGGCGGCCTTGGAACTTTCCTGAAATACGACGGCACCACCTGGGCCAGCGTACCGCCCAGCACCACCGCGTCCACTAACACCCTGTTCGGCATGTGGACGAGCGCCCCCACCAGCGGCTGGCTCGTCGGCGACTCCGGGTCGCTGCTCACCTACGGCGGCACCAACTACACCATCAACAGCCAAAGCGGGGTCACGACCACCAGCACCCTGCGCTCGGTCTGGGGCGCCAGCTCCATCAACATCTTCGCGGTCGGGTACAGCGGCACCATCCTGAACTACAACTTCTCCGGCTGGGTGAAGCAGACCTCGAACACCAGCTTCGATCTATACGGAGTCTGGGGAACCGCCAGCAACAACGTCTGGGCCGTCGGCGGCAACGGGACCTTGCTGCGCTACAACGGTACGGCCTGGGCCCTGGATGGCGCCAGCGCGACGCTGTCCACCAGCACCTATCTGGGGGTCTGGGCGGCCAGCGCATCCAGCGTCTGGGCCTTGGGAACCGGCGGCACCATTGCGACCTACAACGGGACGCAGTGGGCGCTCAGCAACAGCGGCACCCGCAACACCCTGTGGGGTGTCTGGGGCACAGGTCTAAACGATATCTGGGCGGTCGGCGACACCGCCATGATCCTGCGCTATCAGCCCTAGAATCTACATTCGGCCGGCGGCAGCACCGTAGCTTCCGCCGGCTGCTCGATCCAGTACGTCTGCTTCTGACTATAGGGTCCGGCGTACGGATCGATGTGTTCTCCATCCTGCAATACGTTGAGGTGCAAGTGGGGCAGCGACGACCGCCCTGAGCTGCCGATGCGGCCCAGGCGCTGGCCGCAGGCCACCGGCATTCCCACCGCGACCGTGATCGAGCCCTTCATCATGTGATGGTATTCCGTACGCAGCGGCCGGCCGGCGTAGTCCGCATGCTCGATCACGACGTGGTTTGAGCGCATCGGATAGCCGTCGCAGCTCACGTCCCCGAGCTCCACGCTGGCGTGGCAGCGGTCGTAGTTGCCGTCCTCCACCTCGACCACGCGGCCGGGGGCGGCAGCGACGACGTAGGCGCTGCCGGCGTCCATGGCTTTGAAGCCGCCCAAGAGGAGGAAATCCGTTCCCTCGTGGCCGGCGTAGCAAAACGGAAACGACTGCCCGGAGTAGTTCTGACAGACGATCCGCAGCATGCTCGGCGGCCGGTTGTGATCGACCCCCAAGATGGTGCTGCTATCGATGGCGCCGGGATCCTCTACCGGCATCCGCAGCGGACCGCCGCGCAGAACTTGCACCGCGCCGCCAAGGTCTGCGGTTCCTGCATCGCCATTGTCTTCTATGTTGACATCATCGGCAGCGTGGCACGCAGCCAGCAGGACAAAAGGAACCAGCGCGCGGGCGGAACTCATGCGCTGCAACCTATCACAGCTGGTTCGCGCGCGGCAGGGCGGCACCATGAGCACGGGCGCGGCGCGGCGGGCGGAGTGCCGGCAGGACCCATCGCGTAGTGAGCCAATCGAGCGGATCCGCGGCTTCCCGTAGGGCCCGATCGACGGCCCGGGCGCGGCGCGCGCTCGGATCGCGGCTCGCTGCAGCGCCCGCCGCGGTCGCCAGGCGCTTGCGGCCGTAGGCCCGCGCATACAGCACCCAGTTGGACAGTTCATAGCGATGCAGCAGCGGAGCGAAGCGATGGCGGTCAAAGCGCGCAAGGGCGCATAAGGCGCTCCCGGCGTTTTCGCATGCCAAAAGCGCCTGCGTCACATCCCAGAGCAGCTCGCGCAGATCGGCGAACGCCCGCTCCGGCGCCGCGGCGATGTCATGAAGAAGCGCCGCGAAATCCGCCGCCGCCAGACCCGCCGCCTGGGTCACCTCTGCCATGGCCGGCACCTGCGTCTCCAGAAACGCCGAGTCCGGCGCCCGACCGAGCAGCCGGCCCACCAGATAAAGATCGAAGGCGCTCGCGATGGCCTCGCCCAAAAACAGCGCTTCCGGACTCTGCGCGGCGCCGGGAGCCGCCGCAAGGGCGCGGCTTGCCAAGTGATGCCACGCCGCGTGCGCCACCACGTCCGCCGGCAAGCTGCGATCTACCAGCACATCGCCCCCTTCGCTCGCCCCCCAGAACGTCAGGTTGAGCAGCAGCGCCCGATCCCAGCGTCCGGCCAGCGACCGCGGCAGGACGCGGAAGCGGTAACCGGAACGGCGCAACACCTCCTTCAGATCCCCGTAGAGTCCGACCGGGCGAAACGCGGGCTCATCATCGATTGTAAGCTGGTCGACAACATACTCAGACAAAAGTGGGGGCTTGGGCGATGGCATGGGCGGACACTAGCACGACTATGCGCGCACCAAGCGACAGCTGTCCTACAGGCGGGCAGAGGTAAGCGCGGCAACGCCGCTGCCGGAGTGCGCGCCGTTGGTTCGACCGCTGTCAACCTAGGGTTAGCGAGGGTTGAAACCACGGATCAGCTGCGATACCCTGACAGTCCATACGATGCCGGGTTCTCACGCTATCCGCTGCGAAGGGAACACTGTCTACTTTCGCGTCCGCGGCTGCATCGACGAATCCGACATCCAGACAATCATCGATCTCGGCGACCGCCTGGGGGCGCAGTACGGGCAGTTCTGGATACTGCTCTATGCCCAAGAGATGACTACGATTACGACGGAAGCGCGCCGGCTGGCGGTGAATAGCCCGAACCTCAGAAACCTGGGCGGCGGGGCGATAATCGGGGCCAGCCTCGCCAACCGCACCATCTTGACGCTGATTAACCGAGCGATGAACCTGCTCGGCGGCGCGCACGTCCGCTCGACTTTCGTCCAGACCGAAGCCGAGGCAAAGGACTGGCTCGCAGCGCAACAGCCAACGCCCCCTTTTTCTTAATACATGGGGTACATTCCCGGGCCGAGCACCAGCCGCACCGCGTCTGCCAGGTTCGCCGCGTGCAGAGTCGGAAGGGTCCGCAGCGCCGCCTCCGCTGCGGGGGGCGGAGGCGGCTCCCCGATAAAGATGCTCGGCACGCCGGCACGCTCTGCCATCAGGATATCGGCTTCCAGCGAGTCGCCGATCATTACGCAGTCCGCTTTGGCCCGCTGCAGCCCGCGGCAGAGCAGCTCCAACATAAACGGATTGGGCTTTCCCACCTCGTAGGAAGGCGACCGCTGCGCCGCCGCCTCCAGCGCTGCCACCATGGCCCCGCAACCCGCCAGGAGCTGGCTGTCGCGGCCAGGATAATTGGCGTCGCGGTTGCAAGCGATAAAGGGGATGCCGCGCCGCAGCGCCCGCAGGCCGCGCACCAGCTTTTCGTAAGTGAAATCCAGATCGATCCCTACGACCAGGGTCGCGCAGACGTCTACTTCCGCAAGGGTCACGCCGTGCTCCGCAAGCTCGGCGGCAAGTCCCGGCATGCCCAGGACTCCGACCTCGCGCGTAAGACCGCGGTGCAGCAGGTAGTGAGCGGTCGCACAGGAGGTATTGAGCACCTCTTTTTCCGCACACGGAATCCCCAGCTCCAGCAGCTTGCGCCTGACCTCGGCCCGGCGATGCCGCGAGTTGTTGGTCAGAAACGCCACTTCGCGCCCGCTATCGCGCAGTGCCTGCACCGCCGCCACGGCGCCCGGCAGGGCGTGCTCACCGGCATAGACCACCCCATCGAGATCGACGACCCAGCACCGCCGCGCCCGCACCGCCGCCAGGTTCTCGGTCATGCCCTCCCCCAGAGCCGCGTTAACGAATGCGATTTGGCCCAAGGCTTGGTCCTGGCGCTCCACATTTCTTCCGGGTCGTAGTTTAGATTCATCGCTGAACGGGTATACTTTAGACCAGATGTCTGTAGATGACGACTCTCTGGCTGCTACCGGGATCTTAGATGCCTCGACGCCTGGGGCGGGACCTACGCCCGCCGGATCGGCACGCTTCGGCATTGCGGACGCCCTGTCTTCATTGTCCGCCACTTCGCCGCTTTCGTCCGCCGGGTCTGCGGGTTCCGCAGATCGGAAGAGCGTCGTGTAGGGAAAGAGTGTCTTCGCCTGTGTAGAT
>CALFML010000616.1 GCA_937879845.1 uncultured Myxococcales bacterium
ACTCTTTCCCTACACGACGCTCTTCCGATCTCTACGCCGCCCGCTCCACCACCACCCCCGACGCCGAGCACAGCGACAGGCCCGATCGCCAGGAACAGAACTGGCTGCGGCTGCCGGTCAGCGGCATCTCTAGCGAGGACGCGCAGGCCTACACGAGCTGGCTCTCCCGCTCGGGCCGCATCCCCGGCGCCCGCCTGTGCACTGAGCTCGAGTGGGAGCGCGTCGCCCGCGGCGCCGACGAGCGCCATTACCCGCACGGCGATCAGCTGGCCCCGGAAGACGCCGATTACGATCAGACCTACGGCCAGGATCCGCTCGGCATGGGACCGGACGAAGTCGGCAGCCACCCCGCTTCGCGCAGCCTGTTCGGGGTCGATGATCTGGTCGGCAACGTCTTTGAGTGGGTGGAAAACTCGGTGACCGGCAAGCCCTTCGCCCTGCGCGGCGGCGCCTACTATTACGGGGCCCGCACCTGCCGCATCGACAATCGCTATGAGGCCTACCCGACGATGCGCAACTTAACCGTCGGACTGCGCGTGTGCGTAACGCTTCCTTAGGCGACAAAGGAGCCGCAGCCGCGCTCCCGCTTCAGCCCGAAAATCAATTTCAGCGTACGCTTTGGATATCATGAGCGGAGTGATCTCGATGCGAACGTGCACCTCTTGGTTACTGGTCCTGTCTCCCCTTTTTGTCTGCGACAGCGGCATCGCGGCCGCCCAAGCGCCGCCCGCCGCCACAAAGTCGACCGAGCGCCACATCGAACCCAACGGCCCGGATCTGACCGGCACGGCGATTGCCGACGGGGCCCGCGCCGCCAAGCTCAGCGGCGCGCAGCTGCGCGTCGCCCACCTGGGCCGCGGCGTGGCGATGCCGGGCGGCGTGGTTCATACGGATGTGGCCCTGCACAACGGCGAGCTGACCGGCCAGAAGGCAAAGGGCGCGGAGCTTATCGGCGCCTTGGTGCTGGGGGAAGGGGATCTCGGCGGCACGGTGCGCTTACGGATCGATGACATCGTGCAAGCGCCGGATCCGGAGCCCAAGACCCCGGTCAATGAGAACGCCGACGTATTCCGCTACAAGATAAGCTATCAGTTCGGCGCCGGCAGCGGCCCCGCCGACGGCACCTTCCGCCCGAGCAGCGCCTTTTTACCGCTATGTCCGGGACCAAACCAGGCCATCGCGGTCGCCGGTGAGTGGGATCTGCACCAGGGCGCCGCGGGCAGCGGCGGCAAAAAGTCGCTCTCCGAGCGCGAGGTGACGTTCGCCTGCGTCGGCTCGGCAATCGCCAAGTGCGTCGAGCGCTTGGGTTACAAACCGTGGAAGACGGTCAGCGTGCCCGGCGCCGCCAAGCCGGTATCGCTCGATGAGCTGCACCAGAGCTGCGTGCGCGCCGTCCGCGCCGACTACTGCGGCACCGGCGAGTCACTGACCCGTCCCGGCGAGCGCGTCAACTTCTACGACAGCCTGGGCATCAACCGCGATGACAGCGACTGGCCGCTGGAGGCGCGGTGGACGCCGCAGGGCGCCCGCTGCGTCGCCGGCACGCGGCTCACGACGGTGCTCGCCGACCCGCGCACCAAGCGCCCGGAGATGGAGACGCGCAGCTACATCGCCAAGACCTGCCCCACGGTCTGGGCCGCGCAGTGCCCGGCGAGCGCCGATTCCGGACAGCCGCTTTTGTGGACCGAAGCGACGCCGACCTCCGGCAAGTAGCTCAGGGCGACAGAACCAGCGGAAAGTCGGGGATGGTGCTGGGCTTGGCGGTGGCGGGAGTCTGGGTCCCCTTTGTCAGCTCGCGCACTCGCTCGCTGATGTAAAGGTCGAGCATGTTCAGGGTGACGCGGCCGGTCTTGCGATAGTCGGCTTGGCCGCGCAGTCCCTCCAGCAGCGATTTGGTGAACGCGCCGTTGCCCCACTCCGCCGACTCTTGCGACGGCTGGGTTCCTACCGAGGCAGTCAGCACGACCACCCCTTGCTCGATGCTGCCAAGTTCGCTGACGAAGCGGCTGATGCCGTCGCCGGCCGCCGCTTCGGGCACGCCGCGCAGCTTGCGGCCGGGCAGCACGTCGCCGGAGTGGCACGTGTCAAGGAGCAGCACCACCCGCCCCGGCAGCGTCGCCAGGGCTTGCTGCAGGGCGCTGGCCGGAAGCATCGTCGCAAGCGGGTTCTGAGGATCGGCATCGACCGGCAGAAAGTAATACTGCCCCGTGGCCGCGTCGGAGATGCCGTGTCCGGCAAGGAGCATGACGAGCGTATCTTCCGCCGCCGCGGTGTGGTGCAGCCACTCGATGCCGGCCAGGATTCCTTGGCGCGTCGCTTGCGCGTCGGTGAGAACGCGCGCTTCGATCGACCGGTAAAGTCCGGGGCGCTGGCGCTTCAGCAGCTCCGCCAGGTCGTTAGCATCCTTGGCCGGATAGGTGAGGCGTAGCTCGCTGCGGTTGTAAGCGCCGACGCCAATGGCCAAAAGGAGCAGCCGCGCCTGGAGCTGCGACCCGGCGGTCGGGGCCGGCGCCGGACCGGTCCAGCGCAGACGCAGCTGCGCCGGCGGCGAGCTCCCCGCGCCGCTTTGAGCGATCACCGCCACCGTGCAGTCACGCGGCGGAACCGAGACGGTCAGATCGCGCTCCAGACCGCCCTCCCCGCTCAGCTTGACGGCCAGCCGGCCATCGATGAGTACGCGCAAAGCGGTGAGCTCTTGGCCGGTGGGGACGGCGATCTTGACGTGCACGACCACCTGCGCCGTGTTCACCGCGGCGCCATCGGTAGGAGCGGTGACGGTCACGGTCGGCGGCAGCACCTGGCGCAGCTCTGGCGCCTGCGGGGCGCTGGACGAAGGCCGCAGCGCCGCAGCGAGATCCTGCGGACGCTCACGGCGCGGAGTCAACCGAGCGAACGGAAAGTACTCGGCGGCCTGACCGCGCGGGCGGTTCTGGTGGTAGCCGGCTAGCTCATCCCCTCCGACCGCCGCCGTGAACGTCCCGTCCGGGCGCCACAGCACCCAGCGCTTGCCGTCGCGATGGACATAAAGGGCGAGCTTTTCGCTGAGATCCGCAGCGCTATACCAGCGTATGCTGCCGTCGCGCAGAAGAGCTATTACGTAGCGGCCGTCACCGCTCCAGTTTGCCGCCAGAACCCCCTCCACGACGACGCGCGCACACGGGGGGGCAAATCCCTCTCCCGCCGGCAGCGGGCAGCCTTCGCGGTCGGCCTTATCGACCATATAGCGAGTGAGCCGATAGTTGGTCCCAAGAACGAAGCTGCGCCCGGACGGCGACAGGGCCAGCGCCGCGCCCTGCTCCGGCGGCAGCGTCAGCACGACCCCGTCAAAGCGCACGCGGCCCTCGCTCCGCCAGCCTGTCACCTCGTGGCCGGGTAGCTGGCTGCGCGGCGGGCGCAGTGCAGAGTCGGCCGGCGGGGCGCGGACGAGCCGCAGCTCGCTGACTAAAAAGCGCACGGGCTCGCGGCTGCCGGCAGCGGGAAGAAACTCGACGCGATCCCCGGTGGCGTCGACCAAGAGCGCCTCCGGCTGAGCCGCCTGCGGGGAACGGCCGCCGCTTGTGAACCCGGGCTTATTCGCCGCGTCCACCGCCCCCCAGCTGGGATCGTCGGCGGCGAACAAGACTCCGCCCGCCGGCCGCGTCGCAAGCGCAAGCGGCAGACCTTGCGCCACCTGCAGCTCTGCCTTGGGCGCTCCTCCCTTGGCCAGCGGCCAGCGCCAGATCGTTCCAAGTCCGTCGGGTTGCCCGCGACCTGCGGCATATACGCTCTTGCCATCGCGGCTGAACGCAAGGCTCGTGAGCTGCACCGCATCCAGGTCGCTGCCGGCGACATCGGCGCGGCGCCGCAAGTCTCTGCCGTCGCGCAGCTCGAGTCGCGGCCCCTGCGGGTACAGCACCGCGACCTGCGACCCATCGGGCGAGAAGCGCGCCCCGATCGGTCGACGTTCCCCCAGCACCTCCTGCGGCCCCGGTCGCAGCTCGCGATCCAAGATCCGCAGCAACCCGCCGCTCTGGGTCAACAGCAGCCGCCCGGCCGGATCGAAATCGGCATCGAACACCTCGCGCTGCGGGTCGAGGTTAGCCGACAGCGCCTGACCGCTTTGGACCGCGAAGACCGCGGTGGGGGCCTTGCTATGGACCACCACCAGGCGCCGTCCGTCCGGTGAAAAGCAAAGCCGCGTGATCTGCTCTTCACTGTTGCTGCCGGGGAAGCCGTGCAGGGTGCGAACCAGCGCGCCGCTTGTGCGATCGAATAGGTACACCGCGCTGCTGCGATCCTCCGCGTTCTCGAAAAAGCGCGTCACGCCCCCGGCCGCAACCAAGGCGCCGTCCGGGGAGATCGCCACCGCAAAGAGGCGACCCTCGGCCCCCACGGCTTGGCTGGGCGGACGCAAAGTTCGTAGGAGCTCACCGGTTGCCCCGTCCCACACCCGCGCGGTGCGGTCGGTCGACGCCGTGACCACGTATTCGCCGCGCGCGGTCGTCCCTACGCTGGTCACTGCGCCGGTATGCTCACCTGGATCCACGCGAACGGAGAAGGAGTCCTCCGCCGGCGGCCCGGGCAGGGTCTCTGCCGCTTGCACGACAGCCGCGCCAAACCAAGAATCTGCGCCCGCGGCGCAAACTGCCGCGATGAAAGCGACTCGCCGCACAGTAGCGGTCCCCTTGGGGCATCTCCGTAGCATCGGTTCCAGACCGTCCTCCTAGTAGGAACACCATAGCAGGTACGGCCGTCTCAGTTGTTTCGGGTCGCGGACAGAGCCGGGGAAGGAGGAGGACCTGCGGCGGACCCGCGCTGCGTACGGAGGAGATTTCCGCTCCGTACGCGGGTCCGCCGCAAGGTATTCCGGCTACTGATTAGATGGGTAGGATGCTAGAGGCGGGCGCGCCGCAAGTGCGCGATTAGGAAGCGGTGTCGCTGCCGGAGCTCGGACCCGCCGCGGGAGCGGGCTTTTTGCGCGAGAGGTGGTTCCGCAGCTGCTCCCGCTGCTCCGCGATGAGGATGGTGTGCAGGTGCTCCAGCCCTTCGGTGAGCTCGCGCTGCACGCCCTCGGGAGCGTCGACCAGCAGTCCTTCGATGAGGACCGGCTCGAAGCGGTCGGCGGCAATCGCTAGGAGCGCGGCCTCGATACGCGGGCCGGCGGGACCGAGCCACTCCTGCGCCAGCGCCAGCACCGGGGTCGCTTCCTGCTTCTGCCGCTCGTTCAGCTCCAGGCTGCGCAGGATCTCCGGAATCGGCTTGGTCGCGGACGGGTAGCGGCTGCTGCTCCGCACACCGAAGGGGTTGTCGTCCATCCCCGAGCCGCCCCAGCGTCCCTCACCATGGCCGCCGGGTCCGGCCCAGCGGTAGTACATAAAGCGCCGACCGCGATGACCGAAGTGGCCGCCGTGCGAGCCGCAGCCGTGGCCGTGGCCGAATCCATGCATGCCCGGCCCGCAGCCGCCGTTATGAAAATATGCCCAGCGCCGCATGGCTTTTAGCGCCAGTGCCCCAAAAATCAATCCCATAAGCAGTGCTCCACACATCGAGGACCTCCAGTTCAAGGGCGGAGCGGAATCACGTCCGCTCGTCTCTGAATCTCAAGCTACGGAGTGCGGATAAACGCTGTGTTGGTTCTGGGTAAAGTTTTGTAAAGCCGGCGCGGCGACAGGCGGGGGCGGGTCACGGAGTCTGATCGCGGGCGAGCTCGGGCAGCCACTTCTGCAAGGCGGCGAGCAGCGCGCCGGCGTGCGGCGGCACGGCGGGGAGATCGCCCAGCCCGTCGTGCAGGAGGATCGTCGGTCCGGGAAGCGGCGCGCCGGCGGTCGGAGTGACGGCGCGCAGGCGGCGGAGCAGGACTTCCGGCGGCGGCGCATCGGTGTCCCAGACGCCGTAGTCCCAGAAACAAAGCCGCAGCCCGACCGCGCGCACGGCGCGCAGCAGCGCCAGGGTTTTTATGCCGTGGCTCGGCCGGTAAAGCTCTATCGCGGTGATGGGCTGCCCGGCCAGCTGCGCCAGCTCCGCGCGGGCGCGGCCGAGCACCGCGCGCAGCTCCTTGGCGCTTTTGCCCCAGGGCAGACGATGATCCTCGCCATGCAAGCCCAGGATGTGGCCGGCGGCGGCGATGCGCCGGACAAGCTCGGGGTGGCGGCGGGCTTTGGCCACAAGAACAAAGAACGACGCACGAACCTCGGCTCGATCTAAAAGCGCGAGGATCGCATCGGTCACCCCCGGCGTCGGCCCGTCGTCAAAAGACAGGCGCAGCAGCTGGCGCGGCGGCTGCGGCAGCGCGGCCAGCTGGCGGCGGCCGATTCCCCACCGCCACCGCGGCCAGCGGCACCAGCCGAAATATCCGCCGCCGCCAAGCAGCAGGATCGCCGCCGCCGATTGCGCCGCCGGCCACGGCCTGAGCCCGCCGAGCCCCAGCCCCAGCGCCGCCAGCGCCGCGCTCAAGATGACCGCAATGCGCAGCTTCACTTTCCCCGGAACGACTTGCAGCGCCCGCATCCCGGCGCCTAGCGGACTTTTTTGCGCGACCGTCGGCGCGGCGGAAACAAAAGCCCGTTGCCGACCAGGGTGACGATCACCATCACGTAGTTATACAGGGACCGCGCCCGGAGCTTCATGGCCCCGACTCTACCGCAAACACCGCGCTAATTCGGAGCGGCGTTCCGGGCTCGCTGCCGGCTGGCTGCTCAATCTTTGACACGGGCCGCGGTCTGGAGGCAGCCTCAGACGTCGCGCAGGGTCCTGCGCAACCGCGGGTCGCGTAGTAGCTTTGCCAAGGCCCGTCAGCCGGAAAGGGTCGCCGCCGCACGACCCGCATTGAGGAGAACCCGTGACCCAGCTCGCCGAGCTCTGTACCGACAACCGTCCCGCGCCAGAAGCGGAGCCGCCGCCCCCGGGCGGACCGCGGCTTGCGGCGCGGCTGTTCCGGCGCTATGTCGCGCTGGCCCAGAGTGCGCCGGGGCGGCTGCTCGCGGCGTTTGCGCTGCTGGCGGGTCTTTGGCTGGTGCCGATCTCGCAGCTCGACCTGCACACCGACTTGGCCGAGCTGTTGCCCGACGATCATCCGGCCGTGCAGGCGCTGCGCCGGGTCAGCCCGCGGCAGATAAGCTCCACCAACCTGGTCCTCATCCTTGAGAGCCCCGACGCCGCCGCCAACCGCCGCTTCGCCGAGGCGCTGCGGCCCGAGCTTCTGCGGCTTGTCGGCTCGACGTTCAGCGAGGTGACCTTTTCCCCGGACCGCTCGGTCCCCGACTATGCGCGCAGGTGGCAGTGGCTGTACGCGAGCCTGGACGAGCTCCATGAGGCGGAGTCGCTGCTCGACCGCCTGATCGCCCGCCGCACCTCGCCGCTGGTCGTCGATCTGGAAGGGGATCCGGAGGCCGAGCTGACCGCGCTGCGCCGCCGGCTCGATCAGGGCCTGCCGGCAAAAAACGACGGCAGCTACTTCGAGTACCAGACCCCGGCAGAGGATCCCAAGTCGCCCGTCCGGCACTACCTGGGCATCTTGCTGTGGCGGCGCGGCGATGGGCTGGCGACCGCGGGCGACAAGGAGACGCTGGCCGTGGTGGAGCAGCTGGTCCGACGCCAGACGCCGCAAAAGTTCCACCCGCAGATGCGCATCGAGTACTCGGGCGCGATTGCCATGGCGCTCGATGAGCACGACGCCGTGCGCCAGGATCTGACGCGCGCGACTTTAGCCTGCGCGCTGCTCGTGCTCCTGGTCATCTATCTGTATTTTCGCCGCATCGCCCTGCTCCCGGTCGTAGGAGCGCCGGCGGTGATGGGGGTTCTCGGGGCGCTTCTGCTGGCGCGCTACACCATCCACTCGCTCAACGCCAACACCGCCTTCCTCATCTCGATCATCCTGGGCAACGGCATAAACTCGCCGATCATCCTGCTCGCCCGGTACGGGGAGGAGCGGCGCGCCGGGCAGCCGGCGGCGGCGGCGCTGCTCACGGCGATGGTCGGCACGCTCGGGGCGACGCTCGTGGCCACGCTGGCGGCGAGCATCGCCTACGGGTGTCTGCTCCTTACCAGCTTGCGCGGCTTCAACCAGTTCGGGCTGGTCGGGGGCGCGGGGATGCTGATGACGTGGACGCTGACGTTTTTGCTGGTGCCGCCGCTCGTGCTCTGGGGCGAGCAGCGGCGTCCAGGGGTGCTCACGCCCGGGCCGGCGCTGTGGCGGGGGCCGTTCGTCTGGCTCGGACAGCTGGCGCAGCGGCGACCCCGGGTGCTGCTGGCGGTCGCGCTCGGGCTGGGGGCGGCGGCGCTCGGGCCGGCGCTGCGCTACGCCCACGATCCCATCGAGTACAACTTCGATAACCTGCGCACCGACAACCCGGCGACCGCGCGGCGGTGGGATCTGATGTACCGGCTGGGCCTTGGCAACCTCGGCGCCGGATACATCGCCCGCGACGGGGTGATCCTGGTGGATACGCCAGAGCAGGCGGATGCGGTGGCCGATGCGCTGCTAAAGCAGGATCAGGCGCTCGGAGAAAAGCGCGTGCTGGAGGCGGTGCGCACGCTGCACAAGGTCCTGCCGGAGCAGCAGGATGAAAAGCTCACAATCTTGGGACGGATTCGCGCCAAGATCGACCGCCACCGCAGCCTGGTCGATGCCACAGAGTGGGCGGAGCTTACGCCGTGGCGCCCGCCCGACGAGCTGCGCCGGCTCACCGTGGCGGATCTGCCGTCCCGCCTGCGCGAAAACTTCACCGAAGTTGACGGCACGCTGGGGCGCTTGGTCGGCATCGACGCGGATCCGCACCGCTTCGATGAAAATAGCGGCCGCGAGCTGATCCGCCTATCGCGCTCCCTGCAGGTAACGGCGCTCGGCAAGACCTGGGTCGCCGCGGCTTCGTCGACGGTCTTTGCCGGCATGCTGGAGGTCATCGAGCAGGACGGACCGCGCGTGACGCTGTGTGCCCTGCTCGGCGTGGCGGCGCTCATCCTGGCGGCGTTCGGGCGGCGCGGCGGAATCCTCGTGCTGTTGGCGCTGGGGCTCGGGCTCGGGTGGCTGGCGGGGCTATTGGGGGTTCTGAAGTGGAAGCTCAACTTTCTCAACTTCGTGGCGCTGCCGATCACGCTCGGCGTCGGCGCGGACTATGCCGCCAACCTGTGGGCGCGGGTGCGCGCGGAAGGCCGCCGCAAGCTCGGGGCGATCATCGCCGATACCGGCTCGGCGGTGGCGCTGTGTTCGGCGACCACGATCATCGGCTACAGCTCGCTTTTGCTGTCGCATAATCGCGCTTTGCAGTCGTTCGGCCGGCTGGCGGTTCTGGGCGAGGTTACGTGCCTTGTCGCAGCCCTTCTGGCCTTGCCGGCCCTGGCGCTGCGTCGGCGTGCCGCTGGCGAGGACACGCCGCCGCGGCAGCGCCCCGCGGAGTAAACGCGGAGCAAACAAGGTGTGATACAGCGGTGGGCAGACTACGATCTCCCGCGGACGACGAGCCCGGGGACGACGAGGATGATGATGACAAACGCTCCAGCTCCTTTTTCAATCGGCGCCGATCCCCTGACCTTGCGCGAGCTTGTCTCCATAAGTCGCGGCGGCCAGCAGGTGAAGCTCTCCGCGGCCGCGATCGAGCGCATCAAGCGCGCCCGCACCGTCGTCGATAAGATCGTCGCCGGCGGCGACAAGGCGCCGAGCGTCTATGGCGTCAACACCGGCTTTGGCTTCCTCGCCGATGTGCGGATCAGCGCCGCGCAGATCGAGGAGCTGCAGCGCAACCTGATCCGCTCGCACGCCGCGGGAGTCGGGCCGCTGCTCCCGGTGCCGGTGGTCCGGGCGATGATGCTCCTGCGCGCCTGCACGCTGGCCCTGGGCCACAGCGGTACGCGGGTCGAGGTCGCGCAGCTGCTCTGCGACTTGCTCAACCAGCGGATCCACCCCTGCGTGCCGGCCAAAGGCTCGGTGGGGGCGTCGGGCGATCTGGCGCCGCTGGCCCACTTGACGCTGGCGCTTATCGGCGAAGGCGAGGTCCAGGTCGGCTGGCCGCAGACGCTGCGCCGGGAGCCGGCGGAGCAAGCGCTGCGTCATGCCGGCATCGCTAAGCTTGTGCTGCAGGCCAAAGAGGGACTGGCGCTGGTCAACGGCACGCAGTGCATGACGGCGATCGGGCTCTTGGCGCTCGGCGATGCGCTGGATGCCTGCATGCTCGCCGATCTCGCCGGAGCGATGTCGCTGGAAGCGCTCCTGGGGACGCCGCGGGCCTTTGACGCCCGCATCCACGCGGCGCGCCCGCATCCCGGCCAGAGCGTGGTTGCGGCGAACATGCGAGAGCTTCTGCGCGGCAGCCCGATCGTGGAGTCCCACCGGAACTGCGGCAAGGTTCAGGACCCGTACTCGCTGCGCTGCATGCCCCAGGTGCACGGGGCGACGCGCGATGCCCTGCTCTATGTGGAGCAGGTGCTTTTGCGCGAGGTTCAGAGCGCCACCGACAACCCGCTTATCTTTGCGCCCCTGGATGCGGACGCCGGCGGCGCGGCCGATGGACTCGGCTACGACATCATCAGCGGCGGTAATTTTCACGGCCAGCCGGTCGCGCTGGCGCTCGACTTCGCCGGCATCGCAGTGGCGGAGCTGGCCAACATCAGCGAGCGCCGCATCGAGCAGCTGGTCAATCCGCACCTGTCGTCGGGCCTGCCGGCGTTTCTCACCCCGCACAGCGGCCTCAACTCGGGGTACATGATCGCCCAGGTGACCGCGGCGGCGCTCGTGTCCGACAACAAGATCCTCGCCCATCCGGCCTCGGTGGACTCGATTCCGTCGTCGGCGGGGAGAGAGGATCACGTGTCGATGGGCGTGCACGCGGCCGACAAGTTCGCGCGGATCGTCGATAACGTCCGCAACGTGCTGGCGATCGAGCTCGCCTGCGCCGCGCAGGGCTTGAGCTTGCGGCTTCCGCTTACGCCGGCCCCGGCGCTTGGTGCGGTGATGCACGCGATCCGCGAGCGCGTGCCCATGTTGAC
>CALFML010000617.1 GCA_937879845.1 uncultured Myxococcales bacterium
GTGCAGGACGTACAGGCGCTGCTCGGCACCCGTGGCCGCCAGCACGTCCGGGTAGCCATCCAGGTCGAGGTCCCCCACCCCCAGCGCTGTCGTATCAAGCGCAACTGCGACGCGGCTCTCCCGGTCCTGACCCAGAGCTCCGCGGCCGTCGTTCCACAGCACGCGAACCGTACCGTCTTTGAGGGCCACCACCGCCTCGGGGGCCCGGTCGCCATCCAGGTCGACCATCACCAGCGCGGCCGGGGCGCTGCTTAGCGGGTAGTCGCGCCGCGAGTAGGCCAGCAAGCCGCTGTCCAGAGAAAGCAGCACGGTCAGGCTCGAGCTCACCGCGCTGCGCACCACCAGATCCGGCTTGCTGTCGCGGTTGAGGTCAACCAGCTCTACCGCCACCGGCGCGCGGGGCACCGGGAAGTCACCGACCGCTGACTTGACGACCTTCCCGTGCCCGTCGTTGAGGAGCAAGCTGACATCGCTGCTCAGCTGGTTTACGATCGCGGCATCCAGGGCGCCATCGCCATTGAGGTCGCCCAGGGCAATCCCGCTCGGCAACAGGTTCACAAAGACGTGCGAGGGCGGGGAAAAGGCGGGCGGCACCATCGGCTGGCCCTGCAAATGCACGCTGAGGTCGTCATTGGCGCTGGTCACAAGGACATCGGCGAGGCCATCGCCATTGAGGTCGCCCAGGCCCACAGCGGTCGGACGGACAAAAGCGGGCAGCGCGGTACGAAAGCCGCTCGGGAATAAGCCCAGGCCGTTGTTGATGAGGATGGTGACAGTCCCGACGTCGCGACTGACGACCGCCAGGTCAGGACGCTGGTCTCTGTCGACACGTCCGCTGACCAGCGCGACGGGACCAGCGTCCACGGGATAGGCGGTGGGCATCCCGAGACGGATGCTCTGGGCATAGTACGAAAACAGGGTCGCGCTTATCACCTGCCGATCGCCGCGGGAGCTCGGGTTTACCACCTGTACCTGGGCCGGCCCCACCTGGCTGCTCGGCGGTATGGTGGCGTCAAGCTCGACCAGTGAGCGGCACACCGTGTCCGTCACCTTCGCGCCGTTGATGCGGACCAGCGAGCAGCTATCGGTACCAAAGCCCCAGCCCCGCAGCACCACGCGCTCGCCGCCCGCTGTGCTGGCGCGCGCCGGGCTGATGCTGAGCAGGAGCGGCGTGAGCTCGGGCATCTGACAGCGCTCGGCAGGGGGCAGCGACTCCACGGGCGCGGGAATAAGCGTCAGCGCGAGCCGCGGGGTGGCGCTGATCCGATCCGCGGTCCCGCCGCCGAAGGCGCTCAGGCAGCCGCCGCCATCGAACACGCCGGCGCCGACGACCAGGTCGCCATCGGTCTGTGACTCCAGGCGTACCCCGAACGTCGCCGGCTCATCCAGGCGCTGGCCGCGCAAGTCGAACCGGATGGGGGCCGGCTTGCGCGCTGGGTGACCCCGGTAGCTCAGCGATACGTAAAGCTCGGCGGCGTCCGCGGGCAGCGGGGCGACCTCCACCACGACCAGCGGGCGATCGTCGCAGGCTGCCGTTCCCCACAGCAGCGCGCCCGTCAGTAGCGATGCGAAACTCATCCGCATTCCGACTACCTCTGGTACAGGATCATCAGCTGTCCCCCGCTGCGGTGGGCCAACACCAGATCCAAGGCGAGGTCCCCGTTCATGTCGACGGCGGCGATTGCCACCGGGAGCGGCTCGGTCTTTAGCGCGTGCAGGGCATCGGTGGCGAACCGGCCTTGGCCCAGGTTGACCACGATCTGCACCGATTCATCGCTGGCGCTTACCACTGCCAGATCGGGCTTGCCGTCGCGGGTCAGGTCGGCGATGGCTACCGCCACCGGATGGCGGCCGACCGCGACGCTGCGCTGCACGAAGGTGCCATCGCCCTGGTTGAGCAGCAGCAGCACGCGGTCGTTGCCATGGCTGACCACGACCAGATCCTGGCTCGCGTCCTCATCCAGAAACCCCGCTGCCGCGGCCACCGGGCTCTGGGCCTCCGGGAGCGCCAGCCTCATCGGGCTGGCGAAGTCTCCGGCGCCGCTGTCCGGCAGGATGGTGAGGCTATCATCGGCGGCGCTGACCAGCACCAGGCTGAGGAGCTTCGGCTGCAGGGGGGCCAGGATCAGCGAGAACAGCAGCGGGCCCCCCAGGTACTTGGTCGGGCTGAGGGTCAGCGTGCCGGTGCCCTGGTTGCGCAGCAGGCGGGCCGCGTCGTCAGCGCTGCTCAGCGCCACCACGTCGGGCCGGGCGCCCCCGAGGTCGCCGAGCGCCAGAGCGGTCGCGCTGGCCACCGGGTAGGGGGCGGGGCTCCCCAGGGTTCCGTCCCCTTTGTTAAGGTGCACGCTGACTGTGTTATCCCCCGCAGTGGCGACCACGACATCGCCCCAGCCGTCGCCATCCAGCTCGCCCACCGCTATCGCGCTCGGGCTGTTGCCGGTGGGGTAGGTGTTCATCGTCGGGCAGCCCGCCGCGGCGGGGTTCAGGTAGGCGGTGACCGTGTCACTCAGGCCGTTGGCGACGACGACATCGGGACGTCCATCCTGGTTGAGGTCGCCGACGGCGATGGCGGTCGCGCCCTGGCCGCTCGGACAGCCCTGCTTGTCAAGCCGCACCTCTGGCAGGACAGGCTGCTCCATATCGAAGGACCCCTGCATCGCGCTTGCGGCGCAGCCCGACAGTAAAAGCGCGAAGGGCAAGCTCAACCATCGATTGATGCATCGCATGTATAAGCGGACTCGCACGGCTAGAAAGTGGGCTCGAGGATGCCCAAGGTCGTCGAGGGCGGGCGCGTGCCCAGGTACACCCCGATAGCGACGCCCGAAGTCAACGCAACGGCCGTGCCAACCATCCCCCACAGCCAGGGGCGGCGGTGCAGCGGAACGCGCCGCTCTGCGGCAGGCGGCGCCGGTGCGGCCAGGACTTGGCCCACTTTCGGGGGCGGCGAGGTCGCTTCGCTTGCAGCCCGCACCTGGAGCTGGGTCCGCACCAGCTCGAGGTAGGCCTCCGTCTCGGCGCGCAGCGGGGAGTCGGGCGCTTTCTTCAGGAAGAGCTGATAGCTGAGCAGTGCCTCCCGCGGCCGACCCGCCTTGCGCTGGGCCTGGGCGATGTTGAACAGGAAAATCGGCTTGGGATTCAGAATGTGGGCGGTGGTGAACGCTTGCACGGCGCCGTCGTAGTCGCCGGCGCGGAAGAGCTGAATGCCGCGCTCGGTCGCTTCGCGCAGCGTCAGGTTGCCGTCCGCATCGTTTGTCCCCAGCGGCAGCGGCTGGTCGCTCAGCGGTCGCGGCGCCGGGCCGCGCTCGTCTTGGCGGGCGGCGGCGCTTGGGCGCGCGGGTTCGGGCGGTGCCGACGCGACCGCCGCATCTTGTCCCCAGACCCGCGTCGACGTTGCGAGTCCAGAGCCCGCGATGAACCCGCAGATGCTCAGAGCCCTGATGGCCCTAGCGAAGCGCCGGCACATCTACGTCCTCGGGCTGTGCGGACTTGACGGCAGCAGGGGCGGGCGGCGCAGGGGCCGAAGCGGCGGCGGCCGGCACTGCAATCGACGCCGGTGCGAAGGCCGGCTTCAACCTGGCGCGGCGCCGTGGAGGTGCCATCGGGTAACCCGGCGGCGGTCGCGAATCCAAGCGAGCGGGCGACGGTGACGCGGCGCTCGGTGGCGGCGGCATGGCGACGAGCGGACCGCCCGGCGGGTTTTGAGAGGCCAAAGGGGCTGGCGGCGCGACGACAGGTGGGGGCGGCCCGGCGACAAGCGACCTGGGGGCTCGCACCGGCGGCTGGACCGCCGGGGGCGGTGCAGGTCTTGCCGGGACAGACCCGGGGACCGAGCGGACGGTGGGGGGCATGGTGTCTACCGCGACCGGGGCCGGGCGGGACCTGCGGCTGCTCACGGCCTGCGCGGCCGCGAGTACGCCGAAGCCAAGGCCAAACGCGAGCGCGTAGCGGGCTACCCGCGGGAGCACCTGCATGGCCGGCGCGAAGGCACCGGCGGCCCGGCCCGCCGATAGGACTTCGGTGAGGGCGATGGACTGGATCCGCGCCACCGTCTGCGCCATATCGCAGCGATCGGCCGGCTCCTTGGCGAGCATGGACGCGATGAGCGCCGCCACGCCGGCCGAGGTCTTGGGGGCAGCGTCCCGGATGGGCGGCGGCGGCTTGGTGAGGTGCATGGCCACGATATCGCCCACGGTGGCGGCCCAGAACGGCGGCTTGCCGGACAACATCTCGAACAGCATCACACCGAGCGCGTACACATCGGTCTGACCATTTGCGTGGTCCAGGCCGCGGCACTGCTCGGGCGACATATAGACGGGCGTGCCCATGATTGTCCCCGAGGCGGTGCTGAGGGGACCCCCGCTGCCGAGCGCCGCATCGGTGATCTTGGCCAGCCCGAAGTCGAGGATCTTGATCCGCTCGCCTCCCGGCGCCTCGGGGTCGGGGACGACGAAGATATTGGCCGGCTTGAGATCGCGGTGGACGATGCCGCACGCATGGGCCGCCGCCACCGTGGAGGCGAGCTGCCGGGTGAGCCGCAGCGCGGTGGGCTCGTCGAGTGGCCCGCGGGCTATGCGGTCAGCCAGGGTCTCGCCCGCCAGAAACTCCATCAGGAGGTAAAGGGTCCTATCGGGGAGCTGGCCGAAGTCGAAGACCTTGACCATGCCCGGGTGCTGGGCCAAGGAGGCGGCTCGGGCCTCGGTGAAGAAGCGCTGGACATACCGCTGGCTGTGCGAGAGCTCGGACCGGAGGATCTTCACCACGGCGCGCTGGCCAAGGTGGTCGTGCGCCGCCTCATAGACCTCGCCCATGCCGCCCTGGCCGAGCAATCGGACGACCCGGTAGCCGCCGATGCGCCGACCGACCAGGCTCGCGGCCCGGCCACCCGGCTGAGCCGGCCCGTCCCGCCCGTCGGCCAGCTCCGCCGCAAGGTCGATCGGGGGCTCCGCCGACTCCCGCGGGCTCTCGCCGGCCTGCGGCTGCGAGCCCACCGGCGAGGCCACTTTCCCCCCGGGCTCGGCAAAGGTCTGGGTCAGAGCCAGCGATTTCTTATCTGTGTCAGGCGACTCAGATGGCAAAGCGAATGATCCTAAGGGGTTTGTACCCACATCAAAGTACACTGGCCGTGAACTTGCACGCATAAACGCGTAATCCATGGATCGGATGCCGAGAACGCCGCAGAGCCCGCAGGACCTCCTCTCCTCATCGCAGAGCAGCTGTGCGACGCATACCCTTCACGGGTCGGACAGCCCGGCCCCGGAGCGCAGCGGCGCGGCGATGAGCCGCGGGTACCTCCTTATCATCGAGGCCGGCTCCTCGCTCGTGGTTGATTTGCCGGCGCAGGGCGCCATAACCCTGGGTCGGGCGCCCGAGGTCGAGGTCCCGCTGCGATCGCTTACGGTGTCGCGGCGGCACGCTCAGCTCACTGTCGGCCCGGACGGCGTGCGGGCCATGGATCTGGGCAGTCATAACGGCACGCGGCACAACGGGGAGCGGCTGACCGAGCCGCGGACGCTCTACCCCGGAGACGTGTTGACGCTGTGCGATGTGGCCGTGGTCTGCTATGGCCCAAGCGGTCCGGCGGCCGGGGCGTGGGGGCCGCGGCGGACGCTGGGGACCGATCCGGGGCTGTTCCGCCAGCAACTGGCCATCGAGATCGAGCGAGGGGCGCGGTCGCTGCAGCCGGTGGCGGTCTTGGTGGTGCGCGCGCCGCAGCTCGGGGACGGCGACCTCGGCGAGCTGGCGGCGGTGCTCGGGGGCTTCTTGCGGCCGATGGACCACGCCACGCTCGCCGGCCGCGATGAGCTGTGGGGGCTTTTGCCCGAGCTGACCGAAGACGAGGCCACCGAGGTGGCGCAGCGGCTGCTGCTTGCCCTGCGCGTGCTCGCGCCAACCGCCCGCGCCGCCTGGGCGGTGACGACCGTGGATGGCTTCGACGGCGACGCGCTGCTCGCCGGGGCCTCGCTGGCCGCCGAGGGGGCGGCCCCGGGACAGGTGCGCGCGGCCGGAGACGCCGTCACCTGGGTGCGGGTCGGCGAAAGCGACGTGCTGCTCGCCGACCCGGCGATGATCCGCCTGTATGGCCTGGTCGACCGCCTGGCTGCCAGCGAGCTACCGGTGCTGGTGTCGGGCGAGACCGGCACCGGCAAGGAGCTTGTGGCGCAGGCGCTGCATGAGCGGTCGCCGCGGCGCAGCGGTCGCCTGATCAGCATCAACTGCGCGGCCCTGCCGGAGAGCCTGGCCGAGAGCGAGCTGTTCGGACACGAGAAGGGCGCGTTCACCGGGGCCATCGCCAGCAAGGTGGGACTCCTTGAGGCGGCAAACGGCGGCACTGTGTTCTTGGACGAGCTGGGCGAGCTGCCGCTCAGCATTCAGGCCAAGCTGCTGCGTGCGCTGGAGACCAAGCGGCTGGTCCGCATCGGCGACTCCCGCGAGCGGCAGATCGACTTCCGGTTGATCGCGGCGACCAACCGCAAGCTGCAGGAAGAGGCGCAGCAGGGACGATTCCGCCAGGACCTATACTTCCGTCTGAGCACCGCGGTGCTGGTGCTGCCGCCGCTGCGGGACCGCAAGCGCGAGCTGCCCCTGCTGGCGCGAGCGTTCCTCGGCGCGGCCTGCGCCCAGCTCAGCAAGCCGGCGATGATGCTGTCGCCAGCGGCGCTCGCGCAGCTTGGCCGCTACGCCTGGCCCGGCAACGTGCGCGAGCTGCGAAACGCCATGCAGTTCGCCGCCGCCACAGCCACCGAGTCGGTCCTTGCGCCCTGGCATCTGCCCGAGCAGATGAGGACCGCCGCCCCGGGCCTCCCAGACAACGTACCGCCCCAGGCCCGGCAGTCGCTCCATCAGATCGCCGCCAGCGCCCTGCGCCTCCCGGTCGGGGACAAGCTCGCCGCGGTCGAGGCAGCGGTTGTTGCGGCGGCCATGAAGCAGGCGGGCGGCAACAAGACGCAAGCCGCCCGCCTGCTCGGCGTCCACCGCAAGTCCATCGAACGAAAGACCCGATGAGAAAGACGCGCGATGCGGTAGAGCGTGGGACGCGGTGACGAGGATTCCCTCGGGCTGGTCAGGGTCTTATACCATGGCCACGATTTCTCGGTTCGGTAGCGCAGGTGAATGCACGGCCCGCAGGGGGAGGAGCTCGGTCGGGGACTTGGAAATTGAGGAGCTGCAGCCCTTTTGCCGTCGCCACCAGCAGGTGCTCGGAGTCAAAGCGGATCGCGGCCGTTACTTTTTGGAGCGCAACCAGGCGCAGTTCAGATGCACCCGATGGAGTCTCTTTAGAGAGTCACAGTAGCTGTCGAGAAACTTGTTAGGTTAAGGGTGTGGGAGGACGACAATTACTGTAAGCCCGAGGTATAATAGGATTTCAGCTGTCTCCATCCAAGGCTGTCGCTTGTCGATAGCGCCCATAGGAGCGCACCAGCGAGAAGCCCCCCCAGCGGAGATGACGGAGCTTGACGTTTGACATGAAGCAGCGCTGGAAAAGGCACGGCCGGGTAGTCGGAATAATCGCGGCGCTCGTCGCTCTAGGCGACGCGTTGGTGTGGATCCATCCAAGCCTCGGCTACGCTCATGGCGGGATTCTGAACGGCGCCGACCTGCGCGGCAGCATCATCCAGATCTCCGCATGGCTCCTTTTCACCTTCGGGCTGGTCGCAACCGCGGCGCTACGGGCCCTATCCGCGATAAAACGCGATGCGCTCGCCTATCTGTTGGCATATGTAATCGCGCTCGCCGCCGCCGCCGTAGCTATGGTCGTACTCGATAAGTTCTTTTGAGCGCCGACGCTGTCGATTGCAACCACTCGGCTGGCCGACGCAGAGCTCATCCAGCCACACTCCCAGAGCCGACTGATGAACGAAACGGAATACGGCTTTCGCCACGGCCTGGCGCGCGAGGCCGCCTATACCCTGCTTACGGACAGCGACCTAACGACCGGACACCGCCTGGCGGCAGAGTTTCTAGAGGCTGCGGGTGAATCCAGCCCCGCCGTCATCGCGGAGCACTTTGAGCGCGGTGGAGTGAAGAGTCGTGCTGCGAATTACTATCTTCGGGCAGCCGAGGACAGTCTGGAACGTGGTGAGTACTTGGGCGTACAGCGCTATGCCGCTCGCGGTCTGGACTGCGCTCCTGCGGAAGTGGTAGCGGGGCAGCTAAACGCCGCGTTTTGTTACGCCGGCTGCATCCTCGTTCGCTATGTCCACCTAGAGGAGCGCGCGACGCTGGCGATGAATCAGCTCAGCGCTCGAAGCCTCGGCTGGTGCCGTGCCATTATTGCCGCCATTATTGCCGCCAACTACGCTGAGGAGATGCGCCAGGATCCCAGCAGGAACCGGGAATTGGGTCGTAACTCGGGGCCAGTAGGCAGTTGAGCGGGCCGCGCAGCCGTGGAGGCTCGCCCAGAGAGAGGGGACTCGGGCGCGGGCGGCTCGGGATGACCTGGAATATCGGGCCAGCGGAGCTTGAGGTCGGAGACGCCGATGAGCCGGATCAACGTGGCGCGGCTGGGTGGGTGGCGCGCCGTCTCGATAAACTTGATGGTCGCGTCGGAAATTTTGGCGCGTCGGGCCAGCTCCACACGGCTCAAGCCGGCGGCGTTGCGCTTGTCGCGTAGGAGGCGACCAAACTGCATCCACTGAGCGGGCGAGATGAGAGCCTGAGTGCGCGCGGGCCCGGGTTCGGCACCTCCCGCTTCGAGAAACTGCGCCAGTTCAGTGAGCCGTTCTATGTGCTCGGTCCAGGCGGGCTGGAACTCTCCTGGCGCCTGCGCGGCCCAAGGACCAAGCTTGGTAAGCAAAGCGCGGGTTTGCGAAGACAGCGCCTGCAAATCCTCGATGGCGACGGTCATGCGTCTTGCTTCCTTTTTGGTGGGGACGGCTCGGCGGGAAGAGGGAGCGCCCAGTAGGCTTTGAGTTCTTCCAGGCGTTGTGGGTCGTTGCTGAGCAAGGCCAGAAGGCTCACCAAGGCAGCGGAGGGGACGCCATCGCCGGCCCGGAGCCTGGACAAGTAGCCCTGACTGAGGTCAATCTCCCGTTCGATCCGACGCTGAGAAAAAAACTGGCCGAGGTGCGTAATTTCGACCGAGGCGCGGTGCACCACCTCAGCGCGATAGGCGGATTCCAAGGTGGCAGCCAGCTCGGGTACCGAGTCGAAGGAAAGGATGCTGTGCTTGCAGCGACTGCAGGTAGGCACGAGAAGCCGGGTAGGCAGCGTTAAGACGGCCAGACGATAGCGACAGACGCGGTGAGCCCTGGCAGTGGGCCGCAGGGTATGGTGACCGCAGCACGGGCACTTGCTCGCTTTGGGCCGCGGCGGCGCTGGGGTCGAAGGCTGGCTCGCAGCCGGGTCGGAGAAGTGGTCACCGGAATACATGGGACTCTCTTTGCAAGCAACGGCGCGAGTCAGCGCGTACGCCGAGGAGCCGACTCAGAGATACGACTCAGCGCAAAAGGAACCGAACGGCTTGGGCCTTCTGCCTGGCCTGCCGGAGAGCCAGTGCGGGACTTGGGGGAAGCGACGCGGGCGAGGAAGCGGGCGTAGTCGCCGCGGACCTCGCGCATGGCTTGCTCGCCGGTGCCGTGGAGCTCGCAGAGAAGGCAGCAGCAGATCACGGAGTGGCGGCTGGGGTCAGGGGCCAGTGGAACCGTAGCGTCCGCTGCTGATGCGAGGCGAGCGAGACCTGAGGACGGGGAATGGCTCAACTCGCTTGAAGGGTCGCCATGCCGACGGGGGGCCGACAGCATGGGCAGCACTGCAGCAGTAGGCGATCACCGTCGAGAAGTCGGCAAACAAGTGCGCATAAGGAATGCTCGGGGGAATGGATGTGTCGGGTATCTTTCAGCGCTGATCACGGAAAACGATATCCGTCTGCCGGTGTCCTGACAGCGACGAGCACTGACCCCATCCGCGGCAGTGTCGAGCCGCGATCCCTAGAGAGCGCTTCAGCGGCCCCGCCAGCGAGCAGCTTTAGGGCGCGGCGTGCGGAGCATCATAGCTTGGCGATCCGTCCGCGCTGGGCTAGGCTCCCGCCATGGCCCTCTCTGCCCGAACACCCGTTCAGAAGCCCGCGACGCTGGAGGACTTCCTCGCTATCCCCCCGTCGGAGCGGTTTCATGAAATCCTCGATGGCGAGCTCGTCCGCAAGGTCATGCCCAGTGCCCGCCACGGCAGCGCTCAGAGTCGCCTACTCATTCGGCTTGGTCCCTATGACAGCGACGGCGACTCGCACGCCCCGGGTGGCTGGTGGCTCATGACCGAAGTGGAGATTCTGCTCCCCGGCCGGCAACCGGTGCGGCCCGACCTGGTAGGCTGGCGCGTTGAACGGATGCCCGAGCTCCCCGATGAGTTTCCGGTGCCTCTGCGGCCCGATTGGGTCTGCGAGGTCGTCTCGCCCAAAAATGGCCGGCGCGACACCGTCGTCAAGTTCCAAGACTACGCTCGTGCCGGCATTCCGCACTACTGGTTGGTGGACCTGGAGCAAACCGAGTTCTCGGCCTTCTGGCTCACCGACGGGCATTATGCATTGCAAGCAGAAGGGAAACCCGGCGATACCCTGCGCGTCGAGCCCTTCGAGATGGTGGAACTGCCAATCGGGTACTTGTTTGGAGGCAGACGCTCGGCCTAACGGGGGGAGCCAGCGCGCCCTGACTAGCGGAAACAACCGACCCCGTCGGCAAACAGCAGCCTTGGCCAGGGTCAAGCTGGGCCGCAGCGGCACTATTGACGCCGCCCTTGGCGACGGTCACCATCGCCGCGCCGTCTACACGCATGAGGTCCGGCTAAGGGTTATTCCCTGTAGTCACTGACCGAGCAATGAGCTCGCGCCGTAGCGACTTATTACACTGAACTCCAGATATCCGCAGACCGTTATTTCACACTTCCGGCCTGGCTTTAAAAATTAATGCTTTTGCCAATAATCCGATGAACACTCCCACAATAGCACCAATTAGGCACTTAGCGGCC
>CALFML010000618.1 GCA_937879845.1 uncultured Myxococcales bacterium
GTAGTTCAGGCAATGGACGCAAATGGTAACCGTGACTTGGATTACAACTCGACCACGATCACCGTGACAGACAATGGCGGTAGAAGCATGATCAACTCACCTGGTGCCAGCTCACTGAACGCCGGGTTACTCACCTTTGCCAATAACTTCCAGTTCACCAGCGTTGGCCCGTCGTTCCAAATCCTTCTGAAAGCGATCAACCACGTCAGCAGCCCCCGTTGCAGGAAGTCCAGCACCCGAAGGCGCTGGAGATGGCCGGCAGTGCCGCCTTTGAACGACGCGACTTCGCCCAGGCGGTGGTGAAAAACGTTCAGATACCGCTCGTGGTGCTCGGCCGCGATCTGCGCATCCGCACGGTCAGCCGGGCGTTTTTCGAGCTGTGCGGCCAGCTCCCGGAGCTCCGCGACAAGGCCGAGCCGATTGAAGGCTGCCTGTTCAGCGAGCTTTCGACCCGGTGCTGGAATCTGGAGGCGAGTCATAAGCTCCTTTCGATCCTAAACGCCCAGCCCGGCCAGCCGGAGGAGTTCGAGCTCGAACACGAGACCGGGAGCGTCGACTCCCAGTACCTCCATCTCAAAGCCCGTGCCATCTTGACCGATGGCGAGCGGGTGATCCTGGTCGCCATCCAAGACATCACCGCGCGCAAGCTGGCCGAGCAGGTCCTGCAGGCAGAGAAGGAGCGGCTGGAGGGACAGGTGCAGGTGACCGAGCAAGCGCTCGACCGCACCCAGGAGGAGCTGCGCGCCTTGGCCGCCAGCTTGTTTACGGCGCAGGAGGAGGAGCGGCGCCGCGTCTCGCGCGAGCTGCACGACGATCTGGCGCAGAAGGTCGCGCTGCTCGATCTGGATACAGAGCGGCTGAGCCAGAGCCTGGCCGAGCCGGTGCCGCGCCTGCGCCGGCAGCTCGACGAGCTGCGCCAGCACATCACCGAGCTGGCGGTCGATCTCCGCCGCATCGCCTATCAGCTGCATCCGACCATCCTCGATGATCTCGGGCTCGCCTTCGCGCTCAAGCAGCTGAGCGAGGAGTTCGGGCGGCGCGAAGACATGCCGGTGCGCTTCACCAGCCGCGGCACCCCGCAGGCTTCCCCGGTGGTCGGCGGCGCCCTTTACCGCATCACCCAGGAAGCGCTGCGCAATATCGCCAAGCACGCCGGCAAGACCCAAGTGAACGTGAGCCTGGCCGCGACGCCGCAGGAGCTGCGCCTGCAGATCCGCGACCACGGCAACGGCTTTGTCCCCGGCGAGGCGCGCGGCCGCGGCATGGGCATCCTCAACATGGAAGAGCGGGCGCGCCTGGCCGGCGGCAGCTTTTCCCTCAAGGCTTTCCCCGGAAAAGGCGTGTCCATCATGGTGCGCGTCCCGATTCCGCAGAGCGGCCCGTAGGAAGCGGAGCTCGCCCAGAAAGGACCAATGCAACCCGTACGGATCCTGCTTGCCGATGATCACATGCTTTTTCTTGATGGAATGCGCAAGCTGCTGGAAAACGACTTTGAGATCGTCGGAACGGTGGCCAACGGCCGGGAGCTGATCGATGCCGCGGAGAAGCTGCGTCCGGATGTGATCTTGCTTGATATCTCCATGCCGCTTCTAAACGGTATCGACGCGGCGCGCCAGCTGCGGCAGCGCGGCAATACGGCCAAGCTCCTGTTTGTCACCATGCACAGCGGCGCCGACTATGTGAAGGAGGCCTTCCGCGCCGGGGCTTCCGGCTATGTGCTCAAACACTCGGCCGGACCGGAGGTCGTGGGGGCGATCCATGAGGTCATGCGCGGCAACTTCTATCTGACGCCGCTCGTCAGCAAAGATACGCTGACGACGCTCATCGATCCGAAACAGCCGGCCTCGGGGCGGTCGAGCGGTGAGCTGACGATGCGCCAGCGCGAGGTGCTACAGCTGGTCGCCGAAGGACACTCCGCCAAGTCGATCGCCGATGTCCTCAACATCTCGCCAAAGACCGTCGAGTTCCATAAGGCGAGCATGATGCGCCAGCTCGGGCTGCACTCCACCGCGGAGCTTATCCGCTACGCGCTGAGCCATGGGCTGACGGAAAAAATCTGAGTGCCGGCCGCCGCGGCGCCAAGGGCGCGACGCGGTGCACATCGCCGCGCGGTTGTGTTAGGTTCCGCCCACTTGGACAAACCGACCGCCGTGAGGATCGACATGCGACCTGCGATGTGGATGCTGTGTACTAGCTTGTCACTCTCCTTGCCCCTGGCCGCGGGCTGTACGCAGCCGGGCAATCCCGGAGAGCCTGGGGAACGAGGCAGCATGGGGACGATGGGCGACAAAGGGGATAAAGGCGAGCCGGGGACGATGGGCGGACCGGGGGTCAAGGGCGATCCGGGACCCAAAGGCGAAAAGGGCGATGTCGGACCGGCTGGCGCCAAGGGCGACACCGGGCCGGCGGGGCCGACCGGAGCGGCGGGATCGGCCGGGCCGACCGGACCCGCTGGAGCGACCGGACCCGCCGGTTCCATCGGACCCGCGGGTCCGGCCGGACCCACCGGCGCGACCGGCGCGGCGGGACCGGCGGGCAGCGTGGGCCCCACGGGGCCAAAGGGCGACAAGGGGGATCGCGGCAACCCGGGCCCCTCGGGACCGCCGGGGCCCTCGGGTTCGGTCACCGAGGACGTGCCGAGCTTCTCCGGCTTCACGCCGCTTGCCTACAGCGCCAAGGTGACCGGCGGCCGCGCCGGCATGCACGCGCTGTGCGCCACCGCGTTCACCGGCTCGCACATGTGCCACGCCGCCGAGTACATCCAAGCCACCTCCGGGGACGCGCCGCCCGCCCGCGGCGCCTGGGTCGATGCGAGCACGGTCAACGGCACCGCCGCCGCCAACAACGGCTCGGTCAAAGCCGGCCGCTTCCTCAGCTCCTACTCCTGCAGCAGCTGGAACAACACCGGCGGCGGCGACTACGGGACCATCGTCAACGCGCTGGGCACCATCGATGTCTACGGCGACTGCGGCACCGCGCGCCAGCTGGCGTGCTGCAATACGCCGACCAAGGCCCGCTTTGCCGGCTTCACCACCGGCACCACCACCGGCGCGGCCGGCGGACGGTGGAAGATGCACGCCCTGTGCGCCGGCGCCTTCACCGGCGCGCACATGTGCCACGCCTCGGAGTACGTGCGCGCCAACTCCGCGACCCCGGTCCCCAGCGGCGGCGCCTGGATCGACGCCAGCACGATCAACGGCACCGCCGCCGCCAACACCGGGGTGCCGGACTCGGCGCGCTTTGTCAGCTCCTACAGCTGCAGCAGCTGGAACAACAGCGGCGGCGGCGACTACGGCACCACGGTGACCGAGCTCGGCTCGATAGACGTCTACGGCGACTGCGGCAAGTCGCGCCCGGTCGCCTGCTGCCTATGAAGCAGCCCGCCGCGCTGCGGACTCCGGGGGGAGTCTACCAGCGGTAGTCCCAGACCATTCCGTTATAGTGATAGATATCGGTGCTGCTGAAGGTCCAGGCGTTGGTGCTGCTGGTGCTCCAGATCGAGTTGGCGCTGAGGCTGTAAGACTGCCAGGTCGTCCCGTTATAGTGGAACGCGTTGCCCACCAGGTAGTGGACCCAGATATCCGTATCGCTGTTGACCCACAGGCGCTGGCCGTACACGCCCGCGGTCGACAGCGTCCACTTGGTGCCGTCCCAGACCCAGAGCTCGTTGTTCTGCTTGGTGGCGAAGATCTTGGTGGACGCGGTGCCGCGGATGTGGGTCACCGCCGCCGCGGTATTGCTGGCGACTTCGTTCCACGACGTGCCGTCCCAGTGCATGAGCATTCCCAGATCGCCGCCGATCCAGGCATCCGTGGTCGTCACCGCAAAGACCGTGAGCAGGTTGTTTATCGCCGGGACGCTCACCGAAGACCACGACGTGCCGTCGTAGTGGATGATGACGCCGTTATCCCCGACCGCCCAGACATCGCTGGCGCTCGTGCCCCAGACGTCGTTGAGCGCCGCGCTGTCGGGAACCGGCGTGGTGACGCGCGACCAGCGGCTGCCGTTCCAGCGGATCACTACGCCGCCTTCGCCGACCGCCCAGACATCGCTGGCGCCGCTGCCCCAGACGGCGAGCAAGGTGTTTCCGGTCGGCACGGCGATGCGCTGCCAGACCTTGCCGTCCCAGTGCACGACCACCGCGGTCTGGCCGACGCCCCACACGTCGCTGGCGCCGCTGCCCCACATGCGGTAGATCGTCGGCTTGGTGACCGTAAAGTCCATGCCGCCGCTGTGCACGAGCTTTGCGGGGTCTTTTTCCTCCGATAGGGTGGGCTGCATCTGCGCGCGGCCGTCATCCTCGGCGGGGCCGCAGGCGCCGACCGCCGAGAGGGAAAGACAGACAAGGAGCGCCGCAAGCGGATTCCGGACGATGGTCATGGTCACCTCCATAGTGAACTGGGAGTTCCGGTTCGTGGGTAGGTGGAATACTGCCGGGCGTCCGGAGGCGCAAGAAGAGTTATTGGACGGAAGGGGGGATCGCGGGAGCTTCCGGCGCCGCGGCGCAGGCATCGCGCAGGATGGCATAGACCGCGGGGTGGTTCTGCAGCTGGTGGTGCAGGATGCCGCCGAAGCCGTGTGTGGCGATGGTGAAGCTGCCGGTGCGCAGCAGCGGGCCGGAGCCGCTCGGCACCCGAACGAGGAGATCGCCCAAAAGCTGACCGAGCGGGTGCGCCGGGTCTTTGGTCAGGGTCGCCGACACGAAGTAGTAGCTGGCGTGCGGCAGGAGCGGCACGCTGAGAAGCTCCGGCGAGCGCAGCGCGTCGGGATCGCGGCCGAGCCAGTCCTC
>CALFML010000619.1 GCA_937879845.1 uncultured Myxococcales bacterium
CGCAGTGGCCGGCGCGATGGTTAATGACTCCAAGCCCTCGATCACCGGCAGGGTGCCACCGTCGCCCGCGCCGCCATCGCCATTGCCGCTCAAGACGTTGCCGGGGCATCCCAGCTGCGACGAAAGCATACCAACGGTCAGACTGACTGTAATCAACAGCATTCCGAGGTGCTTTTTCATGGAGCCTCCTTTGGGTCAGAAACTTAAGTCTCTGACGCACGGAGCAGGCCAAGAACCGCGGCTTAGTAATTCTCCCTGCTTGCGTAAACGGTACGCGATTGTGGGTGTACGGTTTGGTACATCTTGAACGCGCAGATGACCCGCTTGGTACAAGGCTCGGCAGCATACCGCCCGCGACGGGGTCCAGCCGCTTCCGCTCGGCGCGGGATTGGCTTCCGCGCGGCGGCTACGGAACGCGGATTTGCGCCGTCAGATAGGTGAATACGTCCTGAAGTTCGGCGTCCGTGCCGAACGTACTCTGAGCGGCCACCATGCGCGGGCGGACCCAGGTGGTCATCTCCGGCAAGGTCGAAAAGCTGCGCAAGGGAAAGTGAATATTGGCCGCCATGCCAAGCCCCGTTACCAGGGCGCGCAGGGCCGCGGCCATAAATCCCGAGCCGTCGATCACCACGCCGACGCAATTCAGCAGCTCACCCACCTTGCGTCCCAGATCCACGAACGCGCGGCGAACCTCTTCGTCCGGAAGGCTGGGCAGCGGCCGGAGCTGCGTCAGGTACGTGGAGCGGCCGGGGCGCAGCCGCGCCAGCCGCTCGACGGTGGCTGACAGCTCTCGCACCGCGGCGACGTCGGGTGCGGCATGCCAGACGGCGATCGTGTGGCCGCGCCACTCGGCGAAAGCATGTATCGATGACGCGGCCAGAAGCCGCGGACGTTCGTTGTCCACGTTCGTGCCCATCATACGCAACAAAGTGGCGCAAGCCCAGCAAGAAATGGCCGGCATTAGGCTACAAGGTGGGCGGCGCGGCCCGCGATGCCGCAATGCCTGCGAAACCTACACTAACCCACTCAAACCCTGCGGCGCGCGTCCAGAGGTGCTATAAGTACGGTGTCGTGTCAACGATGGACGGGAGGAGGAAAGTCATGCCTACAATCGGCGGCCGTGCGTCCGCGGCCAGTTCGTCTTATGCTGCGTGGGTCGGGGCTGTCATCATCGCGATGACCGCCCTCTTGGCGGCAGCGGCCGAGGCCGCTGACCGCACCGCGTATGTAGTCAACCAGCTGACCCTCTGGAATGCCGGGCTTCCTGCCGCCGTACGGAATGAAAAGTACGTCGCCATGGGAGCGGATCTGTTCGCGTTCTATCGCGGCAGTAACCAACTTTTTTGGAAAGACCACGGCACCGCTTCGGCTCTGTCCACCTATGGCAACGTCAGCCAGACGCGAATCTGGCTGCAAGGCGACATGCACGTGGACAACCTCGGCTCCTTCGCCAACGACAAAGGAACCATCGTCTACGACCTGAATGACTTCGATGAAGCGGTGCTCGGGGACTACCAGCTCGACCTGTGGCGGATGGGCGTTTCCCTGGTGCTGCTTATGCGTCGCAACGGCGGCTTCAGCACCGCTCAGGAAGCCGCGGTCGTGGACGCCTGCACGGAGAGCTACCTCGACGCGGTCGAGACTTTTCGGTCGTCCTCCGGCGAGACCACAAAGACCTATACGGCCAGTGACGGTTACGGTCAGCTCGATGATTTCCTGGCCGAGGTCGCGGCTTCGCGGTCCAAAAAGAAGCTGCTGGATAAGTACACGGCAAAAAACGGCTCAGGGGTCCGCTTTTTGGATCCTGCGGTGAGCACCGATCTGCAAGCGGTTCCGACAAGTACGGTCACGGCGCTCAGCGCCCAGATGGCAAGCTACGGCGGCACGCTTTCGGGGAGCCTGAGCTATTCGCCGAGCTTCTTCAAGGTGAAGAGCGTGGCGCTGCGGCTGCACGCCGGACTGGGCTCCTTGGGGACGGTTCGCTATTACGTCCTTATCGAAGGACCGACGGCCGGCCAAGACGATGATGTGATCTTGGACGTAAAGGCCCAGTCAAGCCCCAGCGCCTATCTGAATCTGTCGCCCAGCGCCAAGGCGGCGACCGAATCGGCGAGCGGCAATAACCCCGCCAAGCGCGTGACGGCGGCCGCCAAGGCGCTGGGCAACTACGTCGACGATTACCTCGGCTGGATGACCTTGTCCGGGCAGCTATACAGCGTTCGCGAGCGCTCGCCGTGGAAGGACACGCTGGACACGGCCAAGCTCACTAGCATCGATCGCATGACGAAGATGGCGGAGCAGTGGGGAGCGATCCTCGCCACCGCCCACTGCCGCGCCGACCAGGACGCCAGCGCGGCCAATGTGCCGTTCAACTTCGACCAAGAAGTGTACGATCGGATTAATGGCAAGCACGATCAGTTCCGCTCATTCCTAAAAGCGATCGTGCTGCCCTATGCCGACCAAGTGGCGGATGACTACAAGTCTTTTGTCACCGCCAGAGCCCACGGCTCCCTGTAGACGAAAAGGTCGGCAGCGGGGAGATACATTTGGCCGCGCCGCGAGACCCGGCAAAACCATGCTCGGCGATAAACTCAGTCGCGGCTGGGTGTTAGCAGAGCGAGCTCGCAGCATAGTATACTCACCGACCATGAGAAGACCGGAAAGACTTATCGTGAGCACGCTCGGAGGGCTCTTTTTTGCTCTGCTTGCCGCGGCAGGCTGCGGCGGCGCCGGGAATAATCCGGTTCCGATGCCTGATTTAAGTGCTCCGGACTTGAGCTCCGGGACGACGAATCCGCCGGTCGGCGCACTGCCGTTTTTTGACGGCTTCGAAGGCAGCTCGCTCAGCACAAGCTACGCCGTGCTGCATGAAAACGCGACCGGAGGACTCGCGGTCACCGGCGGACGCTTGCAAACGACCGTCACCGCGCAGTCGGTGTGGTGGATGAATCAGAATAACGCGCTATTTATCCACAGGTCCATCGATGCGGCCAACTTCGCCGTGACCACGACCGTGCAAGCGCGCAACGCGGCAGCACTCAGCCAGCCGATTGGCGACGGCTATCATTATGCCGGGCCGATGATCCGCCTCCCTACTTCGGACACGCCGGGCGGTGCGCAGAACTTTGCCTTCATCGGGGTCGGCTACCAGAGCGGCTGCAACGGCGCCACCACCCAGTGCATCGAGGCCAAGTCGACCCAGAACAGTGCCGCCACGATCTTGCGCTCCCCGCACGGCGGCGGCGCCGACGCCCAGCTCCGCATCTGCAAAGTGGGCAGCCAGATCATGGCGCTGGAGCGTGATGCATCGGGCGTCGGCCCGTGGGTGCAGCGGGCCGCGTGGAGCCGGCCCGATCTCAGCGGCGCCCTGCAGGTCGGTGTCATGGCCTTCAGCTTTGAGCTCGCCACGCAGCAGCTGCGGGCCCAGTTCGAGGACCTCGACATCCGCGCCGTCAACTCGGTAAGCGACTGCAGCTTGTAGCTACTTGGACCTGGTCGTCCGTTATGCCCGTCAACCCGCGACGACCGCGCCGCAGCGGCGCTATTCGCTAAAGTAGATCTGCTCCAGATCCCGCTTGATTCCCCGGCCGATGGCGCCAAATACCAGGCCCGCCGTAAGCCAGTTGGCCGGGCTAACGGCGCGGGCGATGAACTGCACGGACTGTCGGCGATAGGCGGGATCTTGCATCAGCCAGCGCATCGCCGTACGCAGGATCACGGCGGGAATGTCTTGATATAAAGACTTTACCGCCCGCGTGGTCTGCTTGAACATCTCCAGGGTCTCTTGGGAAATGGCATCTTGATAGCCAGACAGGACCTTGTCCCAAGGGAGCACTCCCTGATGGAAGGATAAAAGCAGTGCGGCCAGCCGCTTGGATTCGATGAGAGCATCGTAGATGCCTTGCGTATCGATCGGGTCTTTGTGGTG
>CALFML010000620.1 GCA_937879845.1 uncultured Myxococcales bacterium
TCTACACAGGCGAAGACACTCTTTCCCTACACGACGCTCTTCCGATCTGCTCGAGTAACAACGCGGCCCCCCCGGCACGCTCCCCGCCGCCCAAAAACGTTGTCCGTGACAGCGCCGGGAATAGGTAGGTCTCAGACCGTGAGCCGGTGCTATACGTGCTGATCGACGAGGACGGGATTCCCGTCCGGATCGACCAGGATGAAGCTGGCAGGTCCGGTCGTCTGCTCGTCCGCCTCGGTCTGGAAGCTCAGACCGGACGCCTTCAGCTCGCGCTGATGTTCGCGCACATCTTTAAAGCCGGCCACGGTCTGGCAGGTCTCGTCCCAGCCGGGGTTGAAGGTGAGGATGTTCTTCTCGAACATGCCCTGGAACAGTCCAATGGTGACGGAGCCATTGCGCAGGATCAGCCACTGCTTGCCGTTGCCGCCGACGCCTGCGAAGCCGAGCTTCTCATAGAAAGCGCGCGAGGCCGACAGGTCCTTCACAGCGAGGCTGACGGAAAAAGCACCAAGAGTCGAGGGTTGTTTGATCATGGTGCGGTGAAAGTACACTTCCTTGCGCCACGCATAAGCAAAAATCGACGGGCGCCGGACCGCGAAATCCGCGCTCGCCCGCGAGCGGCTGCGCGCCTTCGGTCCGCCTCTCCGTCCGGCCACCTGCTAAGACGCCCGACCTTTCGAGCCGGGCTGAGCTGCAGGCAGCTAAGGAAATAGGGGGACGATGTCCGGAGCTTCCCAGCGCGCCGGGCCGTGCTCTAGGCCGCCGAGCTGCTTCCCAGCCAGGCTATTTTCGACCTTCCCTTGGTAAGCGGCCCGTTGCGTGAATCATACCGTGAGGATGGCGCAGGCTGGCCCCTTGCGCGCCCTACGGAATCGCCGCCCGCGTAAGCATCGCGAAAGTCCCAGATCCTGTCAACGCCAAGCAGCCGCAGACCTGTCTAAGCGACGCCGCGGCGCTGCCATGGGCCGTCCGCTGCGCGCTTGCGTCCACGCCCCTTGGGTGCCATGATCTTTGCATGCGCATCGATATCAAATACTGCCAGATGTGAAACTACCAACCCCGGGCTGCGAGTCTCGCAGCCGCCATCCGCAAGCAGCGCGGTCTCGAGGTCTACATAGAGCCCGGCGGCCGCGGCCAGTTCGACGTCTTCGCCGACAACAAGCTGATCTTCTCCAAGCATAAGGTGGGACGGTTCCCACAAGACCGTGAGGTCCTCGACCAGCTGCCGCGCAAGTCCCCCTGAGCTCATCACATATTAGGTGGAACAGCCCCGCGCCCTGCCGATCGGGGGGCACGGCGTCTATAGGCCTCGCGCCGGCCGGGGCGTCCGTGTTATTTAGGCAGGATGCGCCCACTTCGTGCCTTTGCATCGGCTGAGATCGACGCCGCGATTGAGCTCGTCTGGTCCGTGATGCTCGACTTTAGCGCCTACCCGCAGTGGAACCCGTTTATTCGGCGCATAGACGGCATCGCGGGAGCACCCCAAGTGGGACAGGCCATGCAGCTGGATGTCCACTTCATTGGCGGCAGCAAGGTACGCTCGCCCGAGCGGATAAGCCGCATCGAGCCGCCGGCGCCGGATGCCACAGGTCGCGGGCCGGGCGCGTCCAAGCGGGCCACGCTGGTCTATTCTTTTGAGGGGTTTTTGAGCCGGCTCTATCTTGTGCGCGGCTCGCGATTTCAGCGCTTGGAACAGCGTCCAGGCGGGCCTACCGTGTATCGTACGGAGGAAGAGTTTCACGGGCTTCTGTGCCGCTTCGTTCCTCTTGCCGCGGTGCAGGACGGCTTTGCGCGTCATGCCCAGGCCCTCAAAGCCCGGGCCGAGTCGCTTGCCGGCCGCTAAGGTTGGCCAACCCCATTCGTCAGGTAAAATATGCGAAAGCTCCTCATTGGTGCGCTCGATGCCTTCCGCCGCGCGGAGACCTTTTGGCTGGCGCTGCGCGGCCGAACGCCGGCAAGCGAAGCCGAGCGGCGTCTGCTCAGCGGTCAGTCCTGGGAAGAGTTCTGCGACACGCTCAAGGCCGCAGGCGCGGCGCTCAAGTTTCCCGCGACGCCGCAGGATCCGTTCAGCCAAGCCGAAGGCTATCGCTATCTGAGCCGCCTCGCGCGGGCCGGTCTGGAAGGATTCCTCGAAGATGCGGACCCATGCGCCCCCGTGCTCAAGCGCATCGTCCATGAGACGATAAAGATGGGCGCGGACAACCCCGACAACTACTATCAAAACGCTAGCATCAGCGGGAGTTACGAGTATCTGATACAAGGCAACCGCGGCACCGTACGCTACCTGTCTTTCGGCACCCAAGCCGGCCACTACGGCCAGGGCGGAGGGATGCCGCCGACCGGATTTCTCAACGCATCGGATCTCATGATCGACCCGAACGGCGACTTTGAAATCGCCGTGAGCTGCACCAAGAAGCCGGGCAACTGGCTGCCGATGCAGAAGGAGACCGGCCTTTTGATCGTGCGCCAGACCTTCGCCGATCGCAAAGTCGAGACCCCGGCCCGGCTGCACGTCAAACGCATCGACGGCCCGCAGCTGCCCGAGCCGCTGTCGCCCGAGCTCGTCGATAAAGGTCTGCGCAACGCCGGGATGCTGGTCGCGGGGGCGTCGCTGCTGTTTTCCAAGTGGGCGCGCGACTTTCAGGCGCATACAAATAAGCTGCCGCGCTTTGATCAAGAGGTCTCAAACCGCGCCGGAGGGGATCCGCAGATCGCCTACTATCACAGCCACTGGCGGCTCGGTCCCGATGAGGCCCTGGTCATCGAAGCGACGCCGCCGCGCTGCGACTTCTGGAACTTTCAGCTAAACAACTACTGGATGGAGTCGCTCGACTACCGGCACTTCAACATCCATATCAACAGCAGCCAGGCCGTGCTCGAGCCCGACGGGTCGCTACGCATCGTCGTGGCGCATCGCGATCCCGGACTCCCCAACTGGCTCACCACCTGCGGGCATGAGCAGGGCACCATGCTCTTCCGCTGGGTGCGCGCCGACTCCACACCGGTGCCCGCCACCCGCGTGGTGCGGCTGGCCGAGCTCCAACAATTCAGGCGCAAGGCCGGGGCATAGGAGCGTCGATGTCGTCCGATTCCAAGCGCTCGACCTCCACCGACTACAGCCGCCCGCACCGGCCGGCGGCGGTACGCCTTTACAACCGCATCGGCGCCTCTGCGGCCCGCCCGCTGGAGCTCGATTCGCTGCTTGCGGAGGCGCAGCGGCGCGTCGGTGCGAGCCACTTCGGCGATCCCTCGTTCCGCGAGCCGCTCTGTGTGCTGCTGGCGGCCATTGAGAGCGAAGCGCACCTGCACCCGCTCGGACGCGCGATCATGCGCACCAGGCTGGTGTCGCTGCTGGAAAACCGGCTGCGGCTGGAGCAGTTCCACTCCCGCTACCCGGAGAGCGCGGACATTGCAATCCGGCGTCCCATCGTGATCGCCGGGCTGCAGCGCACCGGCACCACCATGCTGCACCGGCTGCTCGCCGCCGATCCCCGCGCCCGCGCCCTGCGCAGCTGGGAGGCGCTGCAGTCGGTTCCGCTTTCCGGTGAAGGGCGCCGCGGCTCATTTCGGCGGCGCGCCGCGGGCAAGGTCGCGCAGTACGGACTGCAGGCCCTGGCGCCGGAGTTTTTTGCCATCCATCCCGTCGAGTCCGAGGCGCCCGAAGAGGACATTCTGCTCCTTGACCAGGCCTTCATGAGCCAGACGCCGGAGGCGACGCTGCATGTGCCAAGCTATGCCGCCTGGCTCCAGTCCCAGGATCTTGCGCCCGCATACAAGCATCTGGTGCGCTCGCTGCAAGCTCTGTCCAGGCAGCGCAGCGGCAGCTACTGGATCTTGAAGACGCCGCACCACATGGAGTTTCTGCACGAGCTGCTCGCGGTTTTTCCCGATGCCACGATCGTACAGACGCACCGCGATCCGCAGGCCA
>CALFML010000621.1 GCA_937879845.1 uncultured Myxococcales bacterium
GTCCCCGGGGACAGCCTCGCCGTCCTCCCGCGGCCCCGCGCGCCGCGCCGCTGGCTGGCCCCCGCGCTCGTGCTGGCCGCCGCCGCCGCCCTCGCCGCGCTCGCCCTCATGCCCCGCCTCGGCGCCCGGGTCGCCCGCGATCACGACCCCGCCGCCGCGTTCCAGCGCCGCCCCGACGACCCCGCCGCCGCCCGCGAGCGCGCCCCCTCGCTCCCCGCCACCCCCCTCGCGCCCACCACCGCGACCTCCAGCCCGGCCCCCGAGGCGCCCGTCGCCCCGCCCCGCCCGCGCCCCGAGCCCCCCTCGCTCGCCGACGAGATGCAGCGCATGCGCCCGGCCCAGCAGGCGCTCGCCGCCGGCGACCCGCAGGCGGCCCTGCGCCAGCTCGACGACTACGCGCGCGCCTTCCCGGGCGGTCGCCTGCACGAGGAGTCTCTGGCCCTCCGCGCGATCGCCCGCTGCCAGCTCGACGAGATCGACGCCGCCGCCGACGCGGCCGAGCTGCTGCGCGCGCGCCCGGACTCGATGTTCGCCGAGCGAGTGCGCGGCGCCTGCAAACTCGCGGCACCGGCAACAAAAACCACGGCGCCCGGACATCCATCACCGACCGCCAGCCACGGCGGCCCCTGAATTACCGATCCGGAGCCTTCAATGTCCGCACGCATCTGCACCTTCCTCCTCCTGCTCACCAGCGCCTGCCAGCTCGACCCCAAGACCATCGGCGATCCCACCGGCGACTCCGGCGACTCCGGCGAAGGCACCGACAGCGCCAGCAGCGAGCCGATGTCCACCTCGCAGGGCAGCGCCACCACCTCCGTCGGCACCTCCGAGAGCGACACCACCCCCGCCACCACCTCCGTCGGCACCTCCGAGACCGGCAGCACCAGCGTCGGCACCTCCGAGACCGGCGGCCCCCCGCCCGTCGACTGCAGCGACGGCCCGCAGGACTTCCCCGCCTTCCCCAAGGCCTGCCAGACCGCCGACGACTGCGCGATCGGCTACCACGCGATCGACTGCTGCGGCTCGCCGATGGCCGTCGGCATCCAGGCCGCCGACGAGCAGAGCTTCATGGAGGCCGAGAACATGTGCCTGCTGCAGTACCCCCTGTGCGACTGCATCCCCCAGCCCCCCCTCGCCGAGGACGGCAACCAGCTCGGCGAGGGCCAGGAGGTCGCCGTCGAGTGCAAGGACATGCTCTGCACGACCTTCATCGCCGACCCCTGCAAGGACGTCGAGCTGCCCGCCTGCCCCGGCGAGTGCCCGCCCGAACAATTCCCCGCCGACTGCGGCGCCCCCTGCCAGGACGAGGGCGCCGCCTGCGGCAACAACATCGGCGACGGCATGGTCTGCACCGGCGGCACCTGGGGCTGCGTGGTCCACCCCCCGCTCGGCGAGGGCTGCAACCTCGTGTGCATGTACCATGGCTGGGAGTACGACGCGAGCGGCAAGGTGGTCGCCATCCCGCACGAGCTTTTCAATAAGTCCTTCCCGCAGATCCGCGTCACCTCCTTTCCCGTCCAAGAGCGCTACGGCCTTATCTGGATCTTCCCCGGCAACCCCGAGCTCAAGGACGTGCACCGCCTCCCCGACATTCCCGAGCTCGAGGGCTCGGATCAGTGGGGGCTCGTGTCGATCGATTTCAAGTGGCGCGGTCATCACTCGATGGTGATCGACAACGTCAGCGACTTCACCCATGAGTTCCTGCATCGCAAGTACAAGCCGTTCAGCGATGCCAAGCTGACCAAGCTCGAGACGGTCGGCGACCGCGTGTACGTTTCATACGACACCAAAGTGGGCCGCGGACGCATCGCCCAGTACTTCGTCAACCGCCGCGAGGTCGACACCGACCACATGGATCTCTGCTACGAGTATCCGTACCAGTGGTCAAATACGGACGACAAGATCAAGCACCACTGCTTCGTCCTGCCGATGGATGAGAAGACCACCCACGCCTTCTTCCTGTTTTACTTCAAGAAGCTGGTCATCCCGGTGATCAACGTGACGATTCCGCAGGGCGTCCTCAACCGCGTGCTGGCGATCGCCAACAAGCTGCACATCACCCCGCTCATCGCCCAGGACGGCGTCGCGGTGGCCGCGGAGCAGGACGGCTACGACGAGCACTTCGACGCCCCGGTCTCCGAGCCGAGTCCGGCGGTGGCGCAGTTCCAGCAGCTCACCATCCGCAAGTGGGAGGAGTACCTGGCCAGCCGCCCCGCGGACAAGCCGGCGCAGCTCAGCCAGCTGCGGGTGCACTGAAAAAATCGCACGCGCATGCGCGAAAAAGCAGGCGGAAAGAGGGAGGAGAAGATGGACCGCACCGGACAACGGACCGAAGCCGGCGGCAGCCCCAGCGCCGTGGTGCCACCGACGGCGGAGTCGGCGTATGCGGCGGCGGTGAGCCACCTGCTCGCCATCCAGAAGCCCGACGGCGGCTGGGAGGGCGAGATGGTGTGGAACACGATGATCCTGTCGCAGTACGTCATCGTCCAGCACGCGGTCGGACGCCGCATCGCCCCTTCCGCCGCCGGCAAGATGATCCAGCACTACCGGGTCACCCGCACCGCCGACGGCGCGTGGGGCATGCACAGCGAGTCGGAAGGGTACGTCTTTTTCACCGCCTTGGCCTATGTCGCGCTGCGGCTGCTCGGGGTGGCCAAGGAGGATCCGCTCCTTGTCGATGCGCGCCGCTTCCTGCACCGCCAGCCGGGCGGCGTCCAGGCGATTCCGACCTGGGGCAAGTTCTGGCTGGCGATGTGCGGCCTGTACGGCTACGAGGGGGTAAACCCGTTCCCGCCGGAGCTGTTCATCCTCCCCGGCTGGCTGCCGATTCACCCGGTCCACTACTACTGCCACACCCGCTATATTTATCTCGCCATCGCCTACCTTTACGGTCGCCGGTTCCGCATCGATCTGGGACCGCTTACAAGCGAGCTGCGCGCCGAGCTTTACACCGAGCCCTACGAGTCCATCGCCTTCGCCGAACATCGCCACGCAGTCGCCCAGAGCGACCTGTACGTCCGTCCGAGCGCGGCGCTGCGCGCGCTCTACGACGTGCTATACCGCTATGAGAAAAAGCCGCTGCGCGGGCTGCGCGAGCGCGCCCTGTCGTACTGCCTGGAGCGCATCCTCTACGAGCAGCGGGCCAGCCGCTACCAAGGCATCTCGCCGGTAAACGGGCTGCTCAACTGCCTCGCGCTATATGCCCATAGTCCGCACCATCCCGACCTCGGACCGAGCTTGAGCGGGGTGGAGGCGTGGAAATGGGAGGACGAGGCGGAGGGGATTCGCTACTGCGGGGCGCGCAGCAACACCTGGGACACCGCCTTTGTCGTACAGGCGCTCACCTCGCGATCGGAACCCGGCGCGGGGCGGCCGGAATTGACGCAGGCGCTGCAGCGCGCGCATCAGCACCTGCGCAGCCTGCAGATGACGGCGGAGCTGCCCAACTATCAGCATGAGCACCGCGATCCGATCCTCGGCGGCTTCTGCTTCTCCGATGGGCACCACCGCTGGGCGGTGAGCGACTGCACGGCGGAGGCGGTCACGGCGATTCTGGATCTGGAGCGCAGCGATGACCGCGGTCAGCACGAGGTCGTCCCGTTTGCCGAGCACATGCCGCTTGGACGCATCGAACAGGCGGCGCGGTTCATCCTGCAGCGGCGCAACGCGGACGGGGGCTTTGGCACCTATGAGCGCCGCCGCGGCTCAGCGCTGCTTGAGGCGATAAACCCCTCCGAGATGTACGGCAGCTGCATGACCGAGCGCTCGTATCTTGAGTGCACCGCGTCGGCGGTCCGCGCCTTGGCGGCGATCCGGACGCGCTACGGGTCGGTGCTCAGCCCAGCGCTGCGGCATGGCGTGATCACCGGGATCGACGACGGGGTGGCGCTCTTGCGGCAGGCCCAGCGCTCGGACGGCAGCTTTCCCGGATTTTGGGGCATCAACTTCACCTACGGCATCTTTCACGTCGTCACCGCCCTGCGCAAGGCGGGCGTGCCGGCGCACGATGCGGCGCTGCAGCGCGCCGCGAGCTGGCTCCTCTCCAAGCAGAAGCGCGACGGCGGCTGGGGCGAGCACTACACAAGCTGCCTGAATGAGCAATATGTCGAGCACCCGCAGACCCAGGTGGTGATGACCAGCTGGGCGCTGTTGGCGCTGCTCGAGCTCGTGCCGGAGCAGCGGCCCGCGTCGAGCTCCAGTCTCGGCGAAGAGCCGCGCTCGGCCGATTCCGCCGCCTGCGCCCAGGCGATCGAGCGCGGGATAAGGTGGCTCTGCGCGATGCAGCTCCCCGACGGATCCTTCCCGCAACAGGCGCAAAACGGGGTGTTCTTCGGCACCGCGATGCTCGACTACCGGCTCTACAAGTCCTACTTTCCCGCCTGGGCGCTCGCCGAGTACTCCGCCCGCTTCGGCGCCGCGGCGGCTGCCGAGTAGCCGCCGCGCACCCTCCGCCGCGAAATCAGCCGCTTACGATCTACCGCCGGCGCGACGGTACGTGCGGCCGATGGTATGGTTCACGCACTTGATCTGCAGGATCCCCTGCGCCACCGTGTCTTCCGGGGCCGTCCAGGTATCGTGCTTGTCGAGCTTGGGATCGTAATAACCGACATAACCGCCGGGGTTTGTGCCGAAGCTGTCGAGATGAAACTTGGGGTGGTGGTGGAAGGCGTTGCGTCCGGAGCGCTCGCGGTCTTCGGTGAAGTATAGGGGCAGCACGAAGTTGCTCACCACCTGGCCGTCGATTTCATATGACTCGTTCTGCACCGGATCGCAGACCTCGTACCAGCGGAAGACGCGGTGGGTTTGCTGCGAGTCGGGATGCGGTCCCTCGACCAGCAGGTTGCACTGCGGGTCGGAGAGCAGCTCCAGCGCCTCATGCGAGAAGGTGTGGCTCCACGGCTGCTGCAGCGCTTCGGCCAGCTTGATCGATACGATACCAAAGGGAATTCCGCGGTGGTTCCGGTCGTGGTAGCCAAGGGCCCCCTCGACATCCATGTTGTCCCAGATATAGAGCACGGCATCGCCGCGCATATCGGGCACCTGGTGCTTGGAGGGCTTGCGGCCGCCGTGGCCCTCCAGCCGCAGCACGCCGAGGATGTCCCAGACCGGCGTGAAGTCTTCGCGGAGCTGGCGGTTGACGGCGCGGATGACACTCTGAACCTCAGTATCGGAGAGCTTGCTGAGATTAATCACTGAGATGAGCATGGGACCTCCTACTCATAGTCTGTACCATGTCTCTGACGCGAGCGCCTTAAAACGCCGCCCGCCGCGGCGTCTCCGAGCTGGGCGACGGCAGCTTGACCGGGCTTTTTATCCCCAATAGAGTCCTGTTTGCTGCTGGCCGATTTGCAAGACTTAGAGGAGGCGCAGGGTGAAGTCGCTCATTTTTCTTACCTTTGCGGTTGCCGCGGCCGCCGGCTGTAGCACGGTGCTGGTCTCGCACGTCCGCAGCACGGACTATGAGACGCCCGGGGTGCGGTACTTTCTCCCTGCGCCGTATCTGCTCGTCAAGTCGGCGGTCGAGCTGAGCCGCACCGAGACGATTTATGCGATGAGCCCGATCGACAAGACGGTGCTGCGCATGGTCGTGCCATGCGATGACCGGCAGACGCCGTGCAAGCCGGTCGAAGGTCAGGCGGTGCCGGTGCCGCCGCTGCCGCCACCGCCCGGGTCGCTGCCGGGACGGCCGGGGGTGGGCGCGCAGGCGGGTTCGGATGGCAGCGATGCCGGCGGCAGCAACGATCGCTGGGGCGGTGACGCCGGAGACGGCAAGGCGGCGAAAGAAGACAGCGCGGCCGTGACCGCGATTGTCTGGCTCCCCGATTACTGCCAGCAGTACACGATCATTGAAAAAGATCACGTCGGCTCGCAGAAGGTCCAGATCCAGCTGGCCGATGGCTGGAAGATCTCGGCCCTCAATACGGAAGTCAACAACAGCGAGGTCTTTCAAAAGATGATCGACGCGCTGTCAAATATCGCCGGCGCCTCGATCAACCCCACGGGCAAGGCAGCGGCGGCGGGGGTGCAGGCGGCGTCCAGCGCGACCTCCGGGGCGCAGGGCGGACGCACGCGCCTGTTCCGCCGCATCCACACGGTCACGTTGAAGCCGGGTCTGTATCAGCTCTTGCAGTATCCGCAGACCCGCGACAACGAACCGGACTGCAGCAAGCTGCCGAGCTTCCGGCCGCCGCGCGATGCCGTTCAGCCGAGCGAGAGCTGGGCGGAGATCGACGGCGGTCGCGATAGCGCCGGGCTGCCGGCGACCGTGGAGCCGGGCCGCCTGGCGAACCCGGGCAAGCCGGCGCACTAGCCGCCCGCTGCGCTGGCGCGCAACCAACGACAAGGACTGGCGATGACCCGAGCCGCAACCATGAAGGACCTGAGCGCTGTACGCGATACGCTGCACGGCGCCGCGGCTCCGTCCTTCATGCGCGATGTCCTGGCTACTGGGGTCGGACCGAAAATCGTCGGCGGCACCCCTACCGCTGCGCTGGCGATTCACTTCGTGGTGAGAAAAAAACTGGCGCCTTGGGCGCTCGACCGCAGCGCGGCGATTCCGCGGCAGATTGACGGGTATGCCACGGACGTAGTGGACAGCGCGCAAGGGGAGCTGCGCATGCCGGACGGGCAGCGCGCCACGGTCGGCTCGCCGCGCGGCTGGGGCTACGGCACCCCGCTGCTCACCGAGACCGGCGCCTGGGGCACCGCCGCCTGCGCCGCGCGGGCCGGGGATGGCAAGCCGGTGCTTGTCACCAGCGCGCACGTGGTGGCGCTCGATGAAGCGGTCTATGACGGCGGGACCGAGCCGCCGGTGCGTCTTGGCCGGTGCAGCGGCCGGCTGCCGACCGCCACCCGCCACGATCTATACGGAGACCGCGGCTCGGCGCTGGATGGGCAGCACCTGGTGGATGTCGCGGTGATCGCCGTGGAATCCGGCTTCACGCGGACCGCCCACCCGCTGGCACCGCAGCTGTTCGCGCCGCCGCTTGACACCGCGGCCATCGATGAGTGGCTGCTGGCGACGACGCCGCTTCTGGCCTGGGGCGCGGCCAGCCAGGTGTGGCGCCGCGGCTCGGTGGTTTTTTATTGGCCGCGCCGGACCGCCGATGATCGGTATGGGCTGTGTCTCATCCAGCAAGAGCCGATGTCGGAGCCGGGCGACTCGGGCAGTCTTTGGCTCGCTCACATCGACGGCCAGTACACGGCGGTCGGCCTGCACTGGGGCCTGTCGGCAGAGGGCGACTCGGTCATGTCGTTTGTGACCGATGGAATCGCTGGGCTGGGTCGGCTGGGAGTTCAGACACTCCCCCGCTCGACGTAAAACGCCGAGCGGCGGGAGCGGGACGAAGGCGGCGCTTAAACCGCCAATCAAAACCGTAGCGAGGGTGGACAGCCGCGGCGGCCAGCGCGCGGAGCGGCCTTTGGGCCGTACGCCCGGGGGCCGCCGCGAATGGAC
>CALFML010000622.1 GCA_937879845.1 uncultured Myxococcales bacterium
CTCAGCGATCCGGACGATCGATAGGGCATCGCTGCGAAAATCGTTTTGTTCTTGGCCTTGACTGCCGTGCCAGTGATTTAAGATTCGCTGCGCCAGCTCTCGCTGAACGGCAACCGGGTGCACCAGGTAATAAGCGGCCAGTCCATAGGTTTTGCTGGAGCGGGCGATATCGTGAATATCGAGATTGGTGATTGAAGTGGCAACGACCTTCTGATTTTTGTCATAGACCGGATAGTGAATCAAAGCCAAATAAGTGCGGCTGGCAAGGAAGCTCACGGCAGTGTCTCTTCGGTTTGGGGAGCGGCAGAGTCAGACAAATCGGACGGTGATTGGTCCGACGAACCCTTATCCAACTTTGCCAGCAGCGCGACCTCTTCCGGCGACAGAGCGTAGCGGGCAAATAGATCCGGTCGCCGCTGCCGCGTCCGAATCAGCGCCTGCTGCCGCCGCCAGATGCGAACTTTTTCATGATCTCCCGAGAGCAGGACCTCCGGCACCGAGACGCCGTTATAACAAGCCGGGCGGGTGTACTGCGGGTACTCCAAGAGCCCGTGCTCGAACGACTCGTCTTCTACCGACTGATGATTGTGAAGCACCCCCGGACAAAGCCGGGCCACGGCATCTATGACGATGAGCGCTCCGAGCTCGCCTCCGCTTAAGATGTAGTCGCCGATGCTGATCTCTTCGTCGACGTGCTCGCCTATGCGATCATCGACGCCCTCGTATCTACCACAGATGAGGACAAGATGTGGAAGTTTCGCCAGCCGGCGCACACTTGCCTGGGTCAGCGGGGCGCCCGCCGGGGTCATGAGCACGCGATGGCCGCGGCCGCGCTCGCGCTCGACATGAAGCAGGCTCTGCAAGAGCGGCTCGGCCCGCATCACCATGCCGGACCCGCCGCCGTAGGGCGCATCGTCGACCGTGCGGTGACGGTCTTCGGTGAAGTCGCGCGGGTCGGTCGGCTGCACCGCCAGCAAGCCGCGCGCAATCGCCCGACCGGTCATGCCCACCGCCAGCACCGGCGCGAACATGTCCGGGAAGATGCTTATCACGTCGACCTGCAGCACCGGCTCACTCTTTGTGCAGGTCGAGCTTGTCGAGTTTGTCGAGATCTAGGAGCCCCTCCGGCGGATCGATCTCCACCGTGCGCGCCGCCAGATCGACGTTGGTTACTATCGCTGGAACCAAAGGCACAAGGGCCGGCTGCCGACCTTCGCGCTCCACCACGAGCAGGACATTCCCGCCCATCTGATCGATGCCGCGCACGCTGCCGACCTCGCCGCCGTCCTTGTGCACGACCTTGCAGCCGATCAGGTCCGCCTGATAGACCTCGTCTTCGCCGAGCTCCGGCAGCTTGTCGCGCTCGGCATAGACCTCGCGCAGCTGCATCGCCTCGGCCGAGGTCCGATCCGCGATGCCATCGAGCGTCACGAGGTAAAGGCCGCTCTCCAGACTCCGCACCTCGCTGAGCTGCCACTTCTGCAGGTTTTCGGGCGCGGCTTGTCCGGGTTTGGCGCTGACCCAGATATGGTCGATATGCTCAAAGACCTCTGAGTCCGCATGGTCCAAGGCGAGCTTTACCTGCCCGCGCAGACCATGCGCACGCCGTATCGTGCCGATATGGAGAAGCGAAGGCGTGGTCATGGCCTGGGGCGCGTATCCTAGAGAGAATTAACAACGACTCGGAAAAATATCCGAGGGCTCAACAACCTATGGCTATGGAGAAATCTGCTGCGGCAGGAGAAGGCGAACGAAGTTACTCGAGAATCTCCAAGAGAGCCCGCTTTCGCAGCTTGGTCGAAGCCGCTGAGAGAATGATTCGCATCGCCCGGGCGGTGCGCCCTTGCTTACCAATCACTTTTCCCAGATCGCCCTTTGCGACTTTCAGCTCGATGACCGAGGTCTGCTCGCCCTCAACCTCGCGAACCTGTACTTCTTCCGGCTTGTCTGCCAGTGCTTGAGCAATATGTACAATCAGGTCCCGCATCATTCCAGGATTGCTGCTCATGTCTAATCTCCATGTACCGAAGTGTCAGCATGCAGCCTGTTTTGCGGGGCCCGATTGCGGGTGCGGCGGCTAGCGCCGCATAGCTTTTGCGCTATGCGGGCTTTGCCGCCCCAGCCTTGGTGTCGGTCTGGGCGCGCGTCTTATTGATCAGCTGGGCGACCGTGTCCGACGGCTGGGCCCCCTGGCTGAGCCAATATTCGACCCGATCCATTTTGAACCGCACTTCCGCGGGGTTGCGAGTTGGATCGTATACGCCGACGTGTTCGATGAACCGCCCATCGCGGGCGTTGCGGGAGTTGGCCACTACGACCCGATAGAAGGGGGCTTTCTTGGCCCCGGCCCGAGCCAGTCGCATTCTTACCGACATTTCTTGGTCCTATCCGTTTCGCTAACCTGTAGCTCCCGCAAGCCGCGCATTGTATAGGCCCCTACGGGAACATTGTAATCCGCGCTTGTCACGAAAGAAAAGTCCTTTCGCGCCACGCGCGACCAGCATACTAGCAAGGCGGCGAGCCTACTTGGCCCTGTATGTACTGTCAAGATCTGGTTTTTCCCGCCTTCCCCGCTACTGCAGGATGCCCGCTGGGGAGCCGACCGCGGACCGGCCGCGGGCGGGTTCTGGCCAAGCTCTGGGCAAGCTCTCCGACGGACTCTACCTAATTAGGGGCGCTGCCTAGGCAGCCTTTGCGAGGTGCGCCTTTGCGGCCTGGGTCGCGCGCCCGCCACCGGTCTCGCGGTCGCCCGGCCGACTCCCGAGGTCCGCCTGGTCCGCTTCGTCCCCCTGCGCTGCGGCGCCGGCGTCGTGCTCTTCACTGGCAGCGGCGCGTGGCCGGACCACTCCTGCAGTCGCCTTCAAGGTCGAAAGCAGCTGGGCGCGCAGCTTCTCCGTTCGCACCAGGATCTCCTGCTGCGCTCGGAGCTCCTCGAACTGGCGCTCGAGCTGCGCGATGTGAGCGGCGGTCCCGAGGGCCACCGCCGCGAGATCGATGAATCCGTCCGCGAGCTCGAGCTTCGGCGACGCGGAGGTCGAGCGCTGCATCCGCGAGGGCTACGCCGCCTTCGAGCCGGGCCACGGCGGCGACCAGAAGCTGCTGCGCGGCTTCTGGCCCGTGCTCACCTACAGCGCCCACCACCTGCGCGAGCCGGCGCTGCACCGCGCCATCACCCAATACCTGGCGCTGGAGGCCCCCTACGTGCAGGCGGCGCTCGACGAGTCCCGGGCCCGCTGCCCCCTGGAGCCGGGCGGCGCGGCGCCTCGGTCCGACCAATCCGACCCGTCAGGGCAATCTGAGACGGCCGCCGCGGCCGAGCCCGATCGGGGGCGTGCAGCGGATGCCGGCGCGGCAGAAAACGACGGCGAGGGGCAAGGGGACGTTTGAC
>CALFML010000623.1 GCA_937879845.1 uncultured Myxococcales bacterium
TGTGAGGCTGCGCGTTGCGCGCTTCCGACAGACAAACGAGGTGCGGACGGCCTATCCTATCGACCCCATCCAAGGGTCTCGCCCGATGCCGCGCCGATCGTCTTCCGCCCGCGCCTTCCTCCCCGCCCTGCTCGCGCTGCTCGGTGTCGCGGCCTGCTCCGAATCGCCGGAGCAGCTGGTCGGCGAGCCCACCTCGGCGGCCCATCCACGACGTCCGGGCCGTGGATGACCGTTGCTGCGGCGCAGGCTAGGCCAGCGCCGCCCGACGGGCAAGCACCGGTCAACTATAGCGGCGGGAAAAAGATCCTTGTAGATATTTCTGAACAGCATATGTACGTCTATGATGGGGAACAATTGGTCTACAGTTTCGTCGCTTCTACAGGCATGAATAATGCCACCCGCACCGGAACCTTTAGTGTGCTCGATAAGATTCCCAACGCCTACGGCGCCACATGGAATATCTGGATGCCCAATTGGCTTGGCATTTATTGGGCAGGCAGTTTGGAGAATGGCATCCATGCCTTGCCCATCCTGCCGTTGACAGTCGCCTGCAATCCCGATAGGCTCAATGACTGTTACGAGCGGCGCGCCTCAAAGCGCACGTCATCCGAGCCGCCGCCAGCACCCCAACGTTTCCGAACTCGCCTCGAGCGCCGCGCCTCGGTCGAGTCGTTCGATCGCCATCGTCAGGCCGCTATCTCCTTATTGACCGATGCCAGCGTCCAGCGAGCCTTCGATGTCGAGTCGGTCGACCCGCAAACGCTAGATCGGTACGGTCGCAACGCTTTCGGATGGTCGCTCTTGATGGCGCGCCAACTGGTCGAAGCCGGCGTGACGCTCGTCCAGGTGAACCTCGGAAATAACGAGACTTGGGACACGCACGAAAACAACTTCCCGCTACTGCGCGACTGCCTATTGCCACCGACAGATCGCGGCGTCTCGGCTTTGATCGACGATCTCGATGCCCGCGGATTGCTCGATGAAACACTAATCGTGATGTGCGGCGAAATGGGGCGCACTTCCCAACGCGGACGATGCATTGATCGGTCGGGGCCGTCCCAATCGCCGCGCAACCGGGCAGTACGCCACTCGGCGATGCTGCAACCTCTGGCCAGCGCCGTGTCTGCCGGCACGGCTGCGCTACCGCGAGTGGATGTAGAGTCGAGCCGAGGCGCTGGCGGTCGGACTGAGTGCGTCCACCACGGCGGCGAGTCGCTTGGCTGGAAAGCCCGATTCCCCCGCAGGGGTTGCTTTATGCAGGTCGCGGCGTCAGAGGACTGAGTCGCCGGGCGGCTTGCCCGGCGCCGCTGCCACCACTGACGGGCGCTCAGTCTGCGGGCGTTGGTTGCTGGTTCTAACGCGAGGGGGCTCATGGTCGGGCCGAGGCGTTGGGCTTCAAGCCGGACGTGTTCGCTGCGGCAGCAAGCAGCCCGGCGGATGCGTGGCCCAACGTCCCCCAGGCAATATTGTATAAGGCCGGCGGCGCCCAGAACACCAAGCACAACCGGGCGGAATCAGCTCGGTGGACTGACCGAACGGGCCGACCCACCCGAGCGCGATGGATAAGGCTGGTCCTGCTTCGTTGGGAGGGGCTGAGGTTCATAGGTGGCAGCTGAGTAGAGATCCTTGCAAGGGCAGTCCAACAAGGTTCGCGCCGATCGCGGCCCTCCCCAGGGCCAGCCAACTCGCGCCGGGCCAAGCGGCCGGCGTCATGGTCGATCGCTTGGTCGGCTCTCCCCTCGGAGTCCGCCCCAGCCGAGCCCACCGACTTTCACACCGTCCAGGTACATGTCTAGGTACATTTGGGTACGCCCGTGCGGCCACCTTTCCGACGGCGGCTACTTTTCTTCTTCGCCCCCAAGAACCCTGCCCGAGTCCGCGCTCAGCGAAGTTCGCACAGCTCGGTCCCGTCGCTTGCGCGGGTTCTTGCAAGCGCTCGGCGCAGCTACCACACCAGTTTTCCCACCGATTTCCACCACCTTGCGGAGGCCCGCCAACTCCGTGGCTCGGCTCAGGGCGGAGCGGATCTCCACTTCATTCACCGTCGAATAGTGGTGGTGCATCTTGTCGGTCTCATGCCCGTTGATCGCCATCGTCACGACCTGGCTGGTCCCCGACAGCCGCAACAGGTCCTTGCTGGTGCGGCGCATGCCTCGCGGCGTGATCTTCTTGGTCAGGTTCAGGCGGCGCTGGATGCGGGTAAATATTTGCCACAGCGTCTCTTTTGACATCACGCCCCCGTCGGCTTTGGGGAACAGCAGCGGGCTGTCACGCATCGGGCCGGGCGGCAAGCTGTCTATATGATGGCGGAGCATCTCGAGTAGCTCTGCCGACAGTGGGATCTCGGTGTCCTTGCCGGTCTTGGTCCGCTCCATGATCTCTTGCCCCAGTGTATGCGAGCGACGATTAAGCAGCCAGCCCCCGTCGTCGAAGAGGATATCTTCCTTGTATAAGGCACGCAAGCTGGAGGGACGCAGGCCCAGCCCAAATCCTAAGCAGATGATCGTCAGGTAGTCAGGGTATAGCTCGGCAACTGCAGAGAGAAACTCTTCCGTCTCATGAGGGCGCAGGGAATTTGGCTGTTGCCGGGTATAGGTCCGTCGGAGACTGTGATCGAATCCAGGAATGTCGGAGACGATGTCGGGCAGTCCGTACTCGCGAGTGAAGGCGCGGACAATGACTTTCACGACCTTCATGATGTTGTCGCACGTATGGGGCGCCCAGAGCCCCTGCGTGATCTGGCCAGCGAGGGTCTCATGATAATCGATGAGGTCTGTGCGGCGCATCTCGGACATGTAGAGATTGCCCAGCCGGGGAACGATGTGATTTTGCAGGGTCTGGCGCCATTTCTTGCGACTTGCAGCCGAGCGGATCTGCCCGGTCTGGATCTTCTTGACCAAGAGCGCCGGGGCGTAGTCGCGCAGGCGGACCTTGGGGACAGACAGCGGAGCGTCCGCCTTGGCGATCCTGGCCTTTTCTTCGACCAGCTGGGCCACGGCTTGGTCCAGCGTCCCGTCGGGTAGGATGCGCCGGATCTCGCGGTCCTTGCCGGTGCGCGGGTCGCGGACGCGGGCTCGGATGACGAAGCCGCCCTC
>CALFML010000624.1 GCA_937879845.1 uncultured Myxococcales bacterium
GGCGGGATTTGAACCCGCACGCCTTGCGGCTAAGGATTTTAAGTCCTCTGCGTTTGCCGATTTCGCCACTCGGGCTGCCGGGACGCTGCGGCGACCGACAACGTGCCATTCATAACAGAATTCTTGCGTCGGCACGAGGCTCGCGATGAACTTTTGCACATGCTGGGATTGAAGTGGGAAGCGGTCGCCGCGGTATTTTTTGATCTCGACGGGACCTTGGTTGACAGCGAAGGTGAGGCGGCGGACGCCATCGAGCTGGCGCTGCGGCCGCTGGGCCGTGAGCTCTCGGTCGCCGAGCGCGACTTTGTCGTCGGCCACGCCTTTGGCGATATCTATCGGTACATCCGCAATAACGGCGGCGTGCCCTGGGGCGCGCGGGAGTTTGAGGAAGCCGTGTTTCGCGCCCGGGTGGTTCTTCAGGCCAAAAACGGTCCCGGCGAGCTGCCCAAAGCGCGCGAGATGGTCCGCTGGGTGGCGGCGCGCAAGCCGTGCGCCCTGGTCACCGGCTCGACACGGGCGGAGGCGGAGCTGGTCCTTGGGGCGCTGGATATCAAAGGCTGCTTCAAGGAAACGGTGTGCGCCGGCGAGTACGCCCACGGCAAGCCCGATCCCGAGCCTTACCTGCGGGCGGCGACGCTGCTCGGCGTGCGGCCGGCCGACTGCCTGGTGCTCGAGGACTCGACGGCCGGCATCGCCGCGGCGCGCGCCGCCGGCATGCACTGCATCGCCGTGCGCGCCGGCAACCGCTACGGCCAGGATCAGTCGGCCGCCAGCTGGATCGTCGATACCCTGGAGGCGCTGCTGGAGCTTGACGGCGCGACTGGCGAGCCAGGGTCTGCCCTCCGCCCGGGCGAGCTGGCCTGACCCCATAGACAACCTGATGAATCCAAGCGGAAGCTGCCGCCGCGACCCAGCCCCAGGCGCACGGTTTGTTGTGCGCCTGGGTCTTGTAGGCGATACCCTAGCTTCGCTGCAGTCCTGTCTGAGGAGGGCCGTTGTGCGATTCTCAATCCAAAGCTACATCCTCTCTGGCCTCTTGGCGGTGCTCGCCGCCGCGGGGCCGGCGCACGCCCAGAGCCAGCCGAGCCAGGGCTTTCAGCTCAACCGCTACGAGCCGACCGCGGCCGGCGAGTGGTCTTTCGCCGTGGATCACCCGTGGTACTCGAGCATCCGCTACTTCGCCGCCGGGCTGACCCTGAACTACGCCCACAACCCGCTCGTCCAGGGGACGCGGAGCGACGACGGCGCGTTCAGCCAGAAGGCGACGATCATCGCCGATCAGTTCATCACCCACGTCGACCTGGCGGGATCGTTCCTCGACCGGATCCTGTTTACCGCCACGCTGCCGGTGATCCTGGTAAGCCAGGGACCGGATATCCATCACGCGGTGAGCTTCGGCGATCCGCGTCTCGGGGTGCTCGGGCGGCTGTATGGTCAGCCGTACGCCAGCGCTTTTTCCGCCAGCATCGGCTTGTCGTTGTGGCTGCCGCTGCGGGCGGTGGTCGATTCGCCTGCTTGGCCGACCACCGCCGGCGACCAGACGCCGCGGCTGTTGCCGAAGCTGGCGCTCGGCGGCGTGTGGCGCAAGCTCTTGTGGTCTTTGACCTTCGGCTTCCTGTATCGCGGCGAGGCTGTCGCCAGCGGTCTTCCGGCCGCCGCGGCGCAGGCCAACCCCGCCCGCGCCGGGTCGGAAGTGCAGCTGGGCGTCGCCGCCTCATACTTCGATGCCGAGCGCCGCTTCGCCATCGGCCCGGAGGTCGTCCTGAGCACGACGGTGCTCGGCCCGGACAGCGTCTCGCTCTACACAAGCAGCATCGAGGCCATGCTCGCTGGCCACTACAGCATCGCCAAGGCGCTGCAGGTCGGAGCGGCCGCCGGCACCGGCTTTATCCGCCAGGCCGGCACCCCGGACTTCCGGCTGCTCGTGCGCCTGGCCTATGCCCCGCAGCCGAGCGACGCCGCCGATCGAGATGGCGACGGCATCGCCGATCGCTACGACGCCTGCCCGAGCGAGCGCGGCGTCCCGACCGGCAACCCGCGCACCCATGGCTGTCCCCCGATCACCGATCGCGACCGCGATGGCGTGCCGGATACCGCCGACCGCTGCCCCGATGAACCGCAGGGGCCAAGTCCCGATCCGCGGCGCCCCGGCTGCCCGGCGCCTGGGCTCAGCGATCGCGATGGCGATGGCGTCCTCGATCGCCAGGATCAGTGTCCGGACACGCCGATGGGGCCGACCCCCGATCCGCGGCGCCCCGGCTGCCCGGCCAGCGACAGCGACAACGATGGCGTCTTGGACCCGGTCGATCAGTGCTTGTTCGAGCCGGCCGGACCAAACCCCGATCCGGCACGCCTCGGCTGCCCGCTGCCGGATCGCGACCACGACACCGTGCCCGATCCCCGCGATGCCTGCCCCGACAAGCCGGGCTCGCCCAACCCCGATCCCAAAAAGAACGGCTGTCCGGGTCTGGTCGAGGTCAAAAACGGCCAGCTCGTGCTCCTGAAGCCAGTGTTCTTCGCGCTCGACAAGGACGTGATCCTGGCCCAGAGCTTCCCGGTGCTGCAGGCGGTGGCCGATGCGCTCCAGGCGACCCCGGCGATCAAAAAGATCCGCATCGAAGGCCACACCGACAGCCAAGGCAAGCCGGCCTATAACCTCGATCTTTCCGATCGGCGCACCCGCAGCGTCAGCAAGTGGCTGGTCGCCCACGGCATCGCCGAGAGCCGCCTGGAAGCCCGCGGCTACGGTCAGCTGCGGCCGATCGACACCAACGCCACCCCCGCCGGCCGCGCCCGCAACCGCCGCGTCGAGTTCCTCATCCTCGAGGGACCCGGCGTGACCGACAAGAACCTCTAATCGGCAGCGGGCGGCACTTTTTTGCCGGCCCGCCCAGGCCGCCGCCGCTTTTTGCTGGCATCGTCGCTGCGTCGGCTCGATACTGCCGCCATGCAGCGCCGTGTCGTCGGGCTGGCTGCGCTCGGCTACTTCATCGATATCCTTGATCTGTTCCTGTTCAGCGTGCTGCGCGTGCCCAGCCTGCGCGGGCTCGCCGTGCCGAGCGCCGAGCACCTGCGGACCGGGGTGATGCTGCAAAACTGGCAGATGAGCGGCCTGCTGATCGGCTGCTTCATCTGGGGACCCCTGGGCGATCGGCACGGCCGGGTGCGGGCGCTCTATGGCTCGCTGCTCCTATACTCCCTGGCGACGCTGGCCAACGCCGCGGTGGGCAGCGTCGCCGGCTATGCCGCCTGCCGCTTTATCGCCGGGCTGGGTCTGGCCGGTGAGCTCGGCGCGGCGATTACCCTGGTCAGCGAGACGCTGCCGACCGAGCGGCGCGGCATCGGCACGACGATCGTCGCCGGCTGCGGGCTGTGCGGCGGCATCGCGGCGGCGGCGCTGGCGGTGCTCTTGCCCTGGCGGAGCTGCTACATCGTCGGCGGCGCCAGCGGTCTTGGGCTGCTGCTGTTGCGGGTCAAGCTGCTGGAGCCGGCGCTGTTTCGGCGCACGCTGACCGCCGACTGCCAGCGCGGCCGCCTGACGCTTCTGCTGCGCCGCCCGCAGCAGGCGCTGGCGTATCTGCGCCTGTGCCTGGTCGGGCTGCCGATCTGGTTTGTCGCCGGAATCTTGATGTTGTTCTCCCCCGAGTTCGCCGCCGCGCTCGGGATCCCCGACGTTACCGCGGCCAAGTCCGTGCTCTATTCTTATGTCGGCGCGGCGCTGGGGGATTTCGCCTGCGGGCTGCTCAGCCAGCACCTGCGCAGCCGCAAGCGGGCGCTGCTTCTGTGCCTTTTGGCCGTCCTTGGCGGCATCTTGCTTTACTTACACGCCCACGGCCTGTCCACGCGCGGGTTCTACTTCGTCTGCTTCGCCGTCGGCCTGACCACGGGGTACTGGGCGGTGCTCATCACCACCGCGGCGGAGCACTTTGGTACGAACCTGCGCGCGACCGTGACCACCAGCGTGCCCAATATCGTGCGGGCCGGGGTCATCCCGATCGCTTTCGTGTTCCAAGCGCTGCATCCGCGCCTGGGCCTTGTGCCGGCCGCGACCCTCATCGGGGCAGCCCTTGTGGCGCTGGCGCTGCTGGCGCTTTCAGGTCTGCGTGAGACCTACAGCCGCGACCTCGACTTCTTGGAGCGCTGAGCATGGCCGCAGACCCCGCCCCGGATGGGCTCCGACCCGCGCAGAGCTCGGGGAGAGTTTGTCTGCTCACCGGCGCCACGCAGGGGATCGGCCTTGCCGCGGCGCGGGAGCTTTGCCGGCGCGAGCCCGACCTCACGCTCGTGCTCGTCGCCCGCGATGCCGGGCGGGGGGCCGCGGTGGTCGCCGAGCTCGCCGCCCAGCACCGCGCCTCGGTCGAGCTCCTGGTCGGCGATCTGTCCTCGCAAGCCGAGGTCCGCCGGCTCGCCGCCGAGTTCTGCGCCCGCCACGATCGGCTGCACATCCTCATCAATAACGCCGGCGCCGTGTTCACAAGGCGGCAGCTGTCGCGAGACGGCATCGAGATGACCTGGGCGCTCAACCACCTGAGCTATTTCCTCCTCACGAACCTGCTCCTCGACACGCTCAAGGCAAGCGCCCCGGCGCGCATCATCAACGTCGCCTCGCGCGCTCACAAGCGCGTCCCCGGCATCGACTTTTCCGACCTGCAGAGCGAAAAAACCTACGCCGGGATGCGGGTGTACGGCCAGTCCAAGCTCGCCAACATTCTTTTTACCAAGGAGCTGGCGCGGCGCCTTGCGGCAAGCGGCGTCACCGCCAACTGCCTGCATCCCGGGGTGGTGCGCACCGGCTTCGCCCTCCGCACGCGCAGCCTGCTGGAGCTGGCCTACCGCCTGATGGGGCCATTTATCCGCACCCCGGAACAGGGGGCCAAAGGCCTTGTCTACCTGGCGACGGCCGACGCCGTAAAAGACGTCGCCGGCGCCTACTTCATCGACGACCGGCCGGCGCGGGTAAGCCGCGCCGCCGGCGATCCCGCCGCCGCCGCGCGCCTGTGGGACGTAAGCCTCAAGCAGACAAGCGCCGCGACCCCAAGCCAAGTCCCTTCGGGGTCATAAAAGCGGCGCCCGTCCGGCGGACCTGGGCCGGCCGAAAAGCCATGACAAATTCCCGGCTTGACACAAGTAGCTGCCCGCGTACACTGCCGATCTATTGCCGTCGAATCACTTGCAAGTGGAGCTGGTCACGACCATGTACGCCGTAATTGAGACTGGGGGAAAGCAGTACCGGGTGCAGAAGGGCGAACGCCTGCGCATCGAGAAGTTAGAGGCAGAGACCGGTAGCAAGGTGAACTTCCCCGTTCTCCTCGTCTCTGATGGCAGCCAGGTCAAGGTCGGCAAGCCGCACGTCGCCGGCGCGCAGGTCGCTGCGACGATCCACGGCGAAGAGCAGGGCGAGAAGCTGACTGTCTTCAAGTACCGCCGTCGCAAGGGCTACCGCCGCAAGACCGGTCACCGTCAGCAGTACACGACGGTGCAGATCGACGACATCACAGCCTAACTCGCAGCCCAAACATCTGCAGCGCTCTCCGGCCTCTGAATAAGGCTCGGTCGGCGCTGTTTAGCAGCGCAAGGTACTCCGATGGCTCATAAAAAAGGTCAAGGTTCGAGCAGAAACGGTCGTGACTCCCAGCCCAAGATGCGCGGCGTCAAGCGCTTCGACGGCGAGGTCGTAAAGGCCGGCAACATCATCGTGCGGCAGGTCGGCACGGTCGTGCACCCGGGCAAGAACGTCGGCCTCGGGCGCGACTACACCCTGTTTGCGCTCATCGACGGCAAGGTCCAGTTCGAGGTGTGGAAGCGCACCCGTCGCAAGGTCTCGATCGTGCCGGTGCCCGCCGCTGCGGCGGAAGTCTAGCTCGCCCCACGCGCTCTGTTCCGGGGGCAGCGGTCGTCCGGCTGCCGCCGCGAATTTTCTAAGCACTGCTCTTGCCGATCGGAGCCTGCGATCGGAATCGGCAGCCGCCGTAGGTTCATTGCTCCATGCTCTTTGTTGATGAGTGCTCGATCCGTGTCCACGCTGGAGATGGCGGCCACGGCTGCATCGCGTTTCGCCGCGAAGCCAACAACCCCCGCGGCGGACCGGCGGGCGGCGACGGCGGCGACGGCGGCTCGGTGATTCTGGTCGCCGATCCGCAGTTATCGACGCTGCTCGATCTGTCGTACCGCCGCGAATATCGCGCCACCCGCGGCGATCATGGCCAGGGCCGCGATCGCTACGGCCGCAGCGGGGAGGATCAGCTGGTGCGCGTGCCGCTGGGCGTGGTGGTCAAAGCCGAAGACGGCACCGTGCTGTGCGATCTATCGACGCCGGGACAGCGTTTTGTCGCTGCCGCCGGCGGTCAGGGCGGACGCGGCAACATCCACTTCGCCACCGCGACCTGGCAGGCCCCGGAGCACGCCGAGCCGGGCCAGCCCGGACAGGACCGGCTGCTCAAGCTCGAGCTGAAGCTTCTCGCCGATGTCGGCCTCCTCGGCTATCCCAACGTCGGCAAGTCCACGCTCGTCGCCCATGTCTCGCGGGTGCGGCCCAAGATCGCCGACTATCCGTTTACGACGCTGGTGCCTAACCTCGGCGTGGTGTCGCTGCCGCTCGGCTCGCGCAGCTCCAACCGCAGCTTTGTTTTGGCCGATGTGCCGGGCCTCATCGAGGGGGCACACCAGGGCCTGGGCCTTGGCCACCGCTTCCTGCGCCACCTCATGCGGACGCGGGTGCTCATCCATCTCCTTGAGGTGAGCTACGATCCGGAGCGCTCGCCGCTGCGCGACTATGACGTGCTGCGCCAGGAGCTGCAGCGCTACGACGCCCAGCTGGCGGAGCGGCCGCAGCTTGTGACCTTGGCCAAGCTCGACCTGCCGGAGACGCGCGAGCAGCTGCCGGCGCTGCGGGCGGCGTTTGCCCGCCGCGGCATCAAGCTGTGGGCGATCTCCGCGGCGACCGGCGAGGGCGTGGCGGAGCTTATGAACGAGGCCTTCCGCCAGGTCACCGCGGCGCGGCAGCAAGACGTAGAGGCCGGACCACCGACCGCGCAGCCGGCCAGCACAACTGGTCAACTTTGACCAGCGGCTGGGCAAAAGGGACCAAAGACGCGCGGTCCCCACGTCGGTAGCATATGATTTCGCAGAGTTAGCCGCGCGCGATTACTGGCACCAGCCTTGCTTCTTTTTGTCTGCGTACTTACGACGCCAGCAAATAAGGAGCATAGGCCGTCATGAATACCGAGCCCGCACTGAATCGTGCTGTCCCCGCCCTGCAGGCTGCTACAAATGTTGAGGCGCTGCGGCACGTAGTCAAGCAGTGCCGGCTGTTCCGCGGCCTCAGCGAGACCGAGCTCGACTCGGTCATCGGCTCCCTGCAGCTGTGCGAGGGGCGCGAGGGCACGGTCCTGCTCACCCAGGATCGCCCGGGCGACGGTCTTTACATCGTTTACTCGGGCCGGGTGAAGGTGGTCATGTACGGACCGCAGGCGCGCGAGGTCACCTTGGCGATCTTGCGCCCCGGCGAGGTATTCGGCGAGCTGGCGATGCTCGATGGGGCGCCGCGGTCGGCGACGGTGGTGGCGATGTCGGACGCGCAGCTGCTGGCGCTGCCGCGCGAAGATTTCATGCGCCACCTGCACCGCAACCCGCAGACCGCGTTCAACCTCCTCGCCGAGCTGGCCCGGCGTAGCCCGGCGCACAGCACTCGGCCGCGCGCGGCGGGGCCAGCTGCTTGTCGGCCAGGTAGCGCTGCTTCTTGCTCGCCGCGTCGTCCTCCACGACGCCGGCAGCGAGCAGCAGCGCCACGGCGGCGATCATGGGGCCTCGCCGGGGAAGCGCGCCACCGCCACGAAGGCCGGACCCTCGGGCCCCGCCTGCGGGTCGCGGCGAAACAGCACCGCCTCGCGGACCCCGTGCTCCTGCACGTCGACGACCAGGTAGTCGACCGCCCACCCGGCCGAAAGCGCCGCCGCCTCGTCCTCCCGCGAGAAGTAGGCGCCGACCCGCGGATGCGAGTGGTAGATGATCCGCGCCGGGTCATCACCATTGAAACTGTTGGCGAAGTCCAGCTGCTGCCGGCCGCCGAAGTTGTAGCCGTTGGCGGCCGTGCGCGGGTAGGTCTCGGGGTCGAGCTTGTGCAGCCGATCCTGATAGTTGGTGCAGCGCACCAGCGTGCGCTCGTCGCCCTCGCCGCGCAGGTAGCCGCAGCACTCGTTCGGGAACTCGGCCCGCGCCTGGGCGTAAATCTCGGCGAGGATAGCCCCAGAAATCTCCAGATCTTTCATGGTCTTCACCATACGTAGTGCTTGTCCCACTTGAGCGGGAGAAAGTAGCGGTCGCCGCGGTCGCAGAGCACCGTCACGACCACGCCGCCGCGGCCCTCGGCGACCAGGCCCTTCGCCACGCGCAGCGCCCCGGCCACGTTGCCGCCCGACGAGTGGCCGACCATCAGGCCCTCCTCGTGGGCCAGCCGCTCGGCCATGTCCCAGCCCTCCTCGGTCGACATC
>CALFML010000625.1 GCA_937879845.1 uncultured Myxococcales bacterium
AAGACACTCTTTCCCTACACGACGCTCTTCCGATCTCCCTCCGGCGGCAGCGGCTCTGCGAAGCGTCCCGCAGCGGCCGGGGCCAAAAGCTCCGCCACGCGATCGAGCGGCAACCCGGACAGCGTGCCGATGTCCACGCCGGCGAAGGTGATCGCCAGCGCCTCGCGCTTGAGCCGCTTGCCTGCGCACTGCGGACACAGGCTGCCGATCATAAACTGCGATACCCGCTTCTTCATGAGGGCGCTCTGGGTCGTGGCAAAGGTGTGCAGCACATACTTGCGGGCGCCCATGAACGTGCCCTGGTAGCTCGGCTCCATCTTGCGGCGCAGCGCCAGGCGGGTCTCGGCGGGAGTAAAGCCGGCATAGACGGGAACGGTGGGCTGCTCCTCCGTGAACAGAATCCACTGGCGGTCCTTTTTAGGCAGCGCGCGCCAGGGGGTGTCCACGTCGTAGCCCAGGGTCACCAGGATGTCGCGCAGGTTCTGTCCCTGCCAGGCCGGCGGCCACGCCGCGATGGCCCGCTGGCGGATGGTCAGCGAGTCGTCGGGCACCATCGTCTTCTCGGTCACCGCGTACACGCGGCCCTGTCCGTGGCAGTTCGGGCATGCGCCTTGCGGGGTATTCGGGGAGAAGTCTTCGGCAAAAAGCATCGGCTGGTCGGGCGGATACGTGCCGGCGCGCGAGTACAGCATGCGCAACAGGTTCGACAGCGTGGTCACGCTGCCGACTGATGACCGGGGGCTGGACGCGCCGCGCTGCTGCTGGAGGGCCACGGCCGGCGGCAGACCATCAATCGCATCGACCGCCGGCACGCCGACCTGATCGATCAGCCGGCGGGCATAGGGCGCAACGGATTCGAAGTAGCGGCGCTGCGCTTCGGCATACAAGGTCCCAAACGCCAGCGAGGTCTTCCCCGAGCCCGAGACGCCCGAGAACACGACCAGCGCCTGGCGAGGAATATCGACCTGGATGTCCTTCAGGTTGTTTTCCCGCGCCCCGCGCACGCGCACGAACCGATCCGTAGAAGGCGAATCGGCGTCCTGAGAATGGGAAGAAATCGGTTGGGGCATCTATCTTATAATGGGGCGGCCCCGACGCATCGGCAAGGGTCTGCGGCGCTGTACCGGCCAGCCGATCACAGGTAGCTCAGCCACCAATACCGGTGCCGCGCATTCACTCCGGCTACCCAGCGGCAGAACGGATAAAGGATGGCGATCCCCAGCATCCAGACAAGGTAGACGCCGGCCAGGCCGACGCCGTATCCCTTGGGATAAAACAGGAACACCGTTTTCATCTGGCGGAAACCGAAGCCTTGCAGCAGCCCGAGGAGCACGCTCAGCGTGTGAATCAGAAGGAAGTGCGCAACGTAAAAAGCAAACGGGACACGTCCGAACATGACCAGTGCTTCCTTCACCGCAAAGGTGGCATGGTCCGCGATCGCGCAGAGCATGGTGGCTGGGCCGAGAGTCATCAGCAATAATAGGAGGCTCGGCCGATACTTGGTGGTATTCAGGAAATCGATGACCGTTGCCCCCATCCCCGCCTGCTGCGCATGCCAGTGATTGGGGTCGCCATACCCATCGAACGCACGAAGGAGGACAAATGCCGCGGTCATGGCCATGCCGGCACGAAGGAGGATCCGGTTCCGTCGATCCTGCGGCCATTCGAAGACTTCGGAAGTGCCGAAGCCGAGCAGCATGACGCCGATCCACGCGAACAACGGATAAACAAAGACGAAGAGGAACGGACCGGCGCGCCTCGCCATCTGGGCGTGCAGCGAGACCCAGAGCGGCAGCTGCTCCGCGAACGGGCCGCCTACCGGAAAGAAGGCGTCGAGCAAGTTGTGACCAGCGACGATCGCGAGGCCAAGACCGAAACAGGTGCGGCGTCCCATCCACTGCAGGACCGAGAGTACGATCATGCTCGCGCCGATCGCCCAGATCACCTGCATCACGACGAATACCTTCCCGCCGATTTCCGGAATGCCTCCGGGAGCGAACGAGCCAGTCGTCGAGATGATGAAGACCTCGACGAAAATCAGCCACGCGCCACGGGTAAACAGGAATCGTGTCAGCTGACTCCGGCTCTTTCTCGCGGCCATCAGACCGGCGCTCGTGCCGGCGAGCAGCACGAACACGGGCGCGCAGAAGTCAGTTGCGCGGCCCCTGGCGCGCTGGCACTCCTGTATACTTGTGGGGATGTCGATAGAAGTCATGCTCTGGGGGGCAGCCGCAGCGGGCTGCGCGCTGGCCGCCGTGCGTCTGGGGTGGCTCTATTCGCGGTGGATACGACCGGAGCTCGTCAACGCCATCGTTGGGCGGACGTGCCTGGCCGGGGAGTGGAGCCGGGCGCTCAAGCTCTGCCGCGCCGGAGCCGAGTCGCCATACTGCCTCGCGCTGTCCGACGTCCTGGCGTCGCTCGTGGGGCCTGATGGAAAAAATCGTCCGCATCAGCCGATATTCGGCCTCGCGGAGCCGTTTGATGAAGCCTTTTCCCGGCGAGTGAAGCGCTTGGAGGAGACGCAGTGGCTGATCTGGCTGGCGGCGCTCCTGCTCCTTGGTCCCGTGCTGCGCTGGTCGCAGACACTGCGGACCATGCCGCACTCCGGTGCATGTACGGCGCTCTTTGCGCTCGGCGCGCTCCTTGCGGTCGGCAGCGAGCTCCTGGCTGGATACATGCGCCGCGCCAGCGTCGCTGCGGGCGCGGCTCTGGTTCCGCAGCTGACCGAGGCGCTGACGCTCTGGTCAGGCAAAGACCCGCCCATCCCTGCGCCGGCTCCTCCTGCCCTCCCAACGGGGCCCGAGGTGAAGTCGGAGTCTGCGCGGCTCGACCTGCAAATCTACCGCGGCGATACACTGCTGGAGGAGCGCCCCTTCTTCAACAAGGTGCTCAAGATTGGCAACCTTCCCTCATCGCACATCGGCGCCGGTGAGGCGAGCCTGTCCAGGATGCACGCCCTCATCGAGCTTGGTGACGACGGCACGGCCCAGGTCATTGACCTCGGCACAGAGAGCGGAACCCTGGTCAATGGACGGAAAGCCAATAAGGCCTCCCTGCGCGCGGGCGATGAGCTCCGAGTCGGAGAGCTGCGCCTACGCATCAAGCAGGTGAGCGCGGCAAAGCACTAATACAGGGGACCGTCCCGGGCCCCCTTCATCACGGCCGCCCTCGACGACAATGCGACATATGGTCGCAGCTTCAGCTGCGCAGCCTTTTACTCCGGTTCGTGGCGCGAGCCTTCCGCCAAGGTGCGACAAGATGTCGCATTGTCTTCCTGACGCGCTGCCGCTAAAACGGGGAGACGCCGGACTCCCCGGCATGGCACTGACACCTGACTACCTATACCCTATGGAGTGATTGATGCGTACTGCGCCCGCGCTCGCAATTCTTGGTGATGCTTCCACGCGATCACACCGCCTTCTCCGCTCGGCCTTTTGTATGATGGTCGGAGGACTCCTCGCTGCCAGCACCGGCTGCCAGAGCAACCCCGATCCCGGCGGTCCCACCGGCGGACCCGTGGTCGGAGCACTGGACACCCACTGCCAGGGTCGGATCCAGCCGACCAATGCCAGCTCGTGCAACCCGACATTCGACATGGCGACCGGCGGCATGGTGGACATGGGCGCGAGCGAAGAGTCCGAGTACGGTGAGACCCTGTACAATGCGGAAGGAAATGACGACGGCTGCAAATACCTCGTCAAATACAGCGTCACGCCGGTACGCAAGGGCGTAGCCGCCACGTTCACCGCGACCCTGACGAGCCTTGCCACCAACAAGCCGGTGACGGGAGCCGATGCCCGGACAGAGGTATTCCTCTCGGAGGTCCATCCCGCTCCCAACACGGGTGCAGAGACCACGGAGTCCGCGCCGGGTACTTACGTCATCGGCCCGATTCAGTTCGATGAACCCGGCAAGTGGACGGTGCGCTTCCACTACTTTGAGAACTGCGTTGAGAACCTCGCGGACTCGCCGCACGGACACGTAGCTTTTTACGTCAACGTGCCATGAGGCAGCGACGGCTCGCGGCTGCGCTCGGCTTCATGCTTGTTGCAACCTCTGGGTGCGGTGGCGAGGCGCCGCGCGCCGATTTGGGCAGCGGCAGCCAGTGTCCCAACGACCTGCCGCAGAGCTGCCCGTCTAGCGTCCCGAGCTATCAAGCGGACATCATGCCGCTGCTCAAGCGCAACTGCACCGAATGCCACAGCGCCACCGGCATCGTGCCAAACCGGCCGCTTGATAACTACAACTCGGTCTACGCCCAGCGCCAGGGGGTGCTAACGCAGGTCTACGCCTGCACCATGCCGCCCCCCGGCAGCCCGCCTGTGAGCGCAGCGGATCGCCAGCTGCTCCTCACCTGGCTTGTCTGCAAGTCTCCCAACAACTAGCAGCACCTAGCAGCTCCCCGAACTGACAGTCCCGAGACATCCCACCGGTCCGTGTCAAGCGCCAGGAATCTTGACGCGAAGCATTTTCGCCGAGTTCAGGAAAACTAGCACATCCGAGCCGCCCCGATGAATGAACGCGGCCTGGATCGGACCTCATGCTGGCCAGAGCTCACGCCAGCCACGCAGACTGTTGCTCGCGCGGCGCTGCCCCAGCAGCGCGCCATACGTACAGGGTCGGCAGGACCAGCAGGGTCAATAAGGTCGAAGACACGAGGCCGCCAATTACCACCGTGGCCAGAGGTCGCTGGACTTCGGCGCCCGCGCCCGTCGCGATGGCCATCGGGATGAAGCCCAACGAAGCGACGAGCGCCGTCGTAAGCACCGGACGCAGCCGGCGCAACGAACCCTCGGTCGCCGCCTCCAGCGCGGAGGCCCCTTCTGTGTGCAGCTTTCTAATCTGCGAAATAAGAACGAGGCCGTTGAGCACCGCGATGCCAAACAGGGCGATGAATCCGACTCCCGCGGTGATGCTGAGCGGCAGACCGCGCAGGGCAAGCGCGAAGATTCCGCCGGTCGCCGCGAAGGGAACATTGATGAAGATGAGAAATCCCGCCTCCAGGGAGCGGAAGGTTGCATAAAGCAGACCGAAGATGAGCAGCAGCGCCAGCGGGACGACGATATAGAGCCGAGTCCGAGCGCGCCGCAGGTTTTCGAACTGGCCGCCAAAGACCACATGGTAGCCGGCCGGAAACTTCACACCGGCGGCAATCGCGGCCTGGGCTTCGTCGGCAAAGCTTCCCAGATCGCGGCCGCGCACGTTGGCCTGGATGAAGAGGCGCCGCTCGGTCGCCTCTCGGTTTATGAGCTGCGGCTCATCGACGACTTCGATTTTCGCCAGATCCGACAGAGGCGCAAACGTGTCGCCCGCGGTGCGGATCGGCAGGCGCTTGAGGACTTCGAGATCGCTGCGAACCTCGGGCGCGAGCCTCACGCGCAGGTTGAAGCGCCGCTTGCCATCGATCACAGTCCCGGCCGAGTAGCCGCCCACGGTCTCAATGGCATCCAGGACATCGGAGGCGCTGGCTCCGCGCTGCGCGACGGCGAGCCGATCGACCTCGGCGCGCAGCACCGGCAGTCCGGCGACGCGGTCGACTTTGATGTCGGCCGCGCCTTGGATGTGCGCCAGCACGCGAGCAATCTTTTTGCCGAGCCGGGCGAGCGTCGCCAGATCTTCGCCGTAGACCTTCACTGCGAAGTCGGCGCGCACCCCGCTCACCAGCTCATTCATGCGCATCTCGATGGGTTGCGAAAAGCCGAACGCCGCACCCGGCACCGCTGATTCGAGAGCCTCCTTCATGCGACCGACCAGCTCATCGCGATCTTTGGATCCCGGCCACTCGCTGCGATCCTTCAAGATGACGTACACGTCCGATTGTTCGACGCCCATCGGATCGTTGGCGATCTCCGGCCGCCCCGTCTTGACGACCACGGTCTTGGTCTCGGGAAAGGTGCGCAGCTTGCTCTCGATGAACGCCGATTGCCGCAGCGACTCTTCCAAGGATGTAGAGGGCAGCCGATTCGTCTCGATGATCAGCGCGCCTTCATCCAGACGCGGAACGAACTCCGAGCCCATCGTCATCATAAAGACGACGCTGCCCGCCAGCACGACGGTCGCGACCAGCGCGGTCATCATAGGATGGCGAAGGGTCACGCGCAGCGCGGGGTTGTAGATGCGGCGGGCATAGGTGACGATCCGGCTCTCGCGATCCACCATCGAGGCCGGCAGCATCCACGAAGCGAGCGCCGGAACCAGCGTGAGGGATAAGACGAACGCACCGAGCAGCGCGAACAGCACCGTGAGCGCCATCGGATGGAACATCTTTCCTTCGACGCCTTCGAGAGACAGGATCGGCAGATAGACCATCGCGATGATGAGCTCTCCGAACGCAGTGGCGCCGCGCACTTCCAGCGCCGAGCGCAGAACCACGGCGTCGCGCTCAGGGCGCTCCAGCGGCCGACCCAGGTGCGCCCGCTCTTCCGCCACATGGTGGACCGCGTTTTCGAGCAGAATGATGGCGCCGTCGACGACCAGCCCGAAGTCGATGGCGCCGAGCGACATGAGGTTGCCGCTCACTCCGGCGGCGCGCATGCCGATGAAGGCCACCAGCATCGAAAGCGGAATCATCGCGGCGGCGATGAGCCCGGCCTGCATGTTGCGCAGCATCAGGAACAAGACCACGATGACCAGCGCCCCGCCTTCGAGCAGGTTGCGCAGGATGGTGGTCAGCGTCTGGTTCACAAGCGTCGTGCGGTCATAGAACGGCTCGATACGGACTCCCGCCGGCAGCGTCGGATTGATCTGGTCGACTGCGGTCTGGACGACGCGGGCGACGGTTCGCGAGTTCTCGCCTTGCAGCATCATCGCCATGCCGGCGACGATCTCGCCGCGTCCGTCGCGGCTGGCGGCGCCCTGGCGGAGCATGGGGGCGAAGCGGACCTCGCCGATCTGGCGGACGAAGATCGGAATGCCCTTGCGCGTGGCGATGACGATGTTGCCGATGTCGTCTAGCGAATGTACGAGCGCGTCGCCGCGCACGAGCAGCCCTTGCGGTCCGCGCTGAATCGCGCCGCCGCCCGCGCTGCGATTGTTCAGGCGCAGCGCGGCGAAGAGGTCTTGAAGCGATATGTCGGCCGCCATGAGGCGCTCGGGGGAGATGGCCACTTCATACGTCCGCAGCTCGCCGCCGAACGTGTTGACCTCGACCACGCCGGGCACCATGCGCAGGCGCGGGGCGATCTCCCAGTCGAGGATGGTGCGGAGCTCCATGGGCGAGCGGTCCTTGCCGTACACCTCGAACTGGTAGATCTCACCCAGGCCCGTGCTCATCGGGCCGATCTCCGGCACGCCGTATTCGGCCGCGACGGCTTCGCGGGCCCGCGGCATGCGCTCGCCGATCAGCTGACGCGCGAAGTAGGGATCGACTCCGTCATCGAAGACGACCGTCACGGCCGACACGCCGTAGCGGGACAGCGAGCGAACCTCCTGCACATGCGGCAGTCCGCTCATCGCCAGCTCAACGGGAGCGCTCACCAGGCGCTCGACATCCAGGGGTCCGAGCGCCGGGGCGCTGGTGAGGATCTGCACCTGGACGTTGGTGAGATCCGGGACCGCGTCGATAGGCAGCCGCTGAAAGGCGCGCAGGCCCACGGCGATGAGCAGGAGCGAGGCGAGGACGACCATCAAGCGATGGCGAATGCTGCTGCGAATGATCCACTCGAACATGACGACTACTCTTCCAGCTCTGCGCGCTCGAGCTGGCCGCGCAGCGCGAACGCTCCATGGACGACCACCTCAGCGCCGCTCGATAGACCGGACTCGATCGGCAGGACGCCCCCTTGCTCGGGGCCGACGACCACCGGGTGCGACTCGAAGCGGCGCTCGCCGATGCGCAGGAAGACGAAGTGCTCTGCGCCATCGGTCAAAACGGCGGTGGTCGGCAGATAGAGCTTGGGACCTTCGTTGCGCAGGCTGATCGCGGCCGTGGCGCTCATCCCGGGCTTGAGCGCGCCGCTCGGATCGGCGATCGCGGCCCGAACCTCCATCGTGCGCGTTGCACCATCGACCACTCCGCCGGTCGCGGCGATCGTGCCGGCGAATGCACGACCGGGATAGCTCGGCACTCGGATCTCGACCTGCGTCCCGGTTGCGATGTGCGCCAAGTCGCGCTCGTAGATGCGGAGGAGCGCCTGCACCGTACTTGCTCGCGTGACGGTGACGATGTCCTCCGTTCCCGAAAGGACTTGGCCCAGGGCCACCGTCAATGCCGCGACGCGACCGGCGAACGGAGCGCGCAGCACGCTACGTTCGCTGCCGTGCGAGCTGCCGTTGCGCATCGTGCGGATGCCATCATCGGTGAGCCCGAGGAAGTGCAGATGTTCTTCGGCTTCGGAGAGCGTCGCGTGCGCTGCCGTTGCGTTGGCTTCGGCGCGACGCAGGTCGGCGGGTAGTCGCGGACCTCGCCGGCGGTGACGCAGGAGAGCCCGGCGAGTATTTTCATCAAGGTGGTCTTGCCCGCCCCGTTCGGCCCGATGAGCGCATGGATATGCCC
>CALFML010000626.1 GCA_937879845.1 uncultured Myxococcales bacterium
GCAAAGTCAACCGCAGCCTTGAGGTAGCCGCCGGGATTTCCCAGGTCGTGTCGGGACCCGCGGTGCACCACGACGTGCACGGGATGACCCTCCTCGATCAGCAGCGCGATCGCATCGGTCAACTGGATCTCACCGCCGACGCCGCGATCGATCCGCCTGAGCGCGTCGAAGATCGCCCGGTCGAGCACGTAACGCCCGGCCGCCGCGTACGGCGACGGCGCGTCCTCGGTCTTGGGCTTCTCCACCATGCCCTTGACCTTGAGCACGTTCGGGTTGGCCGCATCGGGCAGCACCTCGACGTCGAACACGCCGTATGCGCTGATCTCGTCCTCGGGCACCTCGATGGCGCAGAGCACGGTGCCGCCGCGCTTGGCGCGGACCTTCGACATCGTCTCGAGAACACCGGTGGGCAGCACCAGGTCGTCGGGGAGGAGAACAGCGACGGCATCTTCGTCGGGTGCCAGGACAGGCTCGACGCACAGGACCGCGTGCCCCAGCCCCAGCGGCTTGTCCTGGACCACCGATTCGACCTTGATCAGCGCCGGAGCCCGCCGCACCTTCTCCAGCATCGCCGTCTTGCCACGCGCCTCCAATGTGCCCTCGAGCACCAGGTCGGCCACGAAGTGGGCGACGACGCCGTCCTTGCCCGCGGAGGTGACGATCACCAGTCGCTCGGCCCCGGCCTCGGCCGCCTCGGTCGCGACGAGTTCGATTCCGGGGGTGTCGACGACGGGCAGCAGCTCCTTGGGAACGGTCTTGGTGGCCGGCAGGAATCGGGTGCCCAGACCAGCGGCGGGCACGATCGCGGTACGCGGAATGGGTACCTCGGCCTTCTTCATCCGTGACACCATAACCGGATTGTCTGGGCGCGGTGTCGGTGTCATGGTTGTCCCCACGATGACACCGTCAAAAGACCAGTTGAGACGCCAGAACTTGGCCGCTCGGAAAGCCCTGGGAGCGGCCGATCACGCCGTTGAGGCGGCCCTGCTGACGGCCACGGTGCGCGCGATGACGGTTCCGGCGACGGTGTGCGCATATGTCCCGGTCGGGCGGGAGCCGGGCGTGGTGTCGATGCGCACGGTATGGCCTGACTCGACGCCTTTTTTGATGGCCTGCTCGACGAGAATCTTTTGCAGAGCCGCAAGCGTTTCGGGGCGAAGGCGGCTGATATTTTGCTGCAGGCAAGCGCGCTTGGGGGCCGACTGGCCCAGACCCAGCAGACAGAAGGCGCGGTAGGTGGGGGAATCGGCGAGGTGAAACTCGAGCTGCTCGAAGTCGACTTGAAGCATCAGGTAGAGCACCAGGGTGCGCAGGACCTGCTGAGCGGACAGGCCGTCTCTGCCGGTGTCTCGACGGACCTGTGGGGGGACCAGGTCGTCGAGCACCTGGTCCTCGAGCTGCGGCAGGGCATCGAGCACCTTGGAGATGGCGGCGAGTTTTTGGGCGTGCTTATGGGGGACCTGGGCCAGAGGCAGAGCGGGCTGAATGGGATGAGCCGAGCGCATGGAATCTCCTTAGCAGACAAGTGCCAGCGACGGAGAAAAACGGATCAGCGGACTCATCCGCAAAGCCGGGCTGCGCAGCTTGAACTCGGGAAATCAACGGTAGAGTCGGCTTGTCAGCGACGGAGATTTAGAGCATGGCGGGGTTTATGGATGGAAACTAGATAAACTATCGGCAACTTTCGAGGCGCGTTTCTGGTAGTGTCAGCGCCATTTTCAGGGCTAAGGAGCAACGCAGATGGAGAATAGAACTCGAGACGCATACATCCTGGAGTCCGTGCGCTCGCCGCGCGGTCGCGGTCGCGCCGGCAAGGGCGCCATCTCGAGCGTGCACCCGCAGGAGCTGCTCGGACAGACGCTGAACCGCCTCGTCGAGAAAGCCAAGGTCTCGGCGTCGGAAGTGTCGGATGTGGTGTGCGGCGTGGTGTCGCAGGCTGGTGAGCAGGGCTCGTGCGTGGTGCGCAACGCCATCCTCGCCGCTGGCTGGCCCGACGACGTCACCGGCGTCACGGTGAACCGCTACTGCGGCTCGGGTCTGCAGGCCGTAAACTTCGCGGCGATGACCGTCATGTCCGGCCAGAGCGAGCTCACCGTCGGCGGCGGTGTCGAGTCGATGTCGCGCTGCCCGATGGGCTCGGACGGCGGCGGCGTCGACGGCAATAACCCCCACCTGCGCAAGCGCGTGTTTCAGGTGCCGCAGGGCATCTCCGCCGACCTCATCGCCACCATCGAGGGCATCAGCCGCGAAGAAGTCGACGCCTTCGCGCTGGCCAGCCAGAAGAAGGCGGGCGTGGCCATCGCCGAGGGACGCTTCAACAACAGCCTGTTCGCGGTGAAGGATCCCGAGACCGGCAAGGTCCTGCTCGAGAAAGACGAGCACCCGCGGCCCGAGACCACCCCCGAGGGCCTGGCCAAGCTGGAGCGTCAGCTGGGACGCATCGTCGTGCCGAAGACCGATAACAAGGGGAAGTGCCGCGAGGTGACGCAGTGGGTGTTGCCAGGGAACCAGATCGTCAGCAAGGACGGACAATCACAGATGGTGAAAGTGCGGGCCGGCGAGATCATCAACCTGGGAGGTTGTCCGTGAGGGTGTACACGCGTGGGCGCGGCGGCCGGCCGGTTATCGGCCTGCTCGTCGCGGCGCTGCAGCTCGTCCACGGGGCGGCGCGACCGGAGCTGCGCAGCCACGAGCTGCCGCTCGCGCTCGCTCGCCTCGCTTTGCTCGGACTGCTCGACGTCGAGGAGGCGAGCGAGCTCGACCGGGCCTATCGCTTCCAGCGGCTGCTCCTGAACCGGCTCCGCATGACGCGAGGCAGCGCGTGGGGCGAGACGGATCGGCTGACCGTGAATTCTCCCCGCCTGACCGCGCTAGCGCGTAGGATGGGCCTCCCCGACGCGGACGCCTTGGTCTCGACACTCGCCCGCCATCGCGCGACCGTCAGGGCTGCCTTCGACCGTCACCTCGCCGAATCCCCATGACGGACTCCATCTCCACACCGAGTCAGCCAGCGGCCGAGTCCGAGCTCGGATTTCCGCTGAAAGGGACCCTGCGTCGCAACCCCTTTCCCAAGCTCGTCCGCCAGATCGCGCGCACGCGCAGCACCGGCAGCCTCTTCCTGCTCAACGGCAACACCAAGAAGGTCGTGTTCTTCGACGCGGGCCAGCCGGTCTCGGTCCGCTCCAACGTGCTGTCCGAGTGCCTCGGCCAGATCCTCGCGCGCGAGGGTCTGATCACGCAGTCGCAGTGCGATCAGACGCTCGAGTCGATCCGTCGCACGGGCAAGAAGCAAGGCGAGCTGCTCGTCGAGATGGGCATCTTGTCGGAGGGCAACCTCCGCTACGGCCTCGAGGCGCAGCTGCGTCACAAGCTCTACGACATCTTCGCGTGGGACGACGGCAAGTATCAGTACAAGCCCGAGGCCAAGGGTGACGACTACGGCATGCGCTTCGAGGCGCCGGCCGAGCGCCTGATCCTCGTCGCGGTGCTCGAGACCAGCAACGAGGCGCGCGCCCGCGAGGCGCTCGAGCCCCACGTCGAGCGCTTCCCCTTGGTCGAGCCGGGCGAGGTCGGCGAGCTCGACATCATGCCCGAGGAGCGACAGCTGCTCGCCTCGCTCGACGGCAGCCGCTCGCTCGCCGAGCTGCTCGCCGGTCCGACCGAGCCGAAGGTGCCCTCGCTCGCGCTGCTGCTCTTCGCCGGCATCCAAGCCGGCACGATCAAGCTGGCCAACACGCGAGATCGGAAGAGCGTCGTGTAGGGAAAGA